>DATCVI010000157.1:0-14695 GCA_036566925.1 Stenotrophomonas sp.
GGCTGGCCTGGACGACAACCTGTTGCAGTCCCGCCAGTACACGGACATGCGGTTGCAGGACGTTGAAGGCGACATGCGCACGATGCGCGACGAAATGCGTGGCGGTACGGCCTCGGCGATGGCCATGGCGGGCATGCCGCAGGCCACGATCCCCGGCGGCAACATGCTGGCGGTAGGCATGGGCGGCTACCAGGGCGAGATGGCCATGGCGGTCGGGCTGTCGACGATGACCGATGACGGACAATACATTCTGAAGGCGAACGTGAGCACCAACACTGAGCGCGATTTTGGCTTCTCGGTCGGCGCTGGCTACCAGTGGTGAAGGCAGCGGTCAGGCCCCGGTGGGTCCGCGTCCCCTGAGCGGGGGCGCGGACGGGGCCGCCGCCGCTTACAATGGCCGCATGCCTTTGATCACTCTGCAGAACGTCGACTACAGCGTCGGCGGCCCGTTGTTGCTGGAAAAGACCGAACTGACGATCGAGCCGGGCGAGCGTATCGCCCTGATCGGCCGCAACGGTGCCGGCAAATCCACCCTCATGAAGCTCATCGCCGGGGAATTGCGCCCGGACGATGGCGAAATCCGCGTACAGCAGGGCGTGCGGATCGCCCGGCTCGAACAGGAAGTGCCGCTGAGCGCCAGTGGCAGCGTTTTCGACGTGGTCGCCGATGGCCTCGGCGAACTCGGCCACTGGCTGGCCGAGTTCCATCACCTCAGCCACGCCGAGGTCTTCGATGGCGACGCCCTCGGCCGCGTCCAGGCCAAGATCGACGCCGCCAACGGCTGGGCGCTGGACCGACGGGTCGAAGAGACCCTGGCTCGCCTCGACCTCGATGGCGATATTGAATTCGCGCGCCTGTCCGGCGGCATGAAGCGACGCGTGCTGCTGGCGCGCGCGCTGGTATCGGCACCGGACGTGCTGCTGCTCGACGAGCCGACCAACCACCTCGACATCGAGGCCATCGACTGGCTCGAACTGTTCCTCAAGGGCTGGAACGGTAGCGTGGTGTTCGTCACCCACGACCGTCGCTTCCTGCGTGCGCTGGCCACCCGCATCGTCGAGATCGACCGCGGCCAGGTCACCAGCTGGCCCGGCGATTGGGCCAACTACGAGCGCCGGCGCGAAGAGCGGCTCAATGCCGAGGCGCAGGAGAACGCGCGCTTCGACAAGATGCTGGCGCAGGAAGAAGTGTGGATCCGCCAGGGCATCAAGGCCCGCCGCACCCGCGACGAAGGCCGCGTGCGCCGGCTCAAGGCGATGCGTTCGGAACGCTCGCAACGCCGCGACCTCGGCGGCAACGTGCGCATGCAGGCCGCGCAGGGCGAATCGTCGGGCAAGAAGGTGATCCAGGCGCGCGATGTCGAATTCTCCTTCGGCGAGCGCGTCATGGTGCGCGACTTTTCCAGCACCATCCTGCGCGGCGACCGCATCGGCCTGATCGGCCCCAACGGCAGCGGCAAGACCACGCTGTTGAAGCTGTTGCTGGGTGAGTTGCAGCCGCAGCAAGGCGAAATCGTGCAGGGCACCAATCTGCAGATCGCCTACTTCGACCAGTACCGCGCCACGTTGCGCGAGGATTGGAACGCGATCGAGAACGTGGCCGAAGGCGCCGACTTCATCGAGGTCAATGGCAAGCGCAAGCATGTGCATGCCTATTTGCAGGACTTCCTGTTCACGCCCGAACGCGCGCGCGCGCCGATCACCCGGCTCTCTGGCGGCGAGCGCAACCGCTTGCTGCTGGCGCGCCTGTTCGCGCAGCCCTCCAATCTGCTGGTGATGGACGAACCGACCAACGACCTCGATGTCGAAACCCTCGAACTATTGGAGGAGTTGCTGGCCGATTACACCGGCACCTTGCTGCTGGTCAGCCATGACCGCGACTTCCTCGACAACGTGGTCACTTCCACGCTGGTGATGGAAGGCGACGGCCGCGTCGGTGACTACGTGGGTGGGTATAGCGACTGGTTGCGGCAGCGGCCGCAGGGGGATGCGCCGATTGCGAGGTCCGTGGCAACTGCGGCATCGGCGCCCGTCGCGGCCGCGCCCGCTGCCGCGGCACCGGCCAAGCGCAAGCTCAGCTACAAGGAAGCGCGCGAGCTGGAGCAGCTGCCAGTGCGGATCGAAACGCTAGAAACCAAGTTGTCGCAGCTGGCCGAAGCAATGAACGACCCGGCCTTCTACCAGCGCGACAGTGCCGCCCAGGCCGCACACACGCAGGAAATGGCAGCGGCCCAGGCCGATCTCGACCAGGCCTACGCGCGTTGGCAGGAGCTGGATAGCTAGGCCGCTCCTACAAGGGCGCGTCTACCTCGTCGGCCAGGCACACGAACGCTACGAACGGCACGCCGGCGGCAGCCCAGGCCTGGGCCGCCTCGTCGAGGATGTCGAGCAGGAAATGGAAGTCTTCCGCGGCGCCGGCGCGCAATGCGTCGGCCGCTTCGAGCAACAGCGCATAGCCGCCGGCTGGCAACCAGGAAAGGTCGCGCAGGCTGTCGGAGAGCGCGTCCCAATTCAAGCCACTGCCATGCGGGAAGTCCAGTTGCGCCGCCAGGCGCGCCAGCAGGGTGCGCTTGCTCGCACAGCCGGCCAGGTCCACGCGCAGGATGCGCAGGCCTGCGTCGCGCGCGAGGGCGGCCATGGTGTCCAGCGCCGCCGGGTCGACCCGGTAGACGCCCGATTGCCCCGGATCGCCAAGATCGAGATCGAAATGCGCGCTCATGGCTGCACCTGCGCCGGCACGCTGAAGCTGCGGAAGGTCTCGTAATGGTCGTCACTGTAGTACCAGATCTCGACCGGATCGCCACCGGTCACGATCCGGCGCGTGCCCCGATGCGACAGCCCCGGGGTATCGACCGTGTACTCGCGGTAATAGCCGCGTGGGCGCGAGGGCAGGTGGCCCTCGCGGTTGCCGAACACGCTGCCGTCCTGGGAATAGGGAAAGGGCCCGCCACGTTGGATCAGGACGAGGGTCTGGCGCGCTTCGTTGGGCAGGAACGCGGGCAGCGGGCTCGACGCGCTTCCTGGCGCACGGGCGGTGGGCCCAGGCGCGCTGGTCTGGCTCAGCGCCGGTGCGAATTGCGGGTGCGGCTGTTGCATCGAACGCAGCCACCACAGGCCGCCGACGAGCAACAGCAAGGCGACGATCAGCAAGCCGGGTCTGCGCATCATCGGTGAAGTTCCTGCCGGTCCAAGGTGGCAAGAGTATGCGCATTGTTGGCTGTGGAGCGCTTGAACGAAGCGTGGTTCACGCCGGGGTAACCGGTGCCTGCGGCATCGTTGCGGCCTCGCCGGTGCGGGCCGACGGTGGGGTGGGATGCTCCATCCCCGCGCGTGCACTTGGTAAGTTCCCGCCGCATCCTTAACATTGTCAACGCAACGTCCGCTCTGCCGCGGACGAACGAGTCAGGAGACCCCCGATGGCCTACACCCTCCCCAAGCTGCCTTACGCCTACGACGCGCTCGAGCCGAACATCGATGCGCAGACGATGGAAATCCACCACACCAAGCACCACCAGACCTACATCAACAACGTCAACGCCGCGCTCGAAGGCACCGAATATGCCGACCTGCCGGTGGAAGAGCTGGTCTCGCGGCTGAAGTCGCTGCCGGAAAACCTGCAGGGTCCGGTGCGCAACAACGGCGGTGGCCACGCCAACCACTCGCTGTTCTGGACGGTGATGTCGCCCCAGGGCGGCGGTGAGCCGGTGGGCGAGGTGGCAAAGGCCATTGATCGCGACGTCGGCGGTTTCGAGAAGTTCAAGGAAGCCTTCACCAAGGCCGCCATCAGCCGCTTCGGCTCGGGCTGGGCGTGGCTGAGCGTGACCCCGGACAAGAAGGTCGTGGTCGAAAGCACCGCCAACCAGGACAGCCCGCTGATGGAAGGCAACACGCCGATCCTCGGCCTGGACGTGTGGGAACACGCCTATTACCTGAAGTACCAGAACCGTCGCCCGGAATACATCGGCGCGTTCTACAACGTCGTGGACTGGAACGAAGTCGAGCGCCGCTACCACGCAGCGATTGCCTGAGCTTCCATCTCCTTCAACGCCAGACAAAGGCCGGGTTCGCCCGGCCTTTGTCGTTTCCGCGACGGCTCAGGGCGCGGCCGCCTGGGGACGCAGCAGCTGTACCGTGGCCACCAGTCCGCGCGCCTGCGGTCCATCGGCACCGGGCAGGCGCAACGCAGCCAGGTGCAGCACGCGGAAGCCGTCCTTGCGCAGCAGGATGTGATCGTGGCCGGTGGGCACCGGTTCGGCCGCCGCCCCCAGGTCCAATGCGCCGGCCTGTTCGTGCGGGCGTGGGGCCCGCACTTCCTGGTATTGCGCGGCCAGCGCCTCCAGTTCGGCGGCGCCGGCGGCGCATGAGAAGTCGCCCATCAACACGCTCGGCAGGCCGTCGTCGGTGACTTCCATCCAGCGCAGCAAGTTGACCACCTGGCGTGCGCGGATCAGCCCGTCGTCGCTGTGTGCATCGCCGGGGTGCAGCTGGGTGACATAGGCATTGACCGGCAGGCCGGCGATTTCCATCCGCACCATGCCGGCGGTGCTGGCCATTTCGAACGGATGCAGCAAGGTCACCGCATCGCCGCTGATCGGGCGCCGGGTCAGCAGCGCGTTGCCGAAGCGGTGTGGCCGGCTCGGCGGGTCGGCACTGATGAAGCTGCAGCCGTAGTCGAGCTGGGCGGCCAGCCAGCACGCCTGGTTCGGCACTTCCGGCGACTGCTCCACATCCTGAAGCGCCACCACGTCCGGTGCCAGCGCCCGCAAGGCCTCGACGATGCCATCGCGATGCGAAACCCAATTGGCGCGATCCGGTGCCAGGCTGAAGGTGGCCACGGTGAACACGCCGTCGCCAACGCTGGGCGGCAGCGCCAGCGGCACGCCCGGGCTGTGCGCATGCGCCAGGCTGCCGACCAGCAAGGTCGGCAGCCAGCTCCAGCGGGCGAGGCGATGCAAGGGATAGAGAGACATTCGCCGATGCTAACGCGTCAAGGTGCAGGCGCCGTGCAGGGCTGGGCGTCAGCGCAGTCGATAGCGAGGACCGTTGCTGGCAGTTCCGCCGTGGCCTGCGCGACCGGCACGTCCGCCGCCTGCGCCAGCGTGACCTCGTAGCTGCCGGGCGCAATGCGCCACTGTTGCGTGGCGGTGTCGAAGTTGGCCAGGGTGCGCGGTTCCAGTTCTACCTCCAGGCGCTGGGTCTGCCCCGGTTGCAGCAGCTGCTTGCGCCAGCCGGCCAGTCGCAACGGCGCCGGCGCGTTGCCCGGGACCCGCACGTACAACTGCGGCACTGCCGCGCCGGCACGCTCGCCCTCATTGTGGACGTCGAAGCTGGCGACCAAGCGCGTGCCATGGACGGCCAGCGCCAGGTTGTCGTAGCGGAAGCGGGTGTAGGACAGGCCATGGCCGAAGGCGAACTGTGGCTTGAGCGCGCGCGCCGCAAACCATTTGTAGCCGACGTTGGCGCCTTCGATGTCGTAGTCGATGGTGGCGCCGGCCGGCTGGGCCGGCTTGAAGCCCAGGCCGGGGATCTGCGGGCGCGGCAACTGCGATTCGTCCACCGGCCAGGTCACCGGCAGCCGGCCTGAGAAGTTGGCGCGGCCACTGAGCAGGTCGGCGATCGCCGGTCCGCCACCGATGCCCGGATACCACGCCTGCAGCAGCGCCGGTACCTGCGCCAGCCACGGCAGCCGCACCGGGCCGTTGGTTTCCAGCACCACTACCGTGCGCGGGTTGGCCGCCGCCACCGCCGCGATCAACGCGTCCTGCTGGTCGGGTAAGCGCATGTCCGGCAGGTCGACCGATTCGGCCGACCACTGCGTGGCGAAAACAATCGCCACCTGCGCTTGCGCGGCCAGGCGTGCGGCGGCGCCGCGGTCGCGACCGTCCAGGTAATCGATGCGCGCCTGCGGGAACCGCTCGCGCAAGGCCCGCAGTGGCGAGGAGGGATGGAACATCACCGGTCCCGGCCAGGTGGTCGGCGCCAGCCCCGGCACCGCGTTGGTTCCCAGCGCAGTCCAGCCGACCATCGAAGAGCCGCCGCCGCCGATCACGCCCTTGTCGGCATGCCCGCCGATGACCGCGATGCGTTGCACATCGCCAGCGATCGGCAGCACGCCACCCTCGTTACGCAGCAGTACGCTGCCTTCCTCGGCGACCTGTTGCGCGGCACGCAAGCCGGCGTCGGCGTCGATCGGCCCGCGCTGTGGTGGGGCATCGAAGGCGCCGGTGGCGAAGAAGGCATAGAGGATGCGCTGCGCCATGTCGTCCAGCCGGGCCTGCGGCACGATCCCGGCGGCTACGGCCATGCGCAGCGGCTGGTGGAAGAACACGGCCTTGTCGAAGACTTCGCCGGCCGATTGCTGGTCCAGCCCGGCCAATGCCGCCTTCGAACCGCTGTGCACGCCGCCCCAGTCGGACATCACATAGCCGGACCAATGCCACTGCTGCTTGAGGATGCGATTGAGCAGTTGATCATGCTCGCAGGCGTAGATGCCGTTGATGCGGTTGTAGGCGCACATCACCGAGCCTGGCTCGCCGATGCCCAGCGCCAGCTCGAACGCCAGCAGGTCCGACTCGCGCATCGCCTGTTCGCCGATTTGCGCGCTGTGCTGGTTGCGCGCGGTCTCCATGTCGTTCATCGCGTAATGCTTGATCGTCGAGACCACGTGCTCGGCCTGCACGCCGCGAATCGATTCGCCGACAATGCGCCCGGCCAGTAGCGGATCTTCGCCGGCGTACTCGAAATTGCGGCCGTTGCGCGGGTCGCGCTGCAGGTTGACGCTGCCGGCCAGCAGCACGTTGAAACCCTGTTGCCAGCTCTCGCGACCCATGGTGCGGCCGCCCTCATAGGCCAGCGCGCGGTTCCAGGAGGAGGCCAGGGCGAGGTTGGAAGGCATCGCCGTGGATACATCGCCGGGGCGCATGCCGCCGGGGTTGGTGACGCCGACGCCGGCATCGGCGAGCTGCTGCGCCGGCACCCCCAGGCGCTCGATCGCCGGCACGTAGCCGGCCGATCCCAGTGCCAGCGGCGGGCGCTTGTCGCCGATACCGAAGTAGCTACGCACCATCTGGAACTTCTCGTCCTGGGTCATCGCCGCCACCAGCAGGCCGGCGCGACGGCTGGGCGTGAGCGTGCGGTCGCGCCAGGGTTGCGCCGAAGCGCTGGCCGGCAGCCACTGCAAACGCGTCAGCACACCGTAGTGGTCGGAGGCGCGCACCTGGTCGCGGTCGCGCTGCTGGAACAGGCGCTCGCTGGCGCGCACGGCAAAGGCGCCGCGCTGCACGAATACGTGGTCCACGCGCATTGGCGGCGCGCTGGCCGGGTCCAGGGTGGTATCGGCGGCAGTGTCGCGTCCAGGATGCACGGCGCGATAGCCGTCCTCGAAATGTTCAAGCAGCGGCGCCAGTTCGGGCGCTTCGTCGCTGGCGTTGAAATCGCCGGCCAGCACCACCGGCACGCCGGCCGACTCGCGGGTGATCCACGGCAGCAGGTCGGCCAGTTGGGTCGCGCGCATCTGCGCGCCTTCGGCGGTGTGCTGCCACTGCAGATGGGTGACATAGGCATCGAGCGTGCGGCCGTGTACGTCCAGGCGCACGCGCAGCGCGGTGCGGCTGTCTTCCAGCGGGCGCAGGCGCAGCTCGGCGCTGGACAGCAGGCGATGCCGGCTGAGCACCGCATTGCCGTAGCGCATCGGCCTGCCGACCGGGTCGGTACTGACGAAGCGCCACTGATAGCCCAGCGCATCGGCGAGCCATTGCGCCTGGTTCTGCAGGCCTTCGCGCTGGATGACTTCCTGCAGCGCGATGACATCCGGGCGCAGGCGCTGCAGCGTCTCCAGGATCTGCACGCGCCGCCGCGGCCAATCCTCACGGTCGTGATAGAGATTGAGCGTGACCACGGTCAATGCATCCCGCTGCTGCACGGCGGACGCGGCGGCGGCCGCAGGGGCCGCCATGGCGAGGGCGGGCAAGCAGACAGCCAGTGCCAGCAGACAGCGGGTCAGGACTGAAATCGTTTTCATCGGCGGACGTGCGAAGAGCAGGGGGAAATTGGACATCGGGGATCTCAGGGCAGGACGCGCTCGCTGCGCAGCACGGGGTACAAGCGATAGCGCTCGTCCCAGCTGGGGTGGCGGCGGTAGAAGAATTCCAGGCGCGCGCGCGGATCGTTGGCGAAGGCGGCGTCTTCGCGCAGGCGGCGTTCGAAATCGGCCTTCAGCGCGGGGTCGGCCGCGAGCATCTTCTCGGCCACTTCCTCGGCGACATAGGCTTCCATGTATTCCTTGCGCTCGAACGCGTTGTTGAACTCGCCCCATTGCAGCAGCGAGTCGGGCGCCTGCGGTTCGAGCAAGGCCATCACCAGGCGCGCCTGCGGCTGGGCGATCGGCACGAACAACGCCCCGGCGCCAATCGCACGCGAGTCGTCGTGCCACTGGCCCTGCACGCTCAGGCGCTGGTGGCCTTCCAGAGACTGCGCGGCGAACTCGGCTTTGTCGGCACGGAACGACTGCAGCGGCTGCGCGCCGAGTGCATCGAGCGGGTGGAAGTCAATGCCGTGCTGACGCAGTTTCTCGCCGACCCAGGCCGCCTGCGCGGCGGGCACGACATAGCCGCCGCGCGGCGCATCGACGATCACGCTGGGGCGGATGTCGTCGCGCAAGGGCAGGTGCCAGATTTGCGGCGTGTTCTCGTCGTAGCGCGTCATCAGCGCGCCGGAGATCGGCGACGGCGTGCGGGTGTACTTGTAGCCACGGAAGTCGACCTGGCGCACGTGCTCGCCGGCCTTGTAGTCCAGCGCTACCGGTTGCCCGGCGAGGTCGGCGCGATCGGCGGCAGCGGCGTCGGCTTGCCATTGCGCGCCGTGCCGAGCGGCTTGTTCCAGCGCTGCGACAATCGTGTTGCGCATGATCTGCACGCGCTGCGGATACGGCTTCCACGAATGGGTTTCGACCAGCATGCCGAAGCGATTGCGCAGCAAGAAATAGCCGTGCGAGAAGCGCGGCGGCGGCACTGAATCCTCGAAGCCCGAGGCCGGATCATCGTCGACCACGAAAGAAGGGTAGTACGGCAGCGGCAACGAACCGTGGCGCTTCAGATCGGCAATCACGCCATCGCGCAACACCTTGCCGTCGCCGGCCAGGCGGGTGTCGCCGGCGTGCAGCGGTTCGACCTGGATCGAAACATCATGCTCGAACTGGGCGCCGTCGGTGGCGTGCAGGTCGACGTAGAGCAGCGGGTCCCATTGCTGCACCAGGCGCAGCATGGCCTGCATCTCCGGCGCATCGGCCTTGACGTAGTCGCGGTTGAGGTTGAGGTTCTGCGCGGTCACGCGCCACCCCATTTCGCGCGGGCCGCGCTGGTTGGGGCGGTTCCAGGCGCCGAAGCGTTCGTGGCCATCGACGTTGAACACCGGCACGAACAGCCATACCACCTTGTCCAGCGTGCCGCGCGAAAGCTTGCCTTCGAGCAGCTCGCGCAGGGCGAGGAAGCCGGCATCCTTGCCATCGATCTCGCCGGCATGGATGCCGCCCTGGATCAGCACCACCGGCAGCTTGGCCTTGGCCGCCGCGGCGGGATCGAGCGCGCCGCGGGTAGACACTGCCAGCGCCTTCATCGGTCGGCCCTCCGGCGTCGTGCCGAATTGCAGGCAGCGCACGGCTTGCGGGTAGCGGGCGGCGAAGGCATCGCACAGGGCCAGGACTTCCTCGTAGCGGCCGGTATCCAGGAAACCGCTGCGTTCGGACACCGTGGTCAGCGGCGCATCCGCGGCCGCCGCCGACAAGGCCAGGGCACAGAGCAGGGCGGTGGCCAGCACGGGTCGCAGAAGCATCCAGGGAATCCTTGGGGGCGAGGATGAACCGGAGAGACTAAGGGATGCCGATGCCGCGGCCAAGCTGCGCTGCGGCGAAGGCGGCGCCCCGGCCCGCCGCAATCCCGGGAGCGGAATGCTAGGCTTCGGCTTTGTCCTGCGAAATTCCACGATGACGACCTCTTCCCCGGCCGCCACCGAGCCGGCGCGCATGCCGCGCCAACTTCCCTTCATCATCGGCAACGAAGCCTGCGAGCGCTTCAGCTTCTACGGGATGCGCAACATCCTGGTGCAGTTCCTGATCACCTCGCTGCTGCTGCAGGAGGTGACCGCCCCGGGCCGCGAGGCCGAGGCCAAGCACATCCTCCACAGCTTCATGATCGGCGTGTATTTCTTCCCGCTGCTCGGCGGCTGGCTGGCCGACCGCTTCTTCGGCAAGTACAACACCATTTTCTGGTTCAGCCTGGTCTACTGCGCCGGCCACGCCTGCCTGGCGTTGTTCGAAGGCCATCGCACCGGCTTCTTCCTCGGCCTGGGCCTGATCGCTTTGGGCGCTGGCGGCATCAAGCCGCTGGTGGCCTCGTTCATGGGCGACCAGTTCGACCAGCGCAACAAGCACCTGGCCAGGGTCGCCTTCGACGCGTTCTACTGGATCATCAACTTCGGCTCGCTGTTCGCCTCGCTGCTGATTCCGCTGGCGTTGAAGAACCTGGGCCCGGCCTGGGCGTTCGGCATCCCCGGCCTGCTGATGTTCGTGGCCACGCTGGTGTTCTGGCTCGGCCGCAAGCGCTACGTCCACGTGCCGCCGCCGCCGACCGATCCGCACAGCTTCGCCCGGGTGGTGCGCACCGCGTTGCTGGCCCATGCGCCGGGACAGGCGCGCCCAGGGCTGGCGCTGGCCGTGGTCTCGCTGCTGCTGGCTTTGGCCAGCTTCGCCTGGGTCGACAGCCTCGGCATCGTCATCTGCCTGTGCCTGACCCTGGTGCTGCTGCTGGCCGGTGTCGGTGGTGGCGCCTGGTGGCAACTGGAGCGTGCCCGCGGCGCCCATCCCGATGCCGCGGTCGATGGCGTGCGCGCGCTGCTGCGGGTGCTGGTGGTGTTCGCGCTGGTGACGCCGTTCTTCTCGCTGTTCGACCAGAAGGCCTCGACCTGGGTGCTGCAGGGTCGCGAGATGGTGATGCCGGCCTGGTTCAGTGCTGCGCAGATGCAGGCGCTCAATCCGCTGCTGGTGATGCTGCTGATCCCGTTCAACAACTTCGTGCTGTATCCGCTGCTGCGCAAGCGCGGCTACGAGCCGACCGCGCTGCGCCGGATGACCGCCGGTATCGCCTTCAGCGGCCTGGCCTGGGTCGTCGTCGGTGCCATCCAGGTCACGATGGATGGCGGCGACCCGATGCACATCGCCTGGCAGATCCTGCCGTACGCGCTGCTGACCTTCGGCGAGGTGTTGGTCTCGGCCACCGGGCTGGAGTTCGCCTACAGCCAGGCGCCGGCCTCGATGAAGGGCGTGGTGATGAGCTTCTGGTACCTCACCACCACCGTCGGCAACCTGTGGGTGCTGCTGTCGAACGTGGCGGTGCGCAACGACACCGTCACCGGCCACATCGACAGTACCGGCCTGAGCGAGACTGCATTCTTGATGTTCTTCTTCGCCGGGTTCGCGTTCCTGGCCGCGCTCGCCTTCGGCTTGTACGCGCGTCGCTACCGCACCGTCGATCACTACCGCATTGCCTGACCTGAGCCCCTAGATGATCACCCTGCTGCTGATCGCCATTACCGCCATCGTTTCCTGGATGGCGTTTTCCAACCGCAAGCTCGCCGACCGCCTGGTGCTATGGCCGCCGGCAGTGGATCGCCATCGCCAGTACGACCGCCTGGTGACCTACGGCTTCGTGCACGCGGACTGGATGCACCTGCTGTTCAACATGGTCACCCTGTATTTCTTCGGCAAGCACATCGAGTACGCGATGTTGCAGGTCACCGGTACCTGGCTGACCTATCCGCTGTTCTACCTGGCCGCGCTGGTGGTCTCGATCCTGCCCAGCTACCTGAAGAACCAGAAGAATCCGAACTACATCAGCCTGGGCGCGTCCGGTGCGGTGTCGGCGGTGCTGTTCGCCTACATCCTGCTCGACCCGTGGACCAAGCTGTTCCTGTTCTTCATCCCGATCCCGATCCCGGCGATCTTCTATGCCGTGTTCTACGTCGGCTACAGCATCTGGATGGACCGCCGTGGCGGCGATCGCATCAACCACAGTGCGCACCTGGCCGGCGCGGCCTTCGGTGTCTTGTTCATGGTGGCGATGGCGCCGGGCGTGGTGCCGGCCTTCCTGCAGCAGCTCAGCGGCGGCGCCGGCAATTGAGCGACGGCGCCGGCGATTGAGGGGGGAACCGCCCGCCCGTCAGGGCGGACGGCCCCCCCTTTGACCCGTGTCAGGCCGCGGTGCGGCTGAACAGTCGTTGCGCCTTCTCGGAGGCGCCGGCGTAGGTGTCCTGGAGGCGTTCGTATACCTCGGCGGTCAGCTGCTCGAACTCGCTGCCGCCGGTGTGCCCGCTCACGACCAACTGGTACAAGCCTTCCAACAGGTTGCTATCCGGATCGCGCTGGTTCGGGGTGGTGTCGATGCTCATGCGCTTGACCTCTCCTTCGGTTGTGACGGAAGCCGCAAATCCCGTGCCAACCCTGCTGGGGGCTTCCGCAGACCTTATCGGCCGATCCGGGCGCGACTTGAGGGCCGAAAGTGACGCGGCGCGTCGGCCAGCGCCGCTCGGCTTCACACCGAAGTCGCGCCGTGGCGGACAAAATAGACCGGGAATGCAAGGGGGCAGTAGATGAGCGAAGACGCCGGGGTGGCGGTAGGCCACGACGCGACAGGGCGACGATTCGTGGCCGAACTCGACGGCCATCAAGCCGAACTGGACTACGAGCTGGCCGATGGCCTGATGCGGCTGGTGCATACCGGGGTGCCTGCGGCCATCGGTGGGCGCGGCGTGGCCGGCAGTCTTGTCCGAAATGCGCTGGATTTCGCCCGTGCCCGAGGCTACAAGGTGCGGCCGGACTGCTCCTACGCAGCCGCCTATTTCGAGCGCCACCCGGACCAGCACGACCTGTTGAGCTGAGGGCGACCCATATCTGTCAGGAGTCGAGAATGAAGCGGTTTGGAGCAAGCGGGGCAGGGACGTGGCGCGGCGTGGCCGCGATGACCACGGCGGTTGCCGCGGCATTGATCATGGCGGCCTGCCAGCCCGACCCGCCCGCCACCGAGGCGGCCGCCGACAAGCCCGCGCCGGCCATCGACACGACGCCGGCCGCCGCCGAACCGGCGGCGGCGCCGGCCGAACTGAAGGACGTGATCGAGCGCGACCCGCGCTACGTGGTCGGCATCAGCTATCCGCCGGGCCTGGACCGCTATCCCGGGCTGGCCGCCGCGGTCCGGCAGTATGGCGAGGCCGCGCGCGCCGAACTGATGCAGGCGGTAGAAGGGCTCGGTAACGACAAGCCGACCGCCCCCTATGAATTGTCGCTGGCGTTCCAGCAAGTGCTCGACACGCCCGGCATCGTTGCGGTGGCCGCCGACGGCAGCCGCTATACCGGTGGCGCCCACGGCGAACCGCTGGTGGCGCGTTTCGTGTGGCTGCCGGCGCGCAACGAGATGTTGACCGCGCAGAAGCTGATCGTCACCCGCGAAGGCTGGGCCGGCGTTGGCCAGTACATCGCGACCCAGTTGCACGACGCCGCGCAAAAACGCACCGAGGCCGACAAGCTGCCGCCGCCCGATGCCGAAGCACTGTTGAAGAACGCCGACAAGATGATTGCCGAAGGCACCGCCGCCGAGGCCGGCAATTTCGAGCAATTCGTTCCGCTGCTGGATGCAACCGGCAAGATCGCCGCAATGCGTTTTGTCTTCCCGCCCTACCAGGTGGGGCCGTATTCGGACGGCACCCAAAGCGTGGACGTCCCGGCGGCGATACTGCGGCCGTTGGTCGCCCCTGACTATACCGAGCTGTTCGCCCCGTAACGGAGCCGCCATGCCCGAGCGCCTGCGCCAACGCGTCGAAGGATTGCTGGCCGAGGCCGGCGTGGAGATCGGCGGCCAGCGGCCGCAGGACATCCAGGTGCACGACCCCGATTGGTATGCGCGAGTGCTGGCACAGGGCTCGCTGGGGCTGGGCGAGAGCTACATGGATGGCAGTTGGGATGCCAACGCCCTGGACGTATTCCTGCTGCACCTGATGCGCGCCCGCCTGGACGAACGCGTGCACGGCTTCGGCGAGATCGGCGACGCTTTGCGCGCCAAGTTGTTCAACCTGCAGGCTGGACGCGGCAGCTACGAAGTCGGCAAGCGTCACTACGACCTCGGCAATGACCTGTACCAGGCCATGCTCGGCCGGCGTCTGGTCTACAGCTGTGGCTACTGGGCGCGCGCCGAAGACCTGGACACAGCGCAAGAAGCCAAGCTCGACCTGATCTGCCGCAAGCTTGGCCTGCGCGCCGGCCAGCGTGTGCTCGACATCGGTTGCGGTTGGGGCGAGGCGCTGAAATTCGCCGCCGAGCGCTATGGCGTCACCGGCGTGGGGATCACCATCTCCGCCGAACAGGCACAGTTCGCGCGCGAGCTGTGCGCCGGGCTGCCGATCGAGATCCGCCTGCAGGACTACCACGAGGTGGACGAGCGCTTCGACGCGATCTTCTCGGTGGGCATGTTCGAGCACGTGGGCGACAAGAACTACCGCAGCTATTTCGAGATGGCGCGGCGTTGCCTGGCGCAGGACGGCCTGTTCCTGCTGCACAGCATCGGCAGCAATCTCTCGCGCCACCGCACCGACCCGTGGATCGCGCGCTACATCTTCCCCAACTCGATGCTGCCGTCGGCGGCGCAGATCACTGC
>DATCVI010000158.1:0-9975 GCA_036566925.1 Stenotrophomonas sp.
CGCCGAGCACTTGAAGAGCCTGATGGACTTCCCGCCGTCGCAGGGCGCCGACACGCTCAGCATGAAGAAGGCGCTGGAAGAGGCGCAGCGGAAGATGGAGAACCCGCACGGCAGCAGCAACTGATCGATGTTTGTCGGTGCGGCGGCCTGCTCGGGCCGCCGCGCTCTCCCTCGCTGCCCTTGAGGAGGGCCCGCCATGACTACAGAGCCGTCACCCACCGCACCGGCCTCCAGCTCGCTCGCCAACGACCTGGCGCGCGGCCGTACCCACCTCGGCAACGAGCGCACCCACCTGGCCTACCTGCGGACGACGGTGTCGCTGATCGGCTTCGGCATCACCATCAACCGCTTCAGCATGTACCTGATCCAGAGCGATGGCGGGCCCAAGGGCAGCCATTGGCTGCTGCGCGATGCCGGCAATGCCGGCCTGGGCATGGTGGTGCTGGGGCTGCTGCTGTTGATCTGGTCGTTGGCGCGCTACTGGAAGGTCAGCAACGACATCGAACGTGGCGTGATCGTGCCGCGCCACAAGGCCACGATCTTCTTCACCCTCGGACTGTTGCTGCTCGGCGGGCTGACCGCGTTGTGGCTGTTTATCGAGCGCTGAGTGCTTCGCCTCACTTCGGGTAAAGCAGTGTCACCGTGAAGCGCAGGCCCCAGTCGGGGCCGCCGTCGGGCTTTTCCAGGTACGCGCGTACCCCGCCCTGGTAGCTGATCATCTGGCTGCCGAGCTTGGATATCTTCGAGTAACCGATATTCAACGGCACCGTCCACTGGTTGGCTTTCCAGTCGTAGGTGGACTCCAGGTTGAAGGTCAGCGTGCGCCCGCCGGTAAACGCGCGCGACAGGAACGGCTGCACGAAGGTGGAACTGATGTCGGCGCGATGGCTGCCGACACCGTCGATGTCGGAAATATGGTTGAGCAGCGCGCCATAGGTCCAGCCATGTTCCTGTTTGAGCAATACCAGGGTTGGGCCGGCGCCCCAGGTATCGGCGCCGAGGTCGTCGGTGCCGGTGGGAATCAGCAACGCCGGGCCCACGCCCCAGATGAGGCCACCAGCGGTGGCCTGCTTCGGCGAGAAGAAGAAGCTCTGGGTGACGTCGCCCAGCCCGGCCTGGTCGGTGCCGGGGACGACGTCTTCCTGGTAGATCACCGGCAGGATGGTGCGGGAGATGACGTTCCAGTGTTCGGAGATCGAGAACGGCGCCACCGGCTGGATGTTCAGAGTATGCCGGTAGCCGTTGTCGCCGTAGGTCTCGTCGTAGTTGTACTGCAGCGGCACGCTGATCAGCGCCGCGACCGGGTTGGAGAGCTTCTTGGCCAGTTCGTCGGCATCGTGGGACTGGGCCAGGGCGACTGCGGGCAGGCTGGCGACAGCGAGTACCGCACTGAGGCGAAAGATGAGCATGCGGGTACTCCGTTGCATTGGAAGGCGGCCTTTCATCCCGGCGACGTCGGCTGCATGCTGCGTTGCAGGTCGAGCATCGGCTCCTGCGGCACGTTGGTGATGCCGGTGCTGGGACGGTCGAGATCGACCACCAGGCCCACCGCCAGCGCGAACAGCAGCAGCAACAGTGCGGTCGCCTTGGGTTGGCGCGCACGCTCGTAGCCGACCAGGCCCGCGGCGAGCACCGCGAACAACACCAAGAGCCGAAGGATCCGCGGCGGGATATGCGCCTGGCGCGTGGCCATCCGTTCCGCCGCCAGGTCGATCGAGTCATTGGTGGTACTGATCACCAGCGAGGCGCGCGGTGTGTCCTGGAAGCCGGCGGTTGCCGCCGTCATCGTCGACCACAGCTCCGTCTGCAGTGCTGCGGTCTGCTGGTAGCGGGCGAGCTCTTCCTTGGAGGTACGGGCCTCGCCAAACGCGACGCGCGCATCGACATAGCGGCGCAGCACGTCCTGCATGCGCGCGCGGTCGGCCGGGGCAAGCAGGTCGGTGCGCAGCCAGGTGGTGCCCAGTGCGTTGGCTTCCTGGACCACCAGCTCGCGCCGGCTGTCGTAGCGGCTCAGCGCCAGCGAAAAGGTGAAGCCGATCAGCAGCGCCAGCAGGCCCAGCACCGAGTTCATCGCGAACGAATCGCGATCCGGAGCCGCTTCAGTGGTTTCGCCACGCAGCACCTGTGCGCGGGCATCGTGCCGGCGGCGCAGGTACATGCCGGCCCGCTGCGAAACCAGCAACAACAGGTAGAACAGCAGGGTCAGTAGGTACAGTGGAAGCGATGAGAAGCTGTCGGCCATCGTGGAGTGCCATGCCGGTCACGCCGAAGCGCGGTGCCGGGTCCGGGGTCCGTGGGGAGGAGGCTCCAGCATCGGCCGGCGCCCCGGACGCTTCATCGGTAAATGACGCAGAGGCCTTCCAGTACTTCTACTGGAGACGCCAGTGTGGCGTCCGTTTCAGCTCGCGCGTTGGCGTACGCCGGCGGTGGCCAGGCCAGCCAGGGCATCCAACAGTTGCGTGAGTCGATAGGGCTTGGTCAGGAACACCGTGCCCTCTGGCAGAGGACCGAGCTCGCTTCGTGGGTAGCCCGACGTCAGCAGCACCTGCATCCCGGGGTAACGCTGGCGCACGCGCTCGGCCAATTCAATGCCCGACATGCCGTTGGGCATGGCCACGTCGCTGCAGATGACGTCGAATTCGCCCTGCTCCAGCTTGACCAGGGCGTCGCGTCCGTCGACGGCGGTGGTCACCTGGTGGCCCATCAGCTCCAGGGCTTCGCAGATGACCCGACGCAGATCGGTGTCGTCTTCGACCAGGAGGATTCGTTGTTGATCCATCACTACTCCGTGCCCCGCTACTCCGACACCGGGAATGACAACCGGATCGTCGTGCCTACTGCCACTTCGCTCGATATCCGCACGAAGCCCCCTGATTGCGCAAGAAAACCATACACCTGGCTCAACCCCAACCCACTGCCCTTGCCGATGTCCTTGGTGGTGAAGAACGGCTCGGCGGCGCGGGCCAGGACATCGGGCGTCATCCCGTGCCCGGTGTCGGCGACCTCAATATACGCGTATTCCCGCTCGGCCACTTCGGTCAGGCTGGGCGGCCTGTCCTGCGCCAGCCCGGTGCGGATCTCGATCACCCCGCCGCCGGGCATCGCATCGCTGGCGTTGACGATCAGGTTCAGCACCGCCGCCTCCAGCTGGGTCTCGTCCACACTCACCAGCGGCAGGCCCTCGGCCAGGGACAGGTGGCAGGAGGTGCTGGGGCCGCACGCCCGCCGGTAGAGGTCGGCCGAACGGTTCATCAGCTCGCTGAGCGAGTGCAGGTCCGGGGACAGGGTCTGGGCGCGGGCGAAGGACAGCAGCTGCCGGGTCAGCAAGGCGCCGCGGTCGGCCGCGCGCTGGGCGGTTTCCATCAGGCCGGTGACGCGGTTGTCGTCCTTGACCCGAAGCGTCGCCAGGTCCAGCGAATTGATGATGATGCCAAGCAGGTTGTTGAAGTCATGGGCGATGCCCAGGGTGAGCTTGCCGACCGCCTCCATGCGCTGGGAGGCGATCATCGCCTGTTGCGCGTGCTCGAGGTTGCGCTGGGCTTCGTAGCGTTCGGTGATGTCGCGGGTGATCTTGGCAAAGCCGATCAGCTGGCCGTTGTCGTAGATCGAGTCGATCACCACGCTGGCCCAGAAACGCGTTCCGTCCTTGCGCCGGCGCCAGCCTTCGCCGGCAAAGCGGCCTTCGGCGCGGGCGATGGCCAGGTTGCGCTCGGGCAGGCCGGCGTCGATGTCGTCGTCGGTATAGAACATCCGGTAGTGCTGGCCGATCACCTCGGCCGCGGCGTAGCCCTTGATGCGCTCGCCACCGGCATTCCAGCTGCGGATGCGGCCGTCGGGATCAAGCATGTAGATGGCGTAGTCGATGACGCCGTCGATCAACAGGCCAAGCTGCCGCAGGTCGTCGTCCAGCGGCCGTGACCGCGCTGGACGTGAGGCTTCTTCAGACATCTGTTTGTCCTTACTCCCTGCGAGGCCTGGTTGCCCCGCCCTATCCCACGCTGTTCGATGTGCCAAGACGGTGAAGGCCCGGTGCCGGTGCCTTGGCGAGCGCGTGAAGATAGCAGACTGCGCGCGCACGTGTTGTGCGCCCGCGCGATGTCCATCAAGTTCCCGGGAGCCGTCGCCCAGAGGCCTTCGGCAGCGAACGCAGCCGTACACCGCACTGCAACGCACACCGGCTTTCAGTGGTGTGCGCGTCGATCATTTCAGCGGCGCTTGCGCCTGCGCATAGGTGCCCACCGCCTCGCCCTTGCCGATCACATGACCCTTGGCTGCCGCCAACAGCTGATCACGCGTCGCGCCCGGGGGCAGATCGAGGGGGGTATCCAGCGCGAGCACCTGGAAATGGTAGTGGTGCGGCGGGTCACCGACCGGCGGGTGCGGGCCGTAGTACCCGATCGAACCGCGCGAGGTAGCACCCTGCATGATGCCCGCGGGCTCGGTGGTGCGCATCTGTTCGGGCAGGCCCTCGGGCAAGCCGGTGAGATCGCCCGGAATGTTCCAGGCGACCCAATGTACGAACGGCGTGATCGGCTTCGAATCGGGGTCTTCGACGATCAAGGCGTAGCTGCGCGCGCCCGGCACCGCCTGCCAGGAGACCGCGGGCGAAACGCCGTCGTAGTATTCGCTATGCCGCGGCGGGATACGGCCATCGGCGGCGAAACCGCCACTGGTGACCTGCATCGCCGGGGCATCACCGACGCGCTGCAGCAGCAAGGGCACACCGTTGCCCTGGTTCACCTGCGCTTGCAAAGGCGCGGCCGGCACTTTGGGCGGGTTGGCTTTGGCGGCGCTCTCGCCGTAGCTGACGCGGTAGATCACGCCGTTGGCGTCGTCACCTACCAGCAGTGCGCCACCAGGCGTCATCGCCAGGCCCACGGGCCGTGCGATATGCCCGCGCCCTTCCTCTACCAAAAAGCCTGCCAGGAAAGGCTCGAAGGCGACGGGCTTGCCCTGGTCGTAGCGGATGCGCACCACTTCATAGCCGGAAGCAGGCTTGCGGTTCCAGGAGCCGCGCATGGTGACAAACGCATCGCCCCGGTATTGCCTGGGGAAAATGTTGCCGGTGTAGAACAGCATCTGCATCGGCGCGGCATGGGCGGTGTAGCCCAGGACCATCGGCTCGCTGATGGCGGCCCATTGCGCCTTGGTCAGTTCGCCCGGCGGCGTGCTTTGCGGATTGAGCCCGCCCTCGCCCCAAACGTGCGGCCAGCCATATTGCTTGCCTTTCACGATGTGGTTGAGTTCTTCCGGTTGTACGTTGTCGCCGAGGAAGTCGATGCCGTGATCCATGCCCCAGAGTTCACCGCTGGCCGGATCCCAGGCAAAACCAATCGTGTTGCGCAGGCCGCTGGCGAAGATCGTGCGCGACTTGCCGTCGGGCGATACGCGCAGCAGGGTGGCGTGCTCCGGGTTGGTCTCGTTGCAGGCGTTGCAGGAAGAACCCACGCTGACATAGAGCATGCCGTCCGGGCCGAAGGCGAGCGTGCGGTTCGGATGCTGGCCGCCGTCGGGCAGGTCTCCCAGTAACAGGACCGGCTCGTCGAGGCTGCCGTCGGCCTGGATCTTGGAGCGGAAGATTTCCTTGGCAGTGGCCAGGTAAAGCGCGCCTTCGTGGATCGCCAACCCGTGCACGCCGGCCCTGCGTGCCACTACTTGCGGCGGTGCGTCGAGTTGGCCGTCCTCGTTGCGATCGCGCAGCAGCAGCACATCCCCCTGCTCGCGTCGCGACGCGTAGATATCGCCGTTGGGCGCGACCACCAGGATGCGAATATTCTTCAGCCCGGTGGCGAGTGGCTTGACCGCGAACCCCGCCGGCACCTTCAGCGCGGCGACGGCCTGCTCGCTGGCGGGGCGCTTGTCCGGCTTGAAGGTGTGAACTTGCGCGCCTACGTCGGTGCCATCGCCTTGTTGCGCCAATGCCGGGAAAGCGAGCAGGCAGGCGGCGGCCAGTAGGCAGGGGCGCAGGATCATGGTCGTGCTCCAGGTCTGGAATGAAGGGATAGCCAGAGCATCGACATCCACCGGTAAGGACGCGCGAACTGCGCGAGAATGCGCCGTGATGGCGCTGCCCTACTCGGCCGGCGCGGCCTGGACCGAGGCGTCGAGTGCGGCGAGGAAATCACTGAACCCGCCCACCGCGCGTGCCGAGCGCCGCGCACTGGTGGTCACGCAGGGGTCGCCACGTCGGGCGATGACGAACCCCGCGGCGGCCAACTGCCGGACCAATGCGACGTCTTCGCCGCAGGCCAGCTTTTGAAAGCCGCCGCGGCGCGGTACGCAGCGGCGCTGCAACCGAGATTGGCGCCATGCACGTGCGGATGCTCGTCCTGGGCTGGCTCCCAGCATTCGAAGGCGCGCCGGGTGGCGGCGCAATAGCCGCGCCAATCTGCCACGCGCACCGGGCCACAGAACACCTCGGCGCCGCAGTGCAGTTGGCCTGCCAGCCAGTGCGGCGGCACCCGGGTGTCTGCATCGGTGTTGGCCAGCCAACGCGCGCCGCGGGCCAACGCCGCCTCGGCTGCGGCCGCGCGCGCCGCACCTACGCCAGCGTCGCTGGTCACTGCGGTCGCGTTCCAGCGGGCCGTGATCTCGGCCGTGGCATCGGTGCAGCGATCAAGTGCGACGACGATCTCCACCGCCTCGCCCCGCAGCCTCGGATCCAGCGCGGCTTCACGCACCGAGCGCAAGCAGTGACCGATGCGGCGTGCTTCGTTGTGCGCGGGAATCAGTACCGCGATCATGCCAGGCCCTCGCGTTGGGCCACGCTCGCGCCGGGCCACCAGGCCTGTAACGACAGGTCGGCATCCAGGTAGGCATGCGTCGGCGCCATCTCCAGCGCATCGGCGAGCACCCGGTGGATATGCTCGGCCGTGTGCAGCCGCCCTTCGAAGGGGTGTCGCCAGTGGCAGGCCACCAAACCACCGTCGGTTTCCAACGAGCCCGCGAGCTGGCGCGCGGTCGATTGAAGCGCGGCTTCTTCCAGGTAGTACCCGACTTCGCTGAAGACGATCAGGTCGAAGCGGCCCGGCGGCCACTGCTGCGGTTGTCGCGAGCATTCGAAGGTCAGGTTCGGCATCGTGCCGCCGGCCTCGGCCTGGGCGATTGCACGCGCCGATACGTCTGTGCCGAGGACCTGCTCGCAACGCGCTGCCAGCTGGCGCGATAACGCACCGGTGCTACATCCGATTTCCCAGGCACGACCCAGGCGCGGTCGTGGCAGCATCGCCAGCAGCAGGTCGCGCTTGCGCTGCTCGTACCAACGGCTGGCGTAGCCGAAGGGATCGGGATGGCGGTAAAGGGTGTCGAAGTCCGGGCTCATGCGCGCAGGAACACTTCGAAGGGTCGGTGGAAACGCGCCAGCACCGAAGGCGGCAGCACCGGATTGGCAACCACCGGCAAGGCTTCTCCGGTCTGCGTGGCAAAGCAGCGCAACGCGGCGGCCTTGCGCTCGCGGCTGGCCGGACCGAGCGCGTAACGGTGGACCGCGCCCCCAAACGGGCGCCCCTGCGGCTGCGCCCAGTGCCAGCCCCAGATCGGGTATTCGTAGTGGACCAGGCCAAGCGCGGCTGCCACTTCGGCGCTGGCGCCGGCGGCCGCTTCATGGTCGGGGTGGCCGTCCTGCGACCAGGTCGAGAACAACACGTCGCCGGGTTCGCACAAGCCATGCAGAGCGCGGCCAATGCAGGCGCGGCGCTGCGCCAGCCGGCCATCGCCCAGGGCAAGGTGAACCAGGCTGTCGCCGCGAGCGCCGATGAGGTCCAGCGCTTGCCGTAGCTCGCGCCGGCGTGCTCGCGCCAAGCGTTCGGGTTGCCAGTATCGATCCTCCGGATACGCCAGCTCGCCCTCGGTGAGCGTGACCACCAATACCCGCCGCCCCGCTGCAAGGGCGTCATGGATGAGCCCGCCGCAGCCCAGCACTTCGTCGTCGGGGTGGGGACTGACCACCAGCAAGCGGCACTGCGGCGGCAGCAAGTCGTCAAGGCTGGCCAGCGGCGCCTGCGCCAGCCACTCGGCCGCCTGCCACGCGTGCTCCGCCGTGCCTTCGCCTTCGATCTTGCGGGGACTCAGAGCGTCCATGCCGCTTCCTCTTCCACTACGAGCTGCGCGAGCACCTGCAGATCGCGTTCGGCGTGGTGCTGGCGGACGAAGGTCAGCAGATCGGCGCAGCGCTGCGCGTGCTCGCGTTCGCAACACAACGGGCCTGCGCCCAATGCGCGTCCACAGCGATCGACGGTTTCGCGCGCGGCCGCTTCGGCCGCTGCGCGCACCTGCATGACTTCGCGCCGATGCGGCAAGTCGGGGCGCAGATCGATCCGCCCGGCAAGTTCCCGCAGCAACGCCGCCAGCGCGCCCAGCCGCATATCGATGGCGCCCAGGTGGGCAGCCGCGTGTGGGTCGGCGATGCCGCGGCGATCCTGGCGCAAGCGTTCGGCGACGGCGCGCGTGCCGCCATACCAGCACGCCGCGATCCCGGCGCCACCGTGCCAGAAGCCCGGCCTGTCGACGTATTGGCCTGGCGTCCCCAACTGCACGGCTGGCGTGCCATCGAACTGCACCTGCGCGGTAGCGATCCGCTGCATGCCCACGGCCTGCCAGCCGCTGTCATCGCTGTGCACCGAAGCATCCAATGCCACTGCCACCAGCACCCGTTGTTCGCCCTGGCGCGCGGTGACCAGGGCATGACTGAGCCAGTGCGCGCCGGAGCACCAGGACTTCAACCCGTTCAACACCCCACCGTCGTCGCGCGGCTCGAACTGCAATGTGTCCGAGGGCGGCTCGGCCGCCCAAACGCCCCATAGCTCGCCAGCACCGCCAGCCGCAGCGCCAAGTTCGGCCAGGATGGCCTGCGCGTCGTAGTGAGCCTCCAGCAGTTTGGCCAGGCACACATCTTCCGCCGCGATTTCGGCCAGCACGCGCCAGCGGCCGAGCGTGTCGCCCGCGCCGGGAAGCGGAAGCGTTGGGTAGCGCTCAAGCCATTTCGCGACACCCATGCCGAACGGAGAAGAAAGCAACGCGATCCCATGGCGAGCAGTGTTGAACGTCATCGGCCCGGGTCCTCGAACGTACCCGACGCCGTGCGCCAACCAGGCACGATCACCCTTCCCTTGCTCATTCCTGCTCCACCGCAACGCTGATGGGACGCAGACTAGGAAGCGCGGCGTGAAGCCGGGCACTGCGGCAGGTGAGCCCGAAGTGATGCGCTAGCCTCGCCCGCCCCGTTGCCGCCACCACAAGGCAGCCTGACCGAACACCGCGGTCGCCAGGATCAGGCTGTTGGTGACGATGAACACCAGGTTGCCCAGCATCGCGCTGTAGCAGATAAAGCCGATCGAAGCAGCAGATTGCCCCGCGAACAGCCAGGGCGATACGGCCTTGGTGTCGCGGCTACGCAGTTGCGTGCGGATCTGGTGCAGCAAGGTGACGATCAGCAGCGCCGAGGCGCCCCAGCCCAGCCAATCCTCCGGGCGCATCGGAGCCCTCAGCCGCTGGGCGACTGGTTGGTCGGCTTCAGTGACAGGCCCAGATCGGAGACCTTGCTATAGACGGCGTCCTCGCTGCGATCCAGCTTCAGCCCGATGATTCGCGTTGGCGTGTTCTGCGAGATCAGGACCTTCAGCTGTTCCACCTCTTCGTCGGTCCAGCGACGTGCAGGATCGGGGGTATTCATGCGGCATGGCTCCTTGCGGGAATCAGGCCCACAGACTGTCGCCGATTTCATTCAAGCGGCGTGACCGCGGACACGTCCAACCTCACCTCGCCACCACATGCGCCGACGACTCGCCGAAGAAGGCTACTGGCACGCTTGGTGCACCTTGTTGTCCCAATGGCTGGACAAAGCGAAGTTGCGCTTCAGGCCGGCCTTCTCGTACGCAGCCGCACGCTTGCGCCGCATCGACTCACAGGCCGCATCGCCCCCGTCCCGACTGCGTCCGATCGCCGCCCCGGGCGCGGAAGCGCGGCGAGCGTTGCGAC
>DATCVI010000159.1:0-28391 GCA_036566925.1 Stenotrophomonas sp.
CATCGCGCGCCTGCAGCCGCCAGGGCGAAACCGCGAGCAGGCGCAGGCCGCTGCGCGCGGCGGCGCGGCGCAGCGTGTCGTGCTGCCCGCTGGGACGCAACGAAATCAGGCAAGTGGGCACGTGCGCGGAATCGGCCATTGCGGGCATTATGCGAGCCCTTCGCCCGCACGTGATGTTCCGATGACGTTACCCGAGCCGTCCGCCGCCGATCTGCAGCTGCTGCAGCGGCAACTTTCCGCCATGCCGCCGGTCGCGGCGATGGCCATTGCGGTGGACCGCTACGAAGCCGGGGCGTTGTTCCTGCAGGCGCCGTTGGCGGCGAACGTCAATGACAAGGACAACGCCTTCGGCGGCAGCCTGGCCTCGCTGATGACGCTGGCCGGTTGGGGCTGGGTGAACCTGCAGCTGCGCCTGGCCGGGCTCGGGGCCGACATCTATGTGGCCGACAGCCAGTTGCGCTATCTATTGCCGGTGTACGAAACCCTGCGTGCCGACGCGGCGCCGGCGCTGCCGCTTGAGCGCGACACCTTCATCACCACGCTGCGCCAGCGCGGCAAGGCCCGGCTCGGGATGGCGGCGCAGGTACGGCTGGCCGACGGCGCGGTGGCCGCCACCTTCAGCGGCCGCTTCGTGGCGATCGCGAAAGGTTAGGATGGCGCTCGGCCCGATGCTGGGTCAGGGGAAGGGGGAACGGTCGATGTCGATACTGATCCGCGTGGCCACGGGCGCGCTATTGATGCTGCTGGCACTCACCGCCACGGCCGGGCAGCGCCATGGCCTGGACGAGGTCCAGGCGGCCTATGCGGCGGCCGTGCGCTGGAATGATTTCGAGACCGCCTGGGAAATCGTCGATCCGGCCTACCGCCTGGCCCATCCCCAGTCCGACCTCCAGCGCGAGCGTTACCAGCAGGTGCAGATTTCCGGCTACCGCGAGGTGCGCACCAGCGCCGGCGCCGAGAACGAGGTGCTGCGGGACGTCGAACTGCGGGTGATCAACCGCAATACCCAGGCCGAACGGGTGGTGCGCACGCGCGAAACCTGGCGCTGGGACCCGGACGGCAAGCAATGGTGGCTGGCCTCGGGCCTGCCGGACCTGTGGCGCGGGGAGTAAAGCCGGCCGCTGCGGCCGCCGGCCTTCCTTTCCCGCAACGGGCCTGTGCGACAATCGCCGCCCGCTAACCGAACCGTGATGCCGTGAATTTCGAAACATTGCTGGCCTTTGCCGGGCGCAATCCGCTGCTGTCGACGCTCTTCGTCGCCCTGACGGTCGCCATCATCTATACCGAGATCGCGCGCCTGTTCCGCGGCTATACCGCGCTCAAGCCGGCCGAGCTGACCCGGCTGATCAACAGCGAGGGGG
This sequence comes from Stenotrophomonas sp., assembly GCA_036566925.1. Taxonomy (GTDB): domain Bacteria; phylum Pseudomonadota; class Gammaproteobacteria; order Xanthomonadales; family Xanthomonadaceae; genus Stenotrophomonas_A. The sequence goes on from DATCVI010000159.1 coordinate 1,362, forward strand.
CCGTGGTGGTCGATCTGTCGACCAGTTCGGAATTCGAGAAAGGCCATATCGCCGGCAGCCGCAACGCCCAGGCGGCCCAGTTCGGCCCGGAGCACAAGCTGGTAGCCAACGCCCGGCAGACGCCGGTGGTCATGGTGTGCCGCACCGGTACCGCTTCGGCCGCGGCTGCCAAGCAGTTGAAGAAGGCCGGCTTCGAGAAGGTGTACTGGCTCGATGGCGGCATCCCGGCCTGGCAGCAGGCCGAAATGCCGCTGGTCAAAGGCCGCGCCTGACCCCCTTTTGCCTGCGCTCGCCGAGCCCGGCGCCCCCCGCGGCAGGCATGTGATAATCCCGCTTCATTACTGATAACGCTTCTTGGAGTTTGAGATGTCCGACGAAACCAACAACGGCGCCACCGCGCCGGCCGACGCCAACGCCGGCCCCGCTTTCACCATCGAAAAGATCTACGTCAAGGACGTTTCCTTCGAGTCGCCCAATGCGCCGGCCGTGTTCAACGAGGCCGTGCAGCCGGAGCTGCAGCTCAATCTGAACCAGCGCGTGCAGCGCCTGAACGAAAATGCTTTTGAAGTGGTGCTCGCCATCACCCTGACCTGCGCCGCCAGCGGCAAGACCGCCTACGTGGCCGAAGTGCAGCAGGCCGGCGTGTTCGGCCTGGTGGGCCTGGAGCCGCAGGCGGTGGACGTGCTGCTCGGCACCCAGTGCCCGAACATCCTGTTCCCGTACGCGCGCACGCTGGTCAGCGAGCTGATCCAGGCCGGCGGCTTCCCGCCGTTCTACCTGCAGCCGATCAACTTCGAGGCGCTGTACGCCGAAACCCTGCGCCAGCGCGCCCAGCAGGGCGAGACCTCGCTGGCTGACTCGGAGCCGGCCGGCAACGCCTGAGCGTTGTCCGGTTGATCCTCGGATGAGCGATCAGAAGCAGAAAATTGCCGTCCTCGGCGCCGGCTCCTGGGGCACCGCGCTTGCCGCGTTGATGTCCCGGCATGGTTTTCCGACCACGCTTTGGGGCCGCGATGCCGCGGTGATCGAGTCCATCGACCGTCGGCACGAGAACCCGCGCTATCTGCCGGGCATCGCGCTGCCGGAAGGTTTGCGCGCGACCACCGACCTGGCCGCGTCGGTAGCGGGTGCCGACTGGATCCTGGTCGTGGTGCCCTCGCACGCGTTCACCGAAACGGTACGCCTGTTGGCGCCGTTGCGGCCGGCAGAAGCTGGCGTTGCCTGGGCCACCAAGGGCTTCGAGCCCGGCTCGGGCCGCTTCCTGCACGAAGTGGCGCGCGAAATCCTCGGCGAGGCCGTGCCGCTGGCCGTGGTTACCGGCCCTTCGTTCGCCAAGGAAGTCACGCTCGGCCTGCCCACGGCGATCACGGTGCACGGCGATGATGCCGCGTTCTCGCAAAAGGTGGCCGCTGCGATGCACGGTCCGACCTTCCGCGCCTACACCGGCGATGACATGGTCGGTGCCGAGCTCGGCGGCGCCATGAAGAACGTGCTGGCGGTTGCCACCGGCGTTGCCGATGGCATGCAGCTGGGCCTCAATGCCCGCGCCGGCCTGATCACGCGCGGCCTCAATGAGATGTTGCGGTTGGCCGCGGTCATCGGCGCCCGCCCGGAAACGCTGATGGGCCTGGCGGGGCTGGGCGACCTGGTGCTGACCTGCACCGGCGATCTCTCGCGCAACCGGCGCCTGGGCCTGGCCCTGGGCCGCGGGCAGACACTGCAGGATGCGGTACGCGAGATCGGCCAGGTGGTCGAGTCGGTGCAGACCGCCGACGAGGTGATGCGCCAGGCCGAGCACCACGGGATCGAATTGCCGATTTCCAACGCGGTGCGCGCTGTGCTGCATGGCGAGATCACGCCGGAGGCGGGCTTGCGCGGGTTGTTGGCGCGCGAGCAAAAGCCGGAGTATCCCGCCACGCTGTTCCAATAGCGGTTGGGCGAATGGGAGATTGCGAACCCGGCTGCGGCCGGGTTTTTTTGGTCTGGCCACCGGCAATAAAAAAGCCCGGCTGACGCCGGGCTTCGGGTTGCGGCACGGGAGAGAGGGCGTGCCGCGCCTTTCGAGGTGTCGCGCTTACCAGCTGAAGCGCGGGCCGACGGACCACTGTACGTCGCCGTTGTCGGTATACATCTTGACGTCGCCACTCAGCGCCCAGTTCGGGGTGAAGTTGTACTGGCCACCCAGGCGACCGTAGAACTGGCCCTCCGGGTTGATGTTGTCGCGCTTGGCATAGTCTTCGTAGCCCGCCAGCAGGTAGGTCGAGAAGCGCGGACCGAACGAGTTGTTGATGCCCACTTCGGTCGCCCAGCCGTTGAAGTCCTTGCGGTAATACTCCGGGTCCCAGTTCTGGTAGGACACGCGCGCCAGCAGGTCGGTGCTGTTGCTGATCGCGTAGTTGTAGCCAAGGCCGACGTTCCACTGGTTGACGTCGAGGTCTGCCGGACCGTCGAGCTTCTGCTTCTGGTAGCCAGCGAAGACATGGAAATTCGGGTGGAAGGCATACGAGCCCTTCAGGCCCCAACCATCGGCATTGTCGCCACGGCCGCTGGGGTCGGTCTTGACGTAATCGCCTTCGACATAGTTGTAGGAGATGTTGTCGGCGGCAACGGCCGCAAAAGGAAGGGCGGCGAGCAGACCGAGGGCGAGCAAAGAATTCTTCATTGGGGGTACCTGTTTTATTGTTGATGGTCAGCGCTGAGGCGAAATGCCGTTCGCAGCCAACATGTAAATTCTCTGTTATTCGCCCAAATCGCCACTGAATTTCGGCATGAGCGCAGCATTAATCGCGGCGACTGTTCAGCGCCGGATTCTTGTTTTTTCTACTCGATATCCGGCACGCGGGCGCGTTGCAATAAAACCGCGCCCAGAACAATGCGATTAATCGAGAACGTCGATAGCGCCGGTGCTCACACTGCGCTATCGGCAGCGAAGCGCGCGAAATCGCGCACGAAAACAGCGAGTCGTTCGCGAGTCGCCGGATCTGCAAGCCGGCCTTCGGCATCGATCAATTGACTGGCATGCGAGACCAGCAACCTGCCACCAGACCATTGCCGCGTCCCGAGCGTGCGCAGGATTGGCAGCCAGGCCGTTTGCGACAGCAAGGTGCCGAAGCTTCCCGGCGAAGCACCGATCACTGCGAATGGCCTATCGCCAAACACCCGCGCAATGTCGCTGGAGGGACGCGAGAGCCAGTCGATCGCGTTCTTGAACACGCCCGGCACGCCATTGTTGTATTCGGGGGTGACCAGCAAGACGCCATCGCTGGCGACGATCTTCTCCTTCAGCGCCACTACCGCAGCGGGCAGGCCGTCGCGTAGCTCAACGTCGCCGTCGTACAACGGGATGCCGTGCAGCGTCGCCGCTTCAAGGGTGACACCTTCGCCGGCGAGCTCTACGGCGGCCCGCAGCACCGCGGTATTGAACGAGCCGGTGCGCAGGCTGCCGGAAATGCCAAGAAGTCGGGTCATGGGGGGGGCTCGCATCGTGAAGGAATCCCCGATTATGCGACGCGCGCTGGCGCACCTTACTCGCCGCCGCGAAAATCCAGCTGGCGCCAGGCTTCGAATACGACAACGGCAACGCTGTTGGACAGGTTCAAGCTGCGGTTGCCAGGCCGCATCGGCAGGCGCAGGCGTTGCGAGGAGGGGATTGCTTCGAGGACATCCTGCGGCAGGCCACGGGTTTCGGCACCGAAGAGGAAGGCATCGCCCGGGGCGAATTGCGGCGTGTCGTAGCGCACCTGGCTGCGGGTGCTGAAGGCGAACAGGCGTTTGGGCGCGATGGCGGCCAGGGCGGCGTCGAGGTCGCGGTGGACCTGCAGTGGCGCGTATTCGTGGTAATCCAGGCCGGCGCGCTTGAGCTGGCGATCGCTCAGGTCGAAACCGAGCGGTTCGATCAGGTGCAGCCGCGCGCCGGTGTTGGCGCAGAGGCGGATTACGTTGCCCGTGTTGGGCGGAATTTCTGGTTGGTACAGCACTACATCGAAGAAGGGCGGCTCGCTCATTGGCGAATTCTAGCCGCCGCCGGCCGGCCCCATGGCCGACCGGCAGGACTTAGAACTGCGCCTGGGCGTTGATCATGTTGCCGATCAGCGCTTCAAGCTGGGCCGGCGAGGGCTGCAGGTGCGGCACCGGCAGGGTAACGATGACCTGGCCGATCAGGGCGACGAGGGCTTCGCCTTTGTTGCCGGCATCAGCGCTGGCGACCGAAGCGGTGCCGCGATCGAATTCGGCGCGCTGTTCGGCCGAAGGACGCACCTGGACCGACGCCAGGGTCAGCACGCGGTCCTGCGGGGCCTGCTCGGCCTGCAGCTCGAGGATCTGGCCGACGGTCGGGCGAACCTGCACGGCGGACAAGGTCGGGATGTCGCTGTTGAGTTCATGGTCGCGCTGGGCCAGCTGGTCGGCCGAGGGACGAACCTGCACGGCATCGAGCGTGGTGAGGTTGGCGGCTTGGGCGCTCATCGAGCCAAACAGCGAACCGGCGGCGAGGGCGATGGCGAAGCTGAGGGACTTGGTGTTCATGACGGGGCCTGTTGGAGTGTTGTTGAGCGGTGGTGTGGTAGTAAGGTAGTACACCTAATCAGACGGGTCAAGCGGTATTTGCGGTTTCTTCATTCGGTTCAGCGTTGAGTCAGGTTTAGTCCATTTCTCTTTCGCCGCCCTAGTAACCGAGCACAAGCTGTGCCAATCGCATCCCATTGAAAAACTTGCGGTTTTTGCGCTTGGGCAGTGTCCGGTGTCCGGACACGGCAGCGCCGGCCATCCGTTCGGACACTTACGGCGTGCACCGGCGCTCTCCTCGCCGGCCTCGCCTTGCCAAACCGGCCCGGTGCGGCACAATCGCCGGACTCCTTTGGATGACCCCATGCCCATGCGCGTTTTGATTGCCGCCAGCCTGATCACCCTTGCCACCACTGCCTGCACCTGGGTGCCGATCGAGCCGAACGGCAAAGCGGTCCGCGTGATCCCGCCGGGCGCTGTGCCAGCAGGCTGCGAGCAGAAGGGCGAGGTAGTGGTGTCGGTGAAGAACAAGGTCGGCTTCTACAACCGCAACCCCCTGCGGGTGCAGGAAGAGCTGGAAACCCTGGCTCGGAACGAAGCTCCCAGCGCCGGTGCCAACGCCGTGCAGGCGGAGGGTCAGCCGGCCGATGGCAGCCAGCGCTTCAACGCTTTCCGCTGCAGCGGCCGCTGAACCGTTTCGCCTGCGGGCGAGCGCGGGCCTTGTAAAGATGCGGTGAAGGCTGGCAGGGGCTAGAATGACGGCCCCTCGCCTGACGCCATGGCGCTACTTCGATGCTCTTCAAGAACGTCTCCATCGCGGGACTGGCGCATATTGATGCGCCGCATACGCTGACGTCCCAGGAAATCAACTTGCGCCTGCAGCCGACCTACGACCGGCTGGGGATCAAGACCGATGTCCTTGGCGATGTCGCTGGTATCCACGCGCGCCGCCTGTGGGACGCCGACGTCCAGGCTTCGGACGCGGCCACCGCGGCCGCGCGCAAGGCGATGGCCGACGCCGGCATCACCGCCGACAAGGTCGGCCTGCTGATCAATACCTCGGTGAGCCGCGACTACCTGGAGCCGTCCACCGCCAGCATCGTCTCGGGCAACCTCGGGGTCAGCGACCACTGCATGACCTTCGACGTCGCCAACGCCTGCCTGGCTTTCATCAATGGCATGGATATCGCCGCCCGCATGCTGGAGCGCGGCGAGATCGACTACGCCCTGGTGGTCGACGGTGAAACCGCGAACCTGGTCTATGAAAAGACCATGGAACGCATGATGTCGCCCAATGTGACCGAGCAGGAATTCCGCGACGAACTGGCCGCCCTCACGCTGGGTTGCGGCGCTGCCGCGATGGTGATGGCGCGTACCGAACTGGCACCCGATGCACCGCGTTACCGCGGCGGCGTGACCCGTTCGGCGACCGAGTGGAACAAGCTGTGCCGGGGCAACCTGGACCGCATGGTCACCGATACCCGCATGCTGCTGATCGAGGGCATCAAGCTGGCGCAGAAGACCTTCATCGCCGCCAAGCAGGCGTTGGGCTGGGCGGTGGACGAACTGGACCAGTTCGTCATCCACCAGGTCAGCCGGCCGCACACGGCTGCATTCGTGAAGTCCTTCGGCATCGACCCGGCGAAGGTCATGACGATCTTCGGCGAGCACGGCAACATTGGCCCGGCCTCGGTGCCGATCGTGCTGAGCAAGCTGAAGGAACTGGGCCGGCTGAAGAAGGGCGACCGTATTGCCCTGCTCGGTATCGGTTCGGGCCTGAATTGCTCCATGGCCGAAGTGGTCTGGTGATCTCGGTCGAGTGAGCCGGCGCAAGCCGCTCTGTACAACGAACGCCCGCGTCGCAAGCCGCGGGCGTTTCAGTATCTGCAAAGGACGTCCATGACCGTTCACACGCCACTGCCCGGCTATCCCGCCCACCCGCACCGCTTCGAGGTCCGTCCCGGGCTGACGATGTCGTACCTGGACGAGGGTCCGCGCGACGGCGAGGTCGTGGTGATGCTGCACGGCAATCCGTCGTGGAGTTACTACTGGCGCAACCTGGTGGCCGGGCTCAGCGCGCCCGCCAACGGCGCATCGGCTTCGACGAAGCCGGCTTCTACCAAACAATACCGCTGCATCGTCCCCGACCACATCGGCATGGGCCTGTCCGACAAGCCCGACGACAGTCGCTACACCTACACGCTGCAATCGCGCGTCGATGATGTCGCGGCCTTGCTCGACCATCTCGGCATCCGCGGGCCGGTTACCCTGGCCGTGCACGACTGGGGCGGCATGATCGGCTTCGGCTGGGCGCTGTCGCATGCCGCCCAGGTCAAGCGCCTGGTGATCACCAATACCGCCGCCTTCCCGATGCCCGCGGCCAAGCGCATGCCCTGGCAGATCGGCCTCGGCCGCGACTGGAAGGTCGGTGAATGGTTGGTGCGTGGCTTCAATGCCTTCTCGGCCGGCGCCTCCTGGCTGGGTGTCGAGCGGCGCATGCCGAGCGATGTCCGCCGCGCTTACGTCTCGCCGTATGACAGCTGGGCCAACCGCATCAGCACGATCCGCTTCATGCAGGACATTCCGCTGTCGCCGCGCGACGCGGCCTGGTCTTTGCTCGAAGCGGCCGGCAAGGCGCTACCGGATTTCGCCGACCGCCCGGTGTTTATCGGTTGGGGACTGCGCGACTTCGTGTTCGACCGGCATTTCCTCGACGGCTTCCGCACCGCGTTGCCGCAGGCCGAGGTCATGGCCTTCGAAGACGCCGGCCACTACGTGCTCGAAGACAAGGCCGAGGTGCTGGTGCCGGCGATCCGCGATTTCCTCGATCGCCACCCGCTCTAGTTCGCTTCGCTATCCGGCAGCGGATTGCGTTCCCTATCGCTGACGCCGATCCAGTCGGCCTCGGCCAGCAAAGGCAGCCCGTGCGCCAGGCGCGACTTATCGCACTGCGCACTGCGCAGCCCGAACTCCAGCGATGCCGGTACTTGCGCGCACACCGAGGGCCGGCGGTCGTGGATGGTGCAGCGGCTGTAGCGGCCGATGTCCGCATCCAACGCAATGCAGCGCGGCTGCGATTGCGAAGTGCCGCGCATCACCCGCTCGTGGGTGCGCAAGGACTCGGTGAGCTCGATCGGCACGCCACCGCCCAGCGACGGCTCCGCCTCGCTCCAATGGAAGCTGACCCGGAAATAGGCGCAACAAGCGCCGCAGGTGAGACAGGGGTGCGCCATGGCGACCGGCTGGGCGGGGAGGGAAGGCGGCGCATTCTCCGCTAACGTGCGGCGGACGCAAGTGGCCGGCGTTCAGCGCGGGGCTTCCCATCGCCAACGAGGACAGGAGCGCGCGCGCCCGGCGATAATCGGCGGATGACCCCACCGTGCAATATCGCCGCCACGCTGCCGGAACTTGCGCGCAGCCAGCAGCAGCAGATCGCCATCCGTTGCCCTGGCCGGCGCGGCGCCGGCGGCATGTCACGCTATGACGTCACCCTGACCTACGCCGAACTGGACCGCCGCAGCGACGCGATTGCGGCGGGCCTGGCACGGCATGGCATCGGCCGCGGCAGCCGCACGGTGGTGATGGTGCGTCCTTCGCCGGAATTCTTCCTGCTGATGTTCGCCCTGTTCAAGGCCGGTGCGGTGCTGGTGCTGGTCGACCCGGGCATCGATCGCCGCGCGCTCAAGCAATGCCTGGACGAAGCGGAGCCGCACGCCTTCATCGGCATCCCACTGGCACAGCTCGCGCGGCAGCTGCTCGGTTGGGCGCGGTCGGCCACGCATATTGTCACCGCGGGCACCCGCTGGGCGTGGGGTGGCACCACGCTGGCACGAGTCGAGCGCGATGGCGCCGGGGCCGGCAGCCAGCTTGCCGACACCGCGCCGGACGACATCGCCGCGATCCTGTTTACCAGCGGCTCGACCGGCGTGCCCAAGGGCGTGGTCTACCGCCATCGGCATTTCGTCGGGCAGATCGAGCTGCTGCGTTCGGCCTTCGGCATGCAGGCCGGTGGCGTGGACCTGCCAACCTTCCCGCCGTTCGCCTTGTTCGATCCGGCGTTGGGGTTGACCTCGGTCATCCCCGACATGGATCCGACGCGTCCGGCCCAGGCCGACCCGAAGCGATTGCACGACGCCATCGCGCGTTTTGGCGTGACCCAGCTGTTCGGCTCGCCCGCCTTGATGCGGGTCCTGGCCGACCACGGCCAGCCGCTGCCGAACGTAAAGCGCGTGACCTCTGCCGGCGCGCCGGTGCCGCCAGACGTGGTGGCGCGCATGCGCAAGTTGCTGCCCCAGGACGCGCAATTCTGGACGCCGTACGGCGCCACCGAGTGCCTGCCGGTCGCGGTGATCGAAGGCCGCGAACTGGAGCAAACCCGCGTCGCCACCGAAGCCGGGGCCGGCACCTGCGTGGGCCGCGTCGTTGCGCCCAATGTCGTGCGCATCATCGCGATCGAAGATGCACCCATCGTCGACTGGAACGGCGTGCGCGAGTTGCCGGCGGGCGAGGTGGGCGAGATCACCGTGGCCGGGCCTACCGCGACCGACAGCTACTACAACCGCGACGCCGCCACCGCCGCGGCAAAGATTCGCGAACCCTTGCCCGACGGCAGCGAGCGCAGCGTCCATCGGATGGGCGACGTCGGCTATTTCGATGCCGACGGGCGGCTTTGGTTCTGTGGGCGCAAGACCCAACGCGTAGAGACCGCCGCCGGGCCGATGTACACCGAACAGGTGGAGCCGGTCTTGAATACCGTGCCCGGGGTTCGCCGCACCGCGCTGGTCGGGGTCGGCGAACTCGGCGCTCAGCTGCCGGTCCTTTGCTACGAGCCGCTGCCGGGCAGCGACACCACCGAACTGGCGCACCAGCTCCGGCAAGCGGCCGCCGCCCATCCGCATACGCTGGCCATCGCGCACTATCTGCCGCATCCCGCCTTTCCCGTGGACATCCGCCACAACGCCAAGATCGGCCGCGAGAAACTCGCGCGCTGGGCCGCTGAACAACTGGAGCGCAACGCATGAAGATCCTGGTCACCGGCGGCGGCGGCTTTCTGGGGCAAGCGCTGTGTCGCGGCCTGGTGGCGCGCGGGCATGAGGTACTGAGCTTCAACCGCGGCCATTACCCGGCGCTGCATGCGATGGGCGTGGGCCAGATCCAGGGCGATCTCGCCGACCCCGAGGCGGTGCGGCATGCGGTCAACGGCGTCGATGCGGTCTTCCACAACGCCGCCAAGGCCGGCGCCTGGGGCAGCTACGAAAGCTACCGGCTGGCCAATGTCGTGGGGACCGAGAATGTACTGGCGGCCTGTCGCGCCGCGGGCGTCGGCAAGGTGGTCTACACCTCTACGCCCAGCGTCACCCACCGCGCTACCCACCCGGTAGAAGGGCTGGACGCCAGCCAGGTGCCGTATGGCGAAGACTTCCAGGCGCCTTATGCCGCGACCAAGGCGATTGCCGAGCGTGCCGTGCTCGCCGCCAATGGCGCGGGCCTGGCGACCGTCGCACTGCGGCCCCGGTTGATCTGGGGGCCGGGCGACCAGCAGATCCTGCCGCGCCTGGTCGAGCGCGCGCGCGCCGGCCGCCTGCGCCTGGTCGGCACCGGCGAAAACCGCGTTGATTCGACCTACATCGATAACGCCGCGCAAGCGCACTTCGATGCCTTCGACCATCTCGCCGTCGGCGCCGCCTGTGCCGGCAAGGCTTATTTCATCTCCAATGGCGAGCCGCTGCCGATGCGCGAATTGATCAACCGCCTGCTCGCCGCAGCAGGTGCGCCGGCGGTGACCGCTTCGATCTCGTTCAAGGCCGCTTACCGCATCGGCCGCGCCTGCGAAATTTTGTGGCCGCTGTTGCGCCTGAAAGGCGAGCCGCCGATGACCCGTTTCCTTGCCGAACAGCTATGCACTGCACATTGGTACGACATGGGCCCGGCGCGTCGCGACTTCGGCTACGTGCCCAAGGTGAGTATTGACGAGGGTCTCACAAGGCTGAAGTCCTCATTTTTCAGCGACACCGCCGTCACCAGTTGAAGACCGCCCGGCCCTGAATATGGCCACGCGCCGATCCGGCACGACAACCACTTCGGGAACGCCATGCTGCATTACGCCATCGTCTTTTTCGTCATTGCCATCATCGCCGCGGTCCTCGGCTTCAGCGGTATCGCTGGCGCCGCGACCAACATCGCCTGGATCCTGTTCGTTGTGTTCCTGATCCTCGCGGTGATCTCGCTGTTCCGCCGCGGCCGCGTCTAGTCGCGCGGTTAGACCGGCACGCTGGCGCACCCTCGGGTGCGCCAGCGTTTGAACGACTTCGCCAACCGCGTGATCGAACCGCGGTAACGCGCACCCACCCTAGGCCAATATCAGAAACCTGGCAGGCCTGATTTTCTCCCCCCGCGACCTCGCCCCGGCGCGCTCCCGCTAGAATGGCGGCATGCCCGCATTCCCCCTGCCCAACCTCAAACCGCTTGCCGGCCGCGCGCTGGAAGCGGCACTCAACCGTGCCCTGGCGTTGGACCCGGACACTCGCGCCGCGGTGCACGCGCTGGACGGTCAACGGATCGCGCTGACGCTGGAAGCGCCGGCGCTGGCCCTGCAGATCCGGGTTGAGGGCGATCGTTTGCGGGTGGGCCCGGTGGATGCCGCCAGCGAGCCCGACCTGGCCGTGCGCAGCACCCTCGGCGGCCTGCTGGCGCAGCTGCCGTTGCTGGCCAAGGCCAAGCGCGGGCCGGCCCCGGGCGGACGCCTGCGCGTGTCCGGCGATGCCGAACTGGCGCGGCGCCTGCAGCACTTGGCCACACGTTTCGACCCCGACTGGCAGCTGCCGTTCGTGACCGTGTTCGGCGAAGTGCTCGGCGTGCAGATCGCCCAGGCCGTGCAGGGCGCACTGCGCACCGCACGCGACCTCGGTGCCGGCCTGGCGCGCGATGCCGCCGAATATGTGACCGAGGAGTCGCGCGACGTGGTGCCACGGGCCGAGCTCGAGGCATTCCACGATGATGTGGACCAACTGCGCGACGACGCCGAGCGCCTTGCCGCCCGGGTGGCGCGCCTGCGCGCGGGAAGCACGCCATGAAGGCGGTATTCCGCGCCAGCCGTATTGGCAAGGTCGTGCTGCGCTACCGCCTCGACGACCTGCTCGAAGGTACGCCGGCCGAACGCTGGCTGCGCCTGGCCAAGCCGTTCGTGCCGCGCGCCTCGGCCGCCATCGCGGCGCAATCGCGGGGTGCCCGGCTGCGCTTGGCGTTGCAGGAGCTGGGGCCGATCTTCGTCAAGTTCGGGCAAATCCTCTCGACCCGCCGCGACCTGGTGCCGCCGGATGTAGCCGATGAGTTGACGCTGTTGCAGGACCGCGTGCAGCCGTTCGACGGCGAGGCGGCGCGGCGGATCGTCGAGCAGGCGCTGGGGCAGCCGATCGAGGTGGCCTTCGCCAGTTTCGACACCACACCGTTGGCCTCGGCCTCAATCGCCCAGGTCCATGCAGCCACGCTGCACGAAGGCCGCCAGGTGGTGGTCAAGGTGCTGCGGCCGACGATCGAAAAGCAGATCGACGCCGACATCGCGCTGCTCAAGTCGCTGGCCGCGCTGGTGGACCGCACCCACCCGCGCGCCGACAAGATCCGCCCGCGCGAAGTGGTGGCCGAGATCGAAAGCACGCTGGCCGCCGAACTCGACCTGCAGCGCGAAGGCGCCAACGCCAGCGTGCTGCGGCGCTTCTGGCTGGATTCCGACGACCTGTACGTGCCCGAAGTGATCTGGAGCCATACCGGCGAGCGCGCGCTCACGCTCGAACGGGTGCACGGCATTCCGTCGGACGACGTGCTCGCGCTGGACGCCGCCGGCATCGACCGCAAGGCGCTGGCAGCCAAGGGCGTGCGGGTGTTCTACACCCAGGTGTTCCGCGACAACTTCTTCCATGCCGATGCGCACGCCGGCAACATCTGGGTCGACAGCGACCCAACGCGCCGCCTCAATCCGCGCTTCATCGCGCTGGACTTCGGCATCATGGGCCAGCTCTCGCAGGAAGATCAGTACTACCTGGCCGAAAACTTCATGGCCATCTTCAACCGCGACTACCGGCGTATCGCCGAATTGCACGTGGAAGCGGGCTGGATGCCATCGAACGTGCGCATCGACGAACTCGAAGCAGCGGCTCGCTCGGTGTGCGAGCCGTACTTCACCCGGCCGTTGTCGCAGATCTCCCTGGCCGAGGTGCTGCTCAAGCTGTTCCGGGTGGCCCAGCGCTACCAGCTGACGCTGCAGCCGCAGCTGATCCTGCTGCAAAAGACCTTGCTCAACATCGAAGGCGTGGGCCGCCAGCTCGACCCGCAGCTGGACATCTGGGCGGTAGCGCGGCCGGTGCTCGAACGCATCCTGGTCGAACGCTACAGCCCGCGCCGCGCGCTGAAGGAACTGCGCAAGCGCCTGCCCGAGCTGATGACGCACGCGCCAGACATGCCGCGCCTGTTGCATTCGTGGCTGCGCCAGCAGGTGGAAGGCCAGCATCGGGTCGACATTCGTTCGGTCGAGTTGGTCGCGCTGGACCGCAGCGTGCGGCGCCTGCAAAGCCGGGCGGTGATGGCGGTCACCGGCGTTGGCCTGCTGCTGGTCGCCGCGGTGTTGCACGGTTTGCAGAGCAGTGACGCCCATGGCGCCTCGCCCTGGATCTGGATCAGCAGCATCGCCGGCGCGGTTTCCCTTGCAGCGGCGTGGTTGAAGCGCTGAGCACGTCCCCCCTCCAGAATTCGCCGTGAACGCACTCCCCGATTCCATTCCCGTCCTGTACCAGGACGAATACCTGGCCGTGGTCGACAAGCCCGCCGGCCTGATGGTCCACGACAGCAAGCTGGCGCGCGGCGAAGACGATTTCCTCGCCGACCGACTGCGCGTGCAATTCGGCCGCCAGGTGTTCCTGGTACATCGGCTCGACCGTGCGACCAGTGGTTGCCTGCTGCTGGCGTTCGACCGCGACAGCGCCAGTGCCCTGGGTAAAGCCCTGATGGCCGGCGAGGTGGAAAAAGACTACCTGGCGATCTGCCGCGGTTGGCCGGCCGAGGAGACGCTGCGCGTGGACCACCCGCTCGACGGCGGCCCGGGCAAGCCGTTGAAGAAGGACGCAGTGACCGAGTTCGAGCGACTGGCCACCGGCGAGCTGGAAGTGCCCTCCACTGGTTTTGCCACTTCGCGCTATGCCTTGCTGCGCTGCCGGCCGCTGACCGGGCGCTTCCGCCAGATCCGTCGCCATCTCAAGCATCTGTCGCATCATTTGATCGGCGACACCAGCCACGGCGACGGCCGCCACAACCGCACTTTCCGCATGCTTGGCGTGCATCGCATGCTGCTGCACGCCGAGCGCCTGGCGTTCCCTCATCCCACTGATGGCAGGCGGATGGAGGTGTTCTCGGTGCCGGAAGGCGAATTCGCCAAGGCGATGGGGTTGTTTGGGTGGCCGATCGGCGCACGGCAACTCCGCGAAAGCCCCTAGGGCTTTCCCGAACCAGCGCCGGGCGCCGGCTCGGCCAAAATCCGGTCCAGGTCCTTCTGCAGATTGGCCATTAGCGGCGCCACCTTCTGCTGGATCGCGCCCATCACGTTGCGCATCAGCTGCGGGGTCTTGTCCAGCAGGCTCTGGCCGGCCGGGCTCTCGTAGAACTCGGCCATGGCGATCACCTCTTCGCGCGTGAACGTGCGCTTGTAGAGGTCCACGTACATCGGCCGCATCTGCGACCACGACATGGCCTGGGTCAGTGTCTGCCGAGTGCGTTCCTGCACCTGCTGCAATTGCGTCTGCTGGTTCGGCGTCAGCTGGCGGCCGGCGGCGACTTGATTGAATTGCTCGCGCTGCATCTGCTCCAGCTGCGGCAACATGCTGTCGAGCATCGTCTGAGCGCGGGACGCGGCGAGGAGTCGGTTGACGTCGCCATCGCTGGGCGACTCTGCATGCGCCACCAGCGCCAGGCTGGCCAGTAGCGCCAGCACCACGCTACGAAACACCGGGATACAGCTGCGGACGGAACTTGCGATCATCGTCTTGCATCCTGATGGGGATCGGCCACCAGCATAGCCCGACCCGGCCGGGCCACGGAAAAGGCGGCGCGGCGCCGGCCGTGCCGATTACAATTCGGTGCATGGCCACTGAACCGCTCCAGATCAGCCCGCAACTGGCGATCCCGCCCGGCGAGATCGTCGAGCGTTTCGTGCGCGCCAGCGGTGCCGGCGGGCAGAACGTCAACAAGGTTTCCACGGCCGTGGAGTTGCGTTTCGACATCGCCGGGTCGCCCTCGTTGCCCGAGCCGGTGCGCGAGCGCCTGCTGGCCAAGCGCGACCGCCGGCTGACCGCCGAGGGCGTGCTGGTCATCGACGCCCAGCGCTTCCGCACCCAGGAGCGCAACCGCGTGGACGCGCGGACCCGGCTGGCCGAGTTCATCGCCGCCGGACTGTCGACCCCCAAGCGACGGATCGCGACCAAGCCCACCCGCGGTTCGCAGTTGCGCCGCGTCGATACCAAGCGCGAACGTTCCGAGGTCAAGCGTGGCCGCGGCCGCTCGTCTTCCCACTGGGAGTAACCCTTGAGTCAAACGGACCTGCTGTCGCAGCCCACCCCGCCACTGATGCCGTGGGCCGGGCACTCCGCCTTCCTGCGCTGGCTTGCCCGCCTTGTCCTGCGTCGCAGCGGCTGGCAGGTGGTCGGCGTGCTGCCGAACGTGCCCAAGGCGGTGATGATCGTCGCCCCGCACTCGTCCAATTGGGATGGCCTGTGGGGCTTCGCGGCGAAGATCGCGCTCGGCTTCGAGGTCCGCGTGCTCGGCAAGTCGCAGTTGTTCTGGTGGCCGTTGGGGCCGCTGTTGCGCAAGCTCGGCGCCATCCCGCTGGACCGCAGCTCGCCGCAGGGCACCATCGGCCAGGCGGTGCGGCTGATCAAGCGCTCGGACGGCATTTGGTATGCCATCACCCCGGAAGGCACGCGCAAGCGCGTGGAAAACTGGAAGAGCGGTTTCTGGAAGATCGCCCGCGATGCTGGCGTGCCGATCATCCCCGCCTATTTCGATTACCCGACCAAGACCATTGGTGTCGGCGAGCTGTTCTGGCCTACCGAGGACCTGCAGGCCGACATGGCGGCGATCCGTGCCTGGTATCGGCCGTGGCGTGGCAAGAACCGCGATACCTTGTGAATCCCTTGCGGCGAGGTTTTCCGATGTCCAAGTCACTGCATTGCTGGACCTTGGGTGTGTCCCTGCTGGCCTTGACAGCGCCCGCACTGGCCGCCACCCCGGTGCTGGTAATCCACGGCGGCGCCGGAGTGGAAAAGGCCGGCCTGGCTCCCGAAGAACAGGCGGCCGCCCGCGCCGCCCTGGCCCTGGCGCTGCGCACCGGCAATGCCGTGCTGCAGAAGGGCGGCAGCGCCGTCGACGCGGTGGCTGCGACCATCACCGTGCTTGAGGATGCACCGCAGTTCAACGCTGGCCGGGGTGCGGTGTTCACCCATGACGGCCGCAATGAACTGGACGCGGCGATCATGGACGGGAGCCGCGGGAAGGCCGGTGCGATCGCCGGCGTCCATCAAGTGCGCAACCCGATCCAGCTGGCGCGTGCGGTGATGGAACATTCCGAACACGTGATGCTGGTGGGCGAGGGCGCCGAGACGTTCGCGCAGGCGCAGGGCATGACGCTGGTGGACCCGTCGTACTTCCGCACCGAAAAGCGCTGGCAGCAATTGCAGAAGGCGCTAAAGGAAGAAGCTGCCAAGCAGGCCCATGCCGACCTGGAAACGGCCAAGCACTTCGGTACCGTCGGCGCGCTCGCGTTGGACGCGCAAGGGCGCCTGGCCGCGGGCACCTCGACCGGTGGCATGACCAACAAGCGCTATGGTCGGGTCGGCGACGCGCCGATCATCGGCGCCGGCACCTACGCCAACGCGCAGTGCGCGGTGTCCGGTACCGGCTGGGGCGAGTACTACATCCGCTCGGTGGCGGCCTACGACATCTGCGCGCGGATGAAATATGCCGGGCAGGGCCTGGCCCAGGCGGCCGAGGCGGTGATCGACCAGGCCATTCCGGCGGCCGGCGGCAACGGCGGCGCCATCGCCCTGGACGCGCAGGGCAACATGGCCTTCCCGTTCAATACCCAGGGCATGTACCGGGGCTGGATCGGCGCCGATGGTGTGCCGCACGTGGCGATCTTCAACGACGAGAAGCTCTGAGGGCCCCGGCCAACCCTTGGCACATGCCGCCCGGCCGGGAAACGCGCTAGGGTGCGGCCACTCGTCGTCCCATTCCCGTACTCCCAGGAGTTTGCTTCCATGACGCGCACTGTCGTATTGGCCGCTGCCATCAGCCTGGCGCTGGCCGCCTGTTCCGGTAAAGAGTCCACCCAAGTGACCGAGCCCACTGCCTCCACCGCGCCGGCGCCCGCCGCCGCCACCAATGCCAATGTCCTGTTGAGCGCGAGCCCGCTGCCGTTCCAGGCGCCGCAGTTCGACAAGATCAAGGATTCCGATTTCGTGCCGGCGTTCGAAGAAGGCATGAAGCAGCACCTGGCCGAAGTGCGCCAGATCGCCGACAGCACCGAAGCGCCGACGTTCGACAACACCTTCGTGCCGCTGGAGAAGAGTGGCGAGACGCTCAAGCGCGTAGCGCTGACGTTCTTCGGCGTGGTCCAGGCCGACACCAACGATGCGCGCCAGAAGATCCAGGAAGAAATGGCGCCCAAACTGGCCTCGCACCAGGACGAGATCAGCCTGGACCCGAAGCTGTTCGCCCGCATCAAGACCATCTACGACGCCCGCGAGACGCTGAATCTGGACGCCGAGCAGAAGCGCCTGGTCGAGCGTACCTATGACCAGTTCGTGCGCGCCGGCGCGCAGCTGTCCGATGCCGACAAGGCGAGCCTGCGCAAGCTCAACGTAGAAGAAACCACGCTCTCGACCCAGTTCCACACCAAGCTGGTCGCGGCCACCGCCGCTGCTGCCGTGGTGGTGGACGACAAGGCGCGCCTGGAAGGCTTGGCCGACAGCGACATCGCTGCCGCCGCCGAAGCCGCCAAGGCCCGCAAGCTCGACGGCAAGTTCGTGCTGTCGCTGCAGAACACGACCCAGCAGCCGGTGCTGGCCTCGCTGAAGAACCGCGAGCTGCGCGCCGAAGTGCTGAAGGCATCGGAAACCCGCACCGAACGCGGCGATGCCAACGATACCCGCCAGACCATCCAGCGCCTGGCCCAGCTGCGCGCGCAGAAAGCCAAGCTGCTCGGTTTCGAGAGCTACGCCGCCTACAGCCTCGGCGACCAGATGGCGCGCACCCCCGCCAACGCGCTCAAGCTGCTGACCGACACCGTGCCGGCCGCCACCAACAAGGCGCGCGGCGAAGTGGCTGAGATGCAGAAGGTCATCGATGCGCAGAACGGCGGCTTCAAGCTCGCCGCCTCGGACTGGGACTTCTACGCCGAGCAGGTGCGCAAGGCCAAGTACGACCTCGACGAGTCGCAGATCAAGCCGTACTTCGAACTGGACAACGTGCTGCAGAACGGCGTGTTCTTCGCCGCCAACCAGCTCTACGGCCTGACCTTCAAGGAGCGCAAGGACATTCCGGTCTACAACCCGGACGTGAAGGTGTATGAGGTGTTCGACAAGGACGGCAGCTCGCTGGCCCTGTTCTATACCGACTACTTCAAGCGCGACAGCAAGTCCGGTGGCGCCTGGATGGGCAACTTCGTCGACCAGGACGGCCTGGCCGGCACCAAGCCGGTGGTCTACAACGTCGGCAACTTCACCAAGCCTGCGCCCGGCCAGCCGGCGCTGCTGAGCTTCGACGACGTCACCACGATGTTCCATGAGTTCGGCCACGCGCTGCACGGCATGTTCTCCAACAGCAAGTACCCGTCGATCGGCGGCACCAGCACCTCGCGTGACTTCGTCGAGTTCCCCTCGCAGTTCAACGAGCACTGGGCGACCGATCCGAAGGTGTTCGCCAACTACGCCAAGCACTACCAGACCGGCGAGGCGATGCCGCAGGCACTGGTGGACAAGATCCAGAAGGCCAAGACCTTCAACCAGGGCTATGCGACCACCGAGTACCTGTCCGCTGCGCTGCTCGACCTCGGCTGGCACACCCAGCCGGCCGATGCGCCGCTCCAGGACGTGGGCAAGTTCGAGGCCGACACCTTGAAGAAGTTCAAGGTCGACCTGGCCGAAGTGCCGCCGCGCTACCGCACCACGTACTTCGACCACATCTGGGGCGGCGGCTATTCGGCCGGCTACTACGCCTACTTCTGGTCGGAAGTGCTCGACCATGATGCGTTCGAGTGGTTCAAGGAGAACGGCGGCCTGACCCGCGCCAACGGCGATACCTTCCGCGCCAAGATCCTTTCGCGCGGCAACACCGTCGACCTGGCCACGCTCTACCGCGATTTCCGCGGCAAGGACCCGAGCGTCGAGCCGCTGCTGGAAAACCGCGGCCTGAAGTAAGCCCCAGGCATTGCGGAAGAAGAAGCGGGGTGGCGCGAGCCATCCCGCTTTTTTTTGCGCGCGGTATCAGCCCGTGGTCCAGGCCGCCCACTCATAGCCGTCCGGGTCGGTGAAGTGGAAGCGGCGGCCGCCCGGAAACTCGAATACCGGCTTGACCACACGCCCGCCGCTGCGTTCGACCGCCGCTTGGGTCGCGGCGAGGTCGATCGAATACACCACCACCAGCGCGCCGCCCGGCTTGGCCTCGCCGTGGAAGAACCCGCCGGTCAGCCGGCCGTCGTTGAATTCGCAGTAGTCGGGGCCGTAGTCCTGGAACGTCCAGCCAAAGGCGTCGCCGAAGAAGCGGCGCGAGGCAGTGATGGAAGCGACGGCGAACTCGAGGTAGTCGATGCGGTGGTGGCGCTCTGCAGCGGACATCATGTTTCTCCTGGAAGGGAAGCCAGTATCGGCTGGGCCGCACGCGCCTGGATTGTAGAAATCGGCCTAGCGGCGGCCGTGGGCACGCAGCAGCGCGCCAGGGGCCAGCCCGGTCAGGTCGCGGGCGTCATGCACCAGGTGCGGCGCGTCGGCATAACCGGCCGCCAGGGCGGCGTCGGTCAGCGTGCGATGCGCCGAGGCGCCTGCGAGCAGGCGTTGCAGGCGCAGGATGCGATCGAGTGTTTTCGGGCCGTAGCCGAAATGGGCCAGGCAAAGGCGGCGCAAGGCGCGCTCGCTGATCGCCAATTCCCGGCATAGCTCAGGCAGCCGCGCGGCGTGTGCGTTCGAGAGCCGTGCAAACAGCCAGGCCATGCGTGCATCGGCGTGGATATTGGGCAGGGCGCCGAGCAGGAGCCGTGCGGTCGAGCCGTCACCGCGGGTCAGCGAATCTTCGAGCGCTTGCGCGTGCCGCCCCCCTAGGTCGCGCAGTTCGACGCGTTGGCCCGTGAGGGCCTGCATGGGTAGGCCGAGCCAATGGTGTGCGAAGCCGGGTGCCAGCCGAATCCCGGTGAGGACGCTGCCGGGCGCTATCGCCGCTTCGGCCGCGACCCGGTCGGGCCCGGCGATGAACGCCCTCTGGCCATCCCAAATCAGGTCGATGCAGCCATCGGGCAGGATTCGTTGCGGATCACACGCCGTTTCCGCCGCGCGATAACGCCACAGTCGCCGGACTCGGCCCTGCCAGGCGGGCGGCGGTGCAGTTTCGCGATAGCGGGGCAGCGGCATCGCGCCATTCTCGCGTATCTGCCGCCTAACGTTCCGACGGCCCGCTTTCCTCATAGCCGCGCGGCGCGAACAGGTCGGGCTGGATCAGCTCGATAAAGGCGCGCGCTTGTGGTGAGAGGTACTTGCCCTTGCGCACCACCACGCCATAGCTGCGGGTGGGAAACCAATCCTTGAGCGAGCGGGTGGCGAGCTTGTCGCGGTCGGCGTCGGTCAGGCAGATCGAGGTGACGATCGAGATGCCCATGCCCATCGCCACGTATTGCTTGATCACTTCCCAACCACCGACTTCCAGGGCAACCGTATAAGGCACGCGTGCTTGCTGGAAGACCAGGTCCACCAGGCGATAGGTCACCTGGCGCCGCGGCGGCAGGATCAGCGGATAGGGCGAGAGGTCCTCCAGCGTCAGCCGGGGCTTGCTGGCCAGCGGATGGTCGCGCGGAGTGATCAGGAACTGCTCGAAGCGGTAGACCGGGGCGTAGCTGAGGTCGGCCGGGACATCCAGCATCGAGCCGACGGCCAGGTCCACCGCATCCTCGCGCAGCAGGTCGGTGCCGTCGGCGCTGATGGCGTTGTGCAGGGTCAGCCGCACCGCCGGATGGCGGGCGCGGAAAGCCTCCACGATCTTCGGCAGCAGATAGAGGATGGTGGAGCTGTTGGCGGCCACATGCAGCTCGCCGGCGTCCAGGCCGCGGACTTTGTCGCGAAAGCTGGCCGCCAGCCCGTCGAGGCTTTCGACCAGCGGCAGCGCCATTTCATAGAGGAGCTCGCCCTCCCGGCTGGGCGAGAGCCGGCGGCCGTTGCGCTCGAACAGCACGACGCCCAATTCGCGCTCCAACGCCTGCAACTGCTGGGTAACCGCCGGCTGGCTGATGAATAAAGCCTCCGCTGCCCGTGAGACCGAACCCAGGCGCACCGTCTGGCAGAAGGCCCGGAGGGGTTTGAGGCGATCGGATTTGTAGGAAAAACGCGGACTTGCGGGAGGGGTAGTGGCCATGGCGTGATACCTATAAGCCAGACTTATTTATGGCATTGCAAAAACTGCTTTGTCAAATACGAAGCTCAGAGAGCAACGTGGGCCCTGTCGTAACAGAGGAAGCCCCCATGTCCGCCATCGCTTTTCCCACCCGCGCAGAGCCGGTTGACCGGCCCACCCCCGGGATTTCCCTCACCGCCAACCTGGCTGGGCAGTCGGAGCTGCTGCCGCCGCCCGCCCTGGCATTGCTGGTGTCGCTGCACCGGGCGATCGAGCCGGGCCGGCAACAGCGCCTGACCGCGCGCGGCCAGCGCCAGGCGGAGTTCGACCGCGGCGTGCTGCCGGACTTCCGCGCCGATACGGCTGCGATCCGCGACGGCGACTGGCGCCTGGCGCCGATTCCCACCGCGCTGCAGGACCGCCGCGTCGAGATCACCGGGCCGACCGACGCCAAGATGGTCATCAACGCGCTGAACTCCGGCGCCAAGGTGTTCATGGCCGACTTCGAGGACTCGACCTCGCCGACCTGGCGCAACCTGCTTGCCGGCCAGCGCTCGCTGATCGGCGCGGTGCGCGGCGATCTGACCTTCGACACTGCGGCCAAGCATTACGCCCTCAAGCCGTTGGAAGAGCAGGCGGTGTTGATCGTGCGCCCGCGCGGCTGGCACCTGGACGAGAAGCACGTGTTGATCGATGGCCAGCCGATGGCCGGCGGCCTGTTCGACGCGGCGCTGTTCGCCTTCCATAACGCCCGCACGCTGATCCAGCGCGATCGCGGGCCTTATTTGTACCTGCCGAAGTTGCAGTCGATGGAAGAGGCCGCGCTGTGGGAAACCGCGCTGGCGCACATCGAGGCGATGCTCGGCCTGGAACAGGGGCGAATCAAGGTGACGGTGCTGATCGAAACGCTGCCGGCGGTGTTCGAGATGGACGAGATCCTGCACGCCCTGCGCGATCGCATCGTCGGCCTGAACTGCGGCCGCTGGGACTACATCTTTTCCTACCTGAAGACTTTCCGCGCGCACGCCGATCGCCTCCTGCCCGAGCGCGGCCAGGTCACCATGACCCAGCCTTTCCTCAAGGCTTACTCGGAACTGCTGATCAAGACCTGCCATCGCCGCGGTGCGCATGCGATGGGCGGCATGGCCGCGCAGATCCCGATCAACAACGACGAGGCTGCCAACGAGCAGGCGATGGCGCGCGTGCGTGCCGACAAGCTGCGCGAAGTGAGCGCCGGTCACGACGGCACCTGGGTGGCGCATCCGGCGCTGGTGCCGGTGGCACGGGCGATCTTTGATGAGCACATGCCCGGCCCGAACCAGCATGCCGTGCTGCGCAACGACGTGCAGGTGAGCCGCGACACGCTGATCGCCGCGCCACCCGGCAGCATCACCCGCGCCGGTTTCGAGGGCAACGTCGAGGTCTGCGTGCGCTATCTGGCGGCCTGGCTCGACGGCAACGGTTGCGTGCCGATCCATCATCTGATGGAGGACGCGGCCACCGCCGAGATCAGCCGCGCGCAGATCTGGCAGTGGCTGCATCACCCCGGCCAGCGCCTGGACGATGGCACCGCCATCGATCTCGCGTTGCTTGAGGCCACGCTACGCAGCCTGCCGGCAAAGCTGGGCAACACCGACGCCCTGCCGGGCGGCGGCCGCATCGAAGAAGCGATCGCCTTGCTCGACACCCTGAGCCGCGCCGACACGCTCGCCGACTTCCTCACCCTGCCGGCCTACCAGCGCATCGATTGAGCGCGCGGGCATCCAACGTCGTTCCATCCCCTACCGGAGTACCACGATGAACAAGCTGCCGACCGCCGAACAGATCCAGCACGACTGGGACCACAACCCGCGCTGGGAAGGCATCACCCGCAACTACAGCGCCGAAGACGTGGTGCGCTTGCGCGGCACCGTGCATGTGGAGCATTCGCTGGCACGGCTCGGCGCGGAGAAGCTGTGGAAATCCCTGCATGAGCAGGACTTCGTCAACGCACTGGGCGCGCTCACGGGCAACCAGGCCATGCAGCAGGTCAAGGCCGGGTTGAAGGCTATCTACCTGTCTGGCTGGCAGGTGGCGGCCGATGCCAACCTCGCCGGGCAGATGTATCCGGACCAGTCGCTGTATCCGGCCGACTCGGTGCCGGCGGTGGTTCGCCGCATCAACAACACGCTGCTGCGCGCCGACCAGCTGCACCATGCCGAAGGCAAGGACGAGATCGACTTCCTGCAGCCGATCGTGGCCGATGCCGAGGCCGGCTTCGGCGGCGTGCTCAACGCCTTCGAACTGATGAAAGCGATGATCGAGGCCGGCGCCGCCGGTGTGCACTTTGAAGACCAGCTGGCCTCGGTGAAGAAGTGCGGGCACATGGGCGGCAAGGTGCTGGTGCCTACGCGCGAGGCAGTGGAAAAACTCAATGCCGCGCGCCTGGCCAGCGACGTGCTGGGCGTGCCGACCTTGTTGGTGGCGCGTACCGACGCCGAAGCGGCCGACCTGTTGACCAGCGACGTCGATGCCAACGACCAGCCGTTCACCACCGGCGAGCGCACCGTCGAAGGCTTCTACAAGACCCGCAAGGGCTTGGACCAGGCCATCAGTCGTGGCCTGGCCTACGCCCCCTACGCCGACCTGGTCTGGTGCGAGACCGGCAAGCCGGATCTGGAATTCGCGCGCAAGTTCGCCGAGGCGATCCACGCCAAGTTCCCGGGCAAGCTGCTGGCCTATAACTGCTCGCCGAGCTTCAACTGGAAGAAGAACCTCGACGACGCCACGATCGCAAAGTTCCAGAAGGAAATCGCCAGTTACGGCTACAAGTTCCAGTTCATCACCCTGGCCGGGTTCCACTCGCTGAACTACTCCATGTTCAACCTGGCCCACGGCTACGCCCGCCGCCAGATGAGCGCGTTCGTCGAGTTGCAGGAAGCCGAGTTCGAGGCGGCCGAGCGCGGCTTTACCGCGGTCAAGCACCAGCGCGAGGTGGGCACCGGCTACTTCGATGCGGTCACCCAGGCCATCCAGCAGAACCAGTCCTCGACCACCGCGCTGAGCGGCTCCACCGAGGAAGAACAGTTTCACGGCGAAAAGGCGGCCTGACTGCAGCCAGGCGCGCTTATTGATCGGCCTCGGGAGGGGCCGGGGCCCGGGGCAACCCGGGCCTTCTTTTTGTCCGCTAGCGGCCGCTAAAGCCAGTAGGGGGAAGCCAAGGTGCGTGGCGCACAGGCGATCTCATAATTCCTGAGATTCAATGTGACCTGGCGATGAACACACTATTAAACTGCTATGCTCTGGCGTCGTCTGGCAGAACTGGCCGGCCAAGGATATGGGGATGAACTGCGCGAGCGCGGGGCCAGGAACGGCCGACCTCAAGGTGTCTGCAACGCAGCCGGATGCGACGCATGCGGTGCTTGCGCCTGCCGAAGCGGCGCTGTTCGCCAAGTTTGGTCGTGCGCGCAAGGTTGCCTCGGGCTACCAGCTGTTCCGCCGCGGCGACATCGGCACGCAGATGTACATCGTGGTCAGTGGCACCGTCGACCTGGACTTCGGCGAGGATCTGGTGATCAAGCACATGGGACATGGCGAGTTCTTCGGTGAACTCGGCCTGCTGATCGGCGACCACCCGCGCACCGCCGATGCCATCGCCGCCAGCGACTGCGAATTGATCGAGCTCGACCACGGCGATTTCCAGAAGCTTGTCGACCACGACCCGGTGTTGACCGCGCACTTCCTGCGCCGCTCCATCGTTCGGGTGGTCAACAACGAGCAACTGCTGATCCGGCAGCTGCGCCGCCGCAACCATGACCTCGAAGAAGCGCTGGACAACCTCTACGCGACGTCGCACCAGCTCAACCAGACCGAAGAGCTGATCCGCACCGACGAACTCACCGGCCTGTACAACCGTCGCGGCCTGACCCTGCACCTGCAGGAATGCCGCCGCGCCGGCCGCAGCCCGGGCACCGGCCTGCTGCTGATCGACTGCGACCGCTTCAAGCGCGTCAACGACGACCACGGCCACCTCACCGGCGACCGCGTGCTGCAGAACGTGGCCCACATCCTGCGCACGTTGCTGGTGGGCGACGACCTGGCCTGCCGCCTCGGCGGCGACGAATTCTGCGTATTCGTCGCCAGCACCGATGCCGAAGGCCTGCGGATGATGGCCGAGCGCATCCTGCACAACGTGCAGTCGCAACTGGCCGTTGAAGGGCCGCCACAGATCTGCCCGGTCAGCATCGGCATCGCCCTGCTGGAAAACCACGGCAGTTGGAACGACTGGTACGCCCGCGCCGACAGCGCGCTGTACGAGGCCAAGCGCCTGGGCGGCAACCGGCTGCACGGCCTGGAAGCCGTGCCTACCCCGGCCTGAGCGGCGGCCGCAAAGGAGATCGCGCAATGAATGACGTCCCTCAGCCATTGCCTGATGCCCCGCAACTGCGGACCTTGTTGTTGACCGACCTGTGCGACTCGACCGAACTGGTCGAACGCCTCGGCGACACCTCCGCGGCCGAACTGTTCCGCGAACACGATGGGCTGGTGCTGCAGCTGCAGCAGCAATGGCGTGGCCGCCTGATCGATCGTTCCGACGGCCTGCTGCTGTTATTTGAACGGCCGATCGACGGCCTGGGCTTTGCGCTCGACTACCAGCAGGGCCTGCGTGACCTTGGCCACGCACGCGGCCTGCGCCTGCTCGCCCGCGCCGGCTTGCACGTGGGCGAAGTGCTGACCTGGCGAAATAGCGACGAAGCCGTGCAGATTGGCGCCAAGCCGCTGGAAGTGGAGGGCCTGGCCAAGCCAGTGGCGGCGCGGCTGATGACGGTCGCACGGCCCGGGCAGATCCTGCTGTCGGCGGTGGCAGAGTCGCTGACCCAGCGCGCCTCGCGTGAACTGGGCGAGCGCGGCGAGCGTTTGCTGTGGAAGTCGCACGGACGTTGGCGCTTCAAGGGCATGCCGACGCGGATGGAGATCTACGAAGTCGGCGAGATCGGGCTGACGCCGCTGCGCGCGCCGAAGAATTCGCCAAAGGCGTGGCGGGATATTCCGCTGTGGCGGCGGCCGGCGGCGCTGGCGGCTGAGGCGGCGGTGTTGGCGGTGATTGCGGTGAGTGGGTGGTTTTTTACGCGGCCGGAGCCGGCGCTGGCTTTCGCGGAACGCGACTGGGTCGTGATGGGTGATGTGCGCAATCTGACCGGCGACACGATGCTGGATGATTCGCTGCAACAAGCGTTCCGAATCAGCCTGGAGCAGTCACGCTACGTGAATGTGGTGAGCGAACGTCGCTCGCGGCAGACGTTGCGCATGATGCGCCAGGATCCGTCATCCACAGTCATCGATCGGTCGCGCGCTGCGGAAATCGCCATGCGAACCGGCGCATCCGCCGTACTCCTCCCGACCGTCGCAGATATTGGCGGCCACACCCGCATGACGGTGGAAGTGGTCGATCCGAGCACGCAGGAGACCGTCTTCGTCGCTTCAGCCGAAGAACGCGGTCACGACGGCAGTCTTCAAGCCGTGGACGCGGTCACCATGGAACTGCGCCAACGCCTTGGAGAGTCCAGCGTCGTCGCCCGGAAGAACTCTGTTCCGTTGCCCGAAGCAACGACATCCAGCCTCGTGGCATTGCGTGCGTACGCGTTGGGGCAGAAGCGCTTCAACGACGGTGACTATCCCGGTGCGATCGGCTTCTACCAGAAGGCGATTGAACTTGATCCCCAGTTCGCCTTGGCATGGCTTGGCGAAGTGCGCAGCCGATTCGTCATGGGCGACACGGAAAACGGACTGGCTGGACTAAAGCGGGCAGAAGAGCTGCGCGCCCGCCTTCCTCCGCGTGAAGCGATGTACCTGGACGGTTGGAGCAAGGAACTGACCGCGCCTGATCAGGCACTCGTGACATGGGTACAGATGGCC
>DATCVI010000160.1:0-4307 GCA_036566925.1 Stenotrophomonas sp.
ATGGATGGCCCACGGCGATGGCGTCAGACAGGACGTCTGCCCGACAGCGCGAAGCCCCTACCCGCCGGAACGGCGCCCGTGCCGCAAGCCGTAAAACCAGCCGCCAAGGAATTCTGAAGCGCATCACCAATGCCGCATTGCCGCAAAAAACCGCGGGCTGGCCCTGCCGCCCCGGATCGGGCAATCTCACCTGCTCTCCTCGTCTCCGGAGCTTGTTGATGCCGTCCCGCCTTGCCCGCCTGTTCGCGCTGCTGCTGGCCGCCACCGTCTCGTTGTCGATGGTGCCGTCCAGCGAAGCGGCTACCAAGAAGAAAGGCACCACCAGCCAGACACAGAAAGCCAAGGCGTCGGCCAAGGGTAAGAAGTCCACCAAGTCGAGCAAGTCGAGCAAGTCCAGCAAGGCGCGTGCGCCGGCGCCGGTGCGGCAACTGACCAAGGCACAGCAGCTCAACCAGCTGTATGCCGACTACTGGCAGGCCTCGCTCAAGCTCAACCCGCTGCAGGCCACTTTCCAGGGCGATCATCGCTACGACGACCAGCTGCCGAATTTCCTTTCCGCAGCCTTTCGCCAGCAAAGCCATGATTTCACTACGCAGTGGCTGGCCAAGGCCGAGGCCATCGGCCCCGAGGGCCTGAGCGGACAGGACTTGCTCAGCTACGAGATCTTCGTGCGCGATGCGCGCAGTGCGCTGGCCGCCGAACAGTTCCCGACCTGGATGCAGCCGGTCAACCAGTTCTACAACATCGCCAATATCGCCGCGATGCTCGGCTCCGGGACCGGGGCGCAGCCGTTCGAGACAGTGCAGGATTACGATAATTGGCTGCGCCGCGCCGCCAGCATTCCGGTGTTGTTCGACCAGGCCATCGCCAATATGCGCGAAGGCGTCAAGGTCGGCGTCGTGCAGCCGCGGGTACTGATGGAGAAGGTGCTGCCGCAGCTGGATGCCATCATCCGCCCCAGCGCCGAGGAAACCTTGTTCTGGGCGCCGGTGCGCAACCTGCCCGCCAGCTTCAGCGAGGCAGACAAGCAGCGCATTACCGCCGACTACAAGCGCACGATCGAAACCCGCCTGATTCCGGCTTATCGCGCTCTGCGCGGCTACATCGCCACCGAGTATCTGCCGGCCACGCGCAAGACCGATGGCATGTCCGCGCTGCCCAATGGCGCGGCCTGGTATGCCAACAATGTGCGCCAGAGCACCACCTCGGACCTGACGCCCGAGCAGATCCACCAGCTGGGCCTGGCCGAAGTCGCGCGGATCCATGCGCAGATCGAAGCGGTGATGAAGCAGGTGAAGTTCCGCGGTTCGATGCAGAAGTTCTTCAAATACATGCAGACGGACAAGCGCTTCACCTTCGCCAACGAGAACGACATGCTGGCGTACTACCGCGGCCTGGAGCAGCGGGTGAACGGCAACATCCCGCGCTTGTTCGCGCTGACGCCGAAGGCCAAGTTCGAGATTCGCCCGGTCGAGCCTTACCGCGCGCAGTCGGCGGCGGGCGGTTCGTACATGCGGCCGGGCGGCACGCGCCCGGGCATCTTCTACGTCAACACCTACGACCTGCCCTCGCGCAAGACGTGGGATGCGGAAGACTTGTACCTGCATGAAGCCATCCCCGGCCACCATTTCCAGTTGGGGCTGCAGCAGGAACTGGGCGAGCTGCCCGACTTCCGCCGCTTCGGCGGCGAAACCGCCTTCATCGAAGGCTGGGCGCTGTATGCCGAGTCGCTGGGCAAGGACCTGGGCGTGTACCAGGACCCGTACAACTATTTCGGCTACTTGCAGAACGAGCTCTGGCGCGCCATCCGCCTGGTGGTCGATACCGGCCTGCATGCCAAGGGCTGGAGCCGCCAGCAGGTGATCGACTACATGCTGCAGAACTCCGCCTCCAGCCAGACCGACGCGGTCGCCGAAGCCGAGCGCTACATGGCCATTCCCGCGCAGGCACTGGCCTACAAAGTCGGCGAGCTGAAGATCCTGCAATTGCGCCAGCAGGCTCAGGCCGCGCTCGGTAGCCGCTTCGACATCCGCGCCTTCCATGCCGAAGTGCTGAAGGATGGCTCGGTGCCGCTGGATATCCTGCAGCAGAAAATCGAACGCTGGATCGAAGCGCAAAAATCGACGGCGACCACGAGCACGCCGACCGACACCGCAGCGCCCGCGCCCGCCACGCAACCCTGACCGGAGTCCGGCATGCACCGACGCCAACTGCTCGCCCTGCTGCTGTTGCCGCTGGCCGGCCTGGCCTTGGCGGCACCGGTGATCCAGCCGCCGGACCCGGGCATCGATGCGCTGATGCGCGACTACGACGGCATGCAGCCGGGCGCGGCGGTGCTGGTACTGCGCGATGGCGAGCCAGTGTTCCGCCGCGGCTATGGGCTGGCGGTGGTCGAGGATGGCACCGCGGTGACGCCGCAGACCAACTTCCGCCTCGCCTCGATCAGCAAGCAGTTCACCGCCGCCGCCATCCTGCTGCTGGCGCAGGACGGCAAGCTGTCGCTGGACGACAAGATCAAACGTTGGCTGCCGACCCTGCCGGCGGCCGCCGATGCGATCACGATCCGCCAGTTGCTTTCGCACACTGGCGGCCTGATCGATTATGAAGACTTGATGCCAGCCAGCCAGCAGACGCAGCTGCACGATATCGATGTGCTGCATCTGCTGGAAAAGTCGAACCGCACCTACTTCGTGCCTGGCAAAGGCTACCGCTACAGCAACGGCGGCTACGCGCTGCTGGCGTTGATCGTCGGCAAGGCGTCAGGACAGGATTTCGCGACTTTCCTGCGCCAACGCATCTTCCTGCCGCTGGGCATGCGCAACACCTACGCGCATCAAGACGGGATCGACGAAGTGCCCGAGCGCGCGTACGGCTACAGCCGCGTCGACTCACGCTGGCAACGCACCGACCAGAGCCCGACCAGCGCCGTGCTCGGCGATGGCGGCATCTACTCTTCGCTGGAAGACCTCGCGCACTGGGACGCAGCGCTATACGACGAGCGCCTGCTCAACGCCGAGTCGCTGCGCCAGGCGTTCAGCCCGGCCACCGCCACGCCCGAGCCGGACGTGCCGTTCTATGGCTTCGGCTGGCGCATCAATGGCGAGACGCTATGGCACAGCGGCGAGAGCCTGGGCTTTCGCAACGTGATCGTGCGTTACCCGCAGCGCCACTTCAGCGTCATCATCCTCACCAACCGCGACGGGCCAGAGCCTTACGCGTTGGCGCTGCGCATCGCCCGGCGCTATCTGTACGGCGAGCGCTAAAGGCGCGCTCACCAATTGGCGCGGATGCCCAGCTTGCCTTCCCAGGCGCGGCGATCGTTATCCCAGCCCTGCATGTAGCCGACATTGCCGTAGACGAATACGTTGCGGTCGATCTCGCGGGTCATGCCCAGCTCCAGTTCCCACCAGGTGCCGTCGATGCCGGCGTTGAACGGCAGCCAGCCCGCTTCGGTGGCGAAGGCCGTTACGGTCTCACCCTTGAACTCGTGGCGCACGCTGGCGCGTAGCCAGGCGCTGCTCGACAACGGCGCGACTTCGTCCGGGCGATGCTGCCAATCGCGCGAAAGCCGTGCGCTGAGGCGGCCCACCAGCGAGTCGGTGTCGTCGAAACGCACCCGCCCGCCGAGGTCGGTGCTGTCGTCCAGGTCCAGCCACGTGTAGTCGAGCTGGGCCTGGGGCTCCAGCACCCAGCCGCGATCGAACCGGAATGGGTAGCCGCCTTCCAGCGAGGCACTCAGCCCGATGCCGTCGGTATGCATCGAGGGCAGTGTTTGATCGACCGAGTCGCTGCGGGCGCGGTAGGCGCTCGCTTGCAAGATGGCATCGACATACCAGGCGCGAGCCCCTGCGCCATAGCGCGTCCAATAGCCGCCGAGCGTGTAGCCCTGCACGCGTTCTCGGCCGGCTGCGGCACCGCGCGGATCGTCGGCATCCACGGTGGCAGTGCCGATCGCCGCATAGAGGCCGGCGCGGTCGGCGTGCTCGCCCTGGGTATCGCGCTGGTAGAGATCGACGCCGAGTTGCAGCGCACCGAAGCGGTAATCGTAATGCGGGCTACCGCCGTAAATGCCGAGCGGATGACCGTCGCGCTCGCCATCGACATAGATCAAGCGCGACCAGAGTCCTTCGAGTGCATCGTCGCGCGTCCCGACATCGGCGCGACCAAGCAGTTGTTCCTGCTCGCCCACGCGTTCGTGCAGCGAATCCAGCAGCGTGCGGCCGTAAGTGAGGACCGTGGGCGCGAGCGCGGTGTAGACGGAGACCTCCGGACGATAGTTCGGCACCGGCGGCGGCGGGGGAATCGGC
>DATCVI010000161.1:0-2257 GCA_036566925.1 Stenotrophomonas sp.
GGCAGGCTGGCGGCCGCAATGATGACCAGTGCCAGGCAGATTTCGAGTGCGGCCAACGGTCGAGCGTAGACCCCGGTCCAGGCCGCCATCACCCCATGGCTGAACCAGAACAGCGCGCCGACGCCGGCCCAGAACGGCGCGCGCGAACGGCCGCGGCAGGCGGCGGCCAGGCACAGCGGCGGCAGCGCGAACACCAGCCACGCCGCGGTGCGGTGGCGGTCGTCGTGGAAGGCGAACACGTACACCGTGGCCAGCGCCAGCAGCGCGGCGATCAGTACCCAGCGCGAGCCGGGCCGGTTCAAGGCGCGGCCAACTTGCGCGCGATGGTGGCCAGGCGGCGACCGAGTGCGCGCGCCAGTTGCACCTCGTCCTCGCTTGGCTGCGGGTCGTCGGCGGCGCCGGCGACATGGCTGGCACCGTAGGGGGTGCCGCCACCGGTCGTATGGCTCAACGCCGGCTCGGTATAGGGAATGCCCACGATCACGCAGCCATGGTGCAGCAGCGGCACCTGCATCGAGAGCAGGGTGGACTCCTGGCCGCCATGCATCGTCGCGGTCGAAGTGAACACCGCCGCCGGCTTGCCGACCAGGGTGCCGCTGGCCCATTCGGCGCCGAGGCCGTCGAGGAAGTGTTTCACCGGCGCGGCCATGTTGCCGAAGCGGGTGGGGCTGCCCAGGGCCAGGCCGCTGCACTCGGCCAGGTCGGCGGCCACCACGTAGGGCGCGCCCTCGTCGGGCACCTGCGGCGCGGCCGGCTGGGTCAGCGCAGTGACCGCCGGCACCGTGCGCAAGCGCGCCGCCATGCCCGGAACTTCGCCGATGCCGCGGGCAATCTGGCGCGCCAACCGTGCCACCGAACCGCCACGGCTGTAGTACAGCACCAGGATTTCGCTCATCGTCTCGGTCGCCCCGTTGCAGGAAGGCCGCAGTATCGACCATGCGGAGGTCATCGTGCATCGGGTACGCTTGCGCGATGGCGACAAGGGACACGCTGAACCTGTGGAGGGACCGCCTGCGCGACCGCGCCCGCGCGGCAAGCTTCGGCCGTTTCCTGTGGCAGCGCTTCCTCGACGACCGCCTGTTCCAGGCCGCTGGTTCGCTCGCCTACACCACGGTCTTTGCGCTGGTCCCGGCCGCCATCGTGGTGTTCGGGGTGCTCTCGGCCTTTCCGGTATTCGGCGAGTGGCGCGACCGGCTCAGTGAATATATCTTCGCCCACTTCGTGCCGAGCGCGGCCAGCGCGGTGCAGGGCTATCTGCTGCAGGCGGCCAATGCGGTCGGCCAGCTCACTGCCGCCGGCCTGATCGCCCTGGTGGTGTCGTTGCTGATCACGCTGCATAGCGTGGAGCAGATCTTCAACCAGATCTGGCGCGTGGCCTCGTCGCGGCCCAAGTTCACCCGTTTCCTGGTCTATTGGACGGTGCTCACGCTCGGCGCCATGGTCGCGGCCGCCAGCCTGGCGGTGTCGGTGAGATTCTTCGCGCTGCCGTTGTTCCAGACCGTGGAGGGCCAGGCCCTGGCCACCAGCCTGTTGGCGCTGGCGCCGGTGCTGATCGAGTTCGCGGCCATCGTGCTGCTGTACCGGGTGGTGCCGCACCACCCCGTGCGCATGCGCCATGCCGCGCCCGGCGCGCTGCTGGCGGTGGCGATGCTGGAACTCGTGCGTTGGGGGCTGAGCGCCTACCTGGGCGGATTCCAGTCGTACGAACGCATCTACGGCAGCACCGTCGCCTTCCTGCCGATCTTCCTGCTGTGGATCTACCTGTGCTGGGTCTCGGTCCTGCTCGGCGCTTCGCTGGCGTCCTCGATCGCCGCGTTCCGCTACCAGCCGGCGGCGATGCGCTTGCCGGCCGGCTATGAAATCTACTGCCTGCTGCGCCTGCTCGGGCGCTTCCAGTCCGCGCGTCGCGAAGGCCAGGGCCTGGACGAAGACCAGATTCTCGCGCTCGAACCCATGCTGACCGATTCGCTGCTGCAGCAGATGCTGTGCGAGCTTGAGCGCATCCGCCTGGCGCGCCGCGACGAACGCGGCCACTGGCTGCTGGCGCGCGACCTCGACGAGGTATCGCTGCTGGAACTGTACGAGCGGTGCCAGTTGCGCATTCCGGTCGACGACCACGTATTGCCCGGGCGCGACGACGCGCTGGGCCAGGTGGCCGCGCGCGCGCTGGACGAACTGCGCCAGCCGCTGCGCGCCATGCTCAAGCGCCGCGTCGGCGACCTCTATCGAACCCTGCCCGGAGAACCCGCATGATCCG
>DATCVI010000162.1:0-26732 GCA_036566925.1 Stenotrophomonas sp.
AGGGCGAGTGGCACAAGGTCCGCGACAGCGCCGCGGCCGCGGCGAAGATCGTTGCGCAAGCCCGACTGGGTTGATCGCTGAAGCCCGGCAACCTTCGTGTTGCCGGGCCGCCCCTCCCTCAGTTCTTGCGCTCGGCCCGCCGCACCGACGACGGCACCTCGATCTCGACGTGCGCCGGCACCGCGTGGATGCGTAGCTCGCCGTTCTCCCATTCCGCCGGCTCGCCGTTGACCTTGGCATCGCCCGGTTTGCCGGCGTAGGGCCACGGCAGCACCAGGCCACCGGCAGGCGGAGTGATGCCGGCCGGCACCTCCAGGACCAGTTGGCGGTCGCTGCGGCGCAGGCTGTAACCCAGCCGCCCGTGCGGCGTGCGCAGATCGGAGATCGACACGCCCTGCCCTTCGAACCAGCGCGATGGCAGCCCGGCGGCGAGCACGATGCTGTCATCGACCTCGCGGCCATAGGCGAACATGTCCAGCACCGAGCGCACGAAGTCCGACGCCACCCAGGCGTGCGGCAGGTCGCCGACGAAGAACGGCTTGCGCGGCGTATGCGAGACCACTTCGGCCCACTGGTTCCAGGCCTGCGGGGCGCGGTCCTTGAAGAAGAACGACAGCGCATCCCAGGCGCGATCGCGCCACCCGAGGCGGACGAAGGCGGCGACATTTCGCCATTCGTAGGGCGTGTAATCCTTCCACGGGCGCGAACCATCGCGGCGCTGCACGAATTCATTCCAGTAGCGCTGGAAGGTGTTGTCGAGCAGGTCGGCCGGCAAGCGCCCCTGCTCGCCCCCCGGGGCCAAGGCAATCGTGGTGGAGGTCGGGTCGAAGTCGCCCAGCTCGGCCGAACCCGGCAGGAAGTCGATGCCGCGCTGGCGCACCGCCGCCTGCAACGACGCCGACAGGTCGGCGCGGAACTCATCGCGCGCACCGGTCATCAGCGCCAGCTCGTCGGTCTTGCCGAGCACCGTGGCGATCTCGACCGCGTCCTTGTAGCCGCGCAGCGCCCAGAAGTTGTCCCAGTAGGAATGCATCGGCTTGGCCGAATAGCCTTCGTGGCTGATCGACACCGGCATCATTCCGTAGAAGGCCGGGTCGCGCATGAAGTTCTCTTCGGTGCGCTCGCTGGCCCGCAGTTGTTCCATGTAGTTGAAGGCGCCCAGCACGTGCGGCCACATCGCTTCCAGGAAAGCGCGGTCGCCGGTGAAACGGTAGTACTCGGCGATATTGAAGATCAGCTCGCCATGGCTGTCGTTCTCCGGCACCGGGTCGCTGCCGCGGCTGTCCACGCAGCACGGCACCATGCCGTTGTCGAACTGGAACGGCGCGTACCATTGCACGTAGTCGCGTACGACGTCCTCACGCCCGAGCCGCAGCAGGCCTTCGGAGATCATCGCGCCGTCGCGGATCCAGCTGCGCGCATACGAGCGCGTGCCCGGCCGCAGGATCGGGCCGTCGCGCGAGATCAGCATGTGCGCCAGGGCGGTGCGCAGGGTGTCCACCACCGGCTGGCCTTCGGCCGGCACCTGGAACCGTACGCGGTCGAGGCGATCGCGCCATTGCTGCGCGACCTGTTGCTGCGCGCGCTCGGCGTCGAAGCCGGCCGGCAGCGCCGCGTTCCCGGTCTGCGGCAGCACCAGCGCTACTTCGCGGGTCTCGCCCGGCGCCAGGTGCCAGTGATAGACCAACGCGCCCGAGGCCAGCCCGGTATCGTCCTTGACCTGCGTGGTCTGCGGCAACGTGGCCGCCGACAACTGCTTGACCGCCATGCCGCTGTCGAAGGCGCTGACGAAGGCGGCGTCCGGCGCCTGCGCAGCGAACACGCGCGGCTTGCCGTTGACGCTGACCTGCGAGCCGGCCACCGCCATCTGCTCGATCCGGCTGATGCCGCCGACAGTATTGAGGAACTGCGACGGCGGATTGACCTGGAACGGCCGTACCGCCAGCGCCAGGCTGAAGTCGCGCGCTTCCTTGCCACTGTTGCGCAGCTGGTAGCGCGCCACCAGTTGCGCCTGTTCCGGGGTGCCCTGGACGAAAGCGGTCACGCGCAGGTCGAGCTGGTCGTGGTGCCATTGCACGCTGGGAATCGGCAGGTAATCGTCCTGCAGGCTCTGCTCGCTGCTGACATCGGCCCAGTTCACCCACTTGCCGCCGCTGCGCACGAACGGCTCGATGCTGAAGCCGCCCTTGGCCACCTCGACCGCCCCGTCCTCGCCGACCAGGCCCTGTTCACGGCCGCCGTCCAGTCCGATCAGGGTCCAGTACGGTTGTTCACCGGTGAAGCCACGCGGGAACGCACCGCGTGGCGACAGCGCCGCCACCGACGCGATGAAGTCGTTCGGCGTGGCCGCCCACTCCAGCGGTTTCAGGGTGATCTCGCGCAAGCCGTAGCGCCAGTTCGGGCCGCCCTTGAGGTCGAAGCGCAGATACCGTGCCTCGGTATCGGGCAGGGCCAGGAAGTCGGTACCGCCGGCACCGGCGGTCACGCTGCGCAGCGTGCGCCACGCACGGCCATCGAGCGAGCCGCGCACGTCGTACTGCGCCGCTTCCAGGCCCGGGATCCAGTCGACGATCGCACCGCCGAACTCGCGTACCTTGCCCAGGTCCAGCGTCACCGTCTGCGCCTTGACCCCGCCGCTGAGCCAGAACGTATCGGTCTTGCCGTCGGCCGCGCGTTGCTCAAGCGCGGGGGCGGTATCGGCGATGACCGTGGCCTGCAGCGGCGCGTTGTCCGGCGGCGGCAATGCGGTGAGCGCCAGGCGATCGAAGCACACCGTGCCCTTGCCGCCGACCTTGTTGTAGATGGTGAACTCCACGCTGGCGCTGTTGCGCAGCACCTTATCCTCGCCTGGCCCCCAGGCCTTGCTGATGTGGCGCTTGCGGAAGTTCACCGGCGTCCAGTTCTTCGGGAACACGAAGCCTGGGCGGTTGACCCACCACACGTTGTCGCCGCTGGCGTCGATCAACTTGAACTGCAGGTCGTTGGCCGGCGAATCACCACGCAGGTTGAAGCCCAGCTGGTAGTTGTCGGGGTACTGGATCGGCAGGTCGCGGCGGATGCCGACGTAGCCGGACACGCCATTGAAGTTGTAGTCCAGGCACAACGCCTTGCCGCCGTTCGGCCCGGCCACCGGCCGCAGCGAGCCGCTGACCTGGTTGGACACCACCAGCTTCCACGGACCGATATCGTCGAAGCTGTCGAGGATCTTGGCGTCCTGCGCGGCCGCGTGCGTGGACAGGCCGGCGCAGAGCGCCAACAGGGCGCGGAGGGCGAACGTGGGCTTCATCGGGGGCATCGTGACCTTGTTTCGTTGGATCGGGTGTTGCACGCAAGCGTGCAAGTTCTCACCTTCGTTTTACTGCCGCCATCCATGGCGCAATCGCGTCGGCGCAGGCAGGTCCGGCCCGGCCCTCCATGGCCGGGCGTTCGCGCTTGCGAGGCAGTGCCTCGCAAGGCGCTCACCCTTTAACACTACCCAGCAACAACCCCTGGATGTAATAGCGCTGCAGCGCCAGGAACAGCAGCAGCACCGGTATCACCGTCACCACCGCGCCTGCCATCATCAATTCCACGTCCTGGATGTGCTCGCGCGACAGCGAGGCCAGGGCCACCGGCAAGGTGTAGTGCTCCTGGTCGGTCAGCACGATCAGCGGCCACATGAAGTCGTTCCAGGCGCCCATGAAGGTGAAGATGGTCAGCGTCACCAGGACCGGCTTGAGCATCGGCAGCACGATCTGGAAGAAGATCCGCATCTCGCCGGCACCGTCGATGCGCGCCGCTTCCAACAGTTCGTCGGGAATGCTGCGCGCGTACTGCCGCACCAGGAAAATGCCGAACACCGAGGCCAGCGCCGGCAGGATCACCCCGCCGAAGCTGTTGACCAGGTGCAGTTGCTTCATCAGCAGGAACAGCGGCAGCATCGCCACCTGCGCCGGGATGACCAGCGCCGCCAGCAGCACCTGGAAGATGCGTTCGCGGCCGACGAAGCGCAGCTTGGCAAATGCGTAACCGGCCAGCGTGTTGACCAGCAGCGAACCCAGGGTCACCGCCAAGGACACCAGCAACGAGTTGGCGAAGTGGCTGGCCATGCCGGTGCGGGCGAACAATTCGTGGTAGTTGGCCGTGGTCCACGTCGAGGGCAGCAACGGCGGTGGGTACTGGCTGGCCTCGCCGGTCGGCATGAACGAGACCGAGGCCATCCACAACAGCGGGCCGAGGCTGACCAGGGCGAACAGCACCAGGCCCGCATTCACCGCCCAGGCATTCCAGCGGGTTTGACCGATCTCGCGGCTCATACGAGGTCCTTCTTGCGGCCGAAGCGCAGCATCACGGTGGTCACGCCGAGGATGATCAGGAACAGCAGGAACGCCACGGCCGAGGCGCGGCCGAGGTTCCACCACTTGAAGCCTTCCTCGAACATGAAATACAGCACGCTGACGGTGCTCTGCAGCGGATCGCCGCGCGTCATCACGTACGGCTCGGCGAACAATTGGAAATAACCGGAGACCGTGATGACCCCGACCACCATCAGCACCGGGCCGAGCATCGGCAAGGTGATGTGCAGGAACTGCTGCCACTTCGAGGCGCCGTCGATGCGCGCGGCCTCGTAGAGATCCTGCGGGATGCCCTGCAGGCCGGCGAGGAAGATCACCATGTTGTAGCCGAAGTTCTTCCACACCGCGAACAGCATGATCGTCGGCATTGCCCAGCGCGGATCGCCGAGGAAGTCGACCGGCGAAATGCCGAGCTGGCCAAGGCCCCAGTTCACCAGGCCGTACTTGACGTGGAACAGGTAGCGCCAGATCACCGCCACCGCCACCAGCGTGGTCACCACCGGGGCGAACAGCGCGGTGCGGTAGAAGCCCACGAAACGCGCGGCCTTGGCGTGCAGCAGCATGGCCGCGCCCAGCGACACCGCAATGGACATCGGCACGCCGAGCAACACGAAATAGGTGGTGTTCCACAGCGACTTCCAGAACAGCGGCGTGCGCATCAGCTCCCAGTAGTTGCCCAGGCCGACGAAGCGCAGGTGGCTGCTGTCGGCCAAGGCATACAGATCGAAGTCGGTCACGCTGAGCACCAGCGCCGCCAGCACCGGCACGCCGAAGAACAGGCCCAGCACCAGCAGGGCCGGCGCGGTGAACACCCAACCGGCGAGCGAAGGCCGTCTCATGGCTTGGCCTCCGTCGGCGCGGACTGGCTGGCGTGGTTCTGCTCCCAGATCCAGCGACGCTTGGCCAGGATTTCATCGACGCGCTTGTCCAGCTCCTGCACCGCGGCCTCCTGGCTCTCGCCGCCGCGCACTACGCGCTCGGTGACCAGCCGCATTTCCTGGACGATGCGCTCCCACTCCAGCACCTTCGGCGTGGGCCGCACGCGCTCGAGCTGGTCGCCGAAGGCCTTGGCCAGCGGATCGTTGGCCAGCGAAGGGAAGCGCCAGGTGCTGCGGCGCGGCGGCAGGTCGCCGATGACGGCGTGGAAGCGCGCCTGCACCTGCGGGCGCGACAAGTACTCGATCAGCTTCCAGGCGGCCTGCTTATGCTGCGAGCGACGCAGGATCACCAGGCTCGAACCGCCGGCGATACCCGCACCCGGCCCGGTCGGCCCCGGCAACGCCATCGTGCCCCACTTGCCCTCCATGCCCGGCGGCTGGCGCAGGCGGAACTCGCGCACGTTCCAGGGGCCGGACAGATAGAAGGCGTAATAGCCGTTGAAGAATTCGTACCAGACGTTGGAGATCTGCGTCTCCGACAGCTTCGGCGCCCAGCCCTGCTCGAACATGTTGGCGTAGAACGCCAGCGCCTTGCGAAAGCCCGCGCTGCGGAAGTTGCCGTAGTTGTTGTGGTCGCGCAGCAGCGGGTCGTCCTGCTGCAAGGCGAAGGACAGTTGTTGCTCGAACTCGTTGAGCGGCATCAGGATCGCGTAGCGGTCCGGGCCGACATGGCGCTTGACCGCGGCCATGGCCTGCTCGAACTCGGCCCAGGTCTGCGGTACCTGCTTGACCCCGGCCTCGGCCAGCAAATCCTTGCGATAGAACAACAGTCGCGTGTCGACGTACCACGGCACGCCATAAAGCTTCTCGTCGACGATGTTGGTATCCCATACGCCGGTAAAGTAGTCGGACGGGTCCACGACCTGGGAGCGCTCGACGAACGGTTGCAACGGTTCCAGTGCATCGAGCGTGGCGAACTCGGGCAGCCAGGTATTGCCGAGCTGGCACACGTCGGGCAGGCCGTCGGCAGCGAACGCGGTGAGCAGCTTCTCGTGCGCGGCGGTCATCGGGATGTTCTGCACATCGACGTGGATGCCGGGGTTTTCCTTCTCGAAGTCGGCCACCAGGTCGGCGACCACTTCGGCCTCGCGGCCCATCGCCCAGAACCGCACGGTCTCGCCCTGCGGCGCGCGGCTGCAACCGGCCAGCCCTGCTGCCAGGAGCAGCAGCGCGACGGCCTTGGCCTTCATCCCGGCCGCGCTCATTCGGGTTTCGCGGGCGGACGCTGCGCCGGGTTCTGCTGCGCTTCGGCGGCCGCCGCGCGCGACTCGGCAATGCCGATCGCCCGTGCCGCGGCGGCCTGCTCGTCCTTGGCCGGTTGCGGCGGCGCTTCGCCTTCCGGGGTCAGCCAGCCGCCGGTGAACCCGGCGCGCTCCAGGCCCTTGCGGATGTATGGGTTCTTCTTCATCACCGTCCACACGAACTCGTTGCGATAGTTCGCGATCATGGTGAGGATCGGGCCCTGGTCGATGCCGATGTAGTCGCTGGCCACCCAGCCGCGATCGGGCACCACGCGCCCGGTCTTCAGCGGGATCTCGTAGTTGAAGCTGGGATTGAACGAATCCAGGAAGCCGTAGCTGGAATAGAGGTAGTCGCCGAAGCGCTTGTGCATCTCTTCGGTGGCGGGGATCACCACTTCCGGGGCGAAGACAATCGACGAGATCGCCGCGGTCGGGGCGATGGTGCCGTCGTCGAAGTTCTCGCGCAGGCCGGCGCCGCGCGAAGAATAATGGCGGAACTGGCGCTGCTCGCCACGGAACTCCTGGCTGGTGTTCTGCGCGCCGTCGCTGGCGGTCAGGCCCCAGACGTTCTCGCCGTACTCCTTCCACTTCATCGGGTTGTCGATGGCGTAGTCGCGCTGGGCCAGCGTGGCGCGGCGGCTGTTGAGGAAGTAGTCGATGCCGCGCTCGCGCATGTACTGGTCCTGGATGTCGCGGAAGTCGATCCAGACATGGCTGTACTGGTGGCCGAACAACGGTCCGAAGGACAGGTATTCCTGACCCTGGTAGACGCCCCAGTCGTTGTTGTACGTGCGCGTCCACACCGTCCAGGCATCGCTGTCCAGCGGGTGGGTGGGCGAGCCCAGGCCCAGCACGTACAGCATCATCGCTTCGTTGTAGCCCATCCAGTCGTGGTTGATGAAACCACTCTCCGGGAACCAGCCCATCGACACCAACGGCTTGCGCTGCTGCAGCCAGGTCCAGTCCACGCGCTTGTACAAGGTA
This sequence comes from Stenotrophomonas sp., assembly GCA_036566925.1. Taxonomy (GTDB): domain Bacteria; phylum Pseudomonadota; class Gammaproteobacteria; order Xanthomonadales; family Xanthomonadaceae; genus Stenotrophomonas_A. The sequence goes on from DATCVI010000162.1 coordinate 7,498, forward strand.
TCGGCAAGCTGCCGGATCTCCTTCTCGCGCGGGTCATCGCCGTCGTAATACGACTGTGCGAACAACACGCCCATCATCAACAGCGCGGTATCCACGCTCGACAGCTCGACCCAGCTGTCGTAACGCTGGCCGCGCTGCATGTCCAGGAAGTGATAGTAGAAACCCTTGTAGCCGGTCTTGCCGGTGCGCTGCGGGCCCACCGGGGCATCACGGAAGAAGCGCAGCGTGGTCAGGGTGCGGTCCACCGCCTGGGTACGGCTGACCCAGCCGTTCTCGATCCCGATCGGATAGGCGGTAAGCGCGAAACCCACCGAGGCGATGCTGGCGAACGGGCGTGACGGGAACCGGTCGGGGGTCAGTCCGTTGGTCTCGTTGGTGGTGTCCCAGAAGAACTGGAAAGTGCGGCGTTCGATATCGCCGAACAACGGCGGCAACTCGGGTTTGACCGGCTTGGGCGGCGCCGGCGGCAGGGTCGGCTCGATCAGGTTCACCTTCGGCGCGGGTTTGGTTTCGGTAGGCGGGCTTTGGGGCTGGCAGGCAGCCAGCAACAACAGGGTCAAGGCCAGACCCAGCCCTCCCACCCCGAGGGGGTGGAATGCATTGTGCGCGCCGCGGCATTTCTTGAAATCGCTTACAACCCTCACCAAGCACTCCCTTTGAGACTAACCCGCGCGCCGCTGGCGGAACGCGGTGGAAACCGACGGCAACGCAGGCGCGCCGCCGCAGTCAAAATTTACGACTGGCGCTCGTTACCCCCAGCCACCGTCGAATCGCGCACGATCAGCGTGGGCCGTAACATCACGTTGCCAGGCGTTTCGGCATCGGCCGGGTCGATCAGCGCAAGCAATCGACCCATCGCCTGGGCGCCGAGTTCCGCAATGCTTACCCGCATCGTGGTCAATCCAGGATGCACAAAGCGCGCCAACGGAATGTCGTCGAAGCCGGCCAAGGCCACCTGCGCCGGCACCTGTACACCCGCCTGGGTCAGCGCGAACAGGCAGCCGAGCGCCATCATGTCGTTGGCGGCGAACACCGCATCGGGCAATTGCCCGCGCAGCAGTTCCTGGCCGGCGCGATAACCGGACGCCTCGTCGAAATCGCCGTACAACACGCGGCCCTCGGCGCCATGGGCCGCCATTGCGTCCTGGAAGCCGCGCAGGCGTTCGCGCGCGTCGAAGTTCAATTCCGGGCCGGCAATGAAGACGATGCGGCGGTGTCCGCAGCCGAGCAGGTGCTCGGTCATGGCGATGGCACCGGCGTGGTCGTCGATGCTCAGTACCGGGTATTGGTCCTGGTCCGGCAGATGCGTGTTGACGAGCACGGTCGGCAGGGACTGCGGCAGGTTCTCGGTCAGGAAGCCGGGGTGCTCGGCGTAGGGCGAGAGCACCAGCAGGCCGTCGACGCGGCCGCGCATCGCGCGCAGTGCGCGGCCCTGCTCTTCCTGGTCGCCGTGGTAGCTGGACACCAGCAAGTGCTGCCGGCGCGCGCGCGCCACCCCGTCGATGCCGCGGATCAGCTCGGAAAAGAATTCGCCGTACAGGTCCGGCAGGACCACGCCGATGGTCTGGGTGTGGCGGCTGCTTAGGCTGCGCGCGGCCGCGTGCGGGCTGTAGCGCAAGCGGTCGGCCACTTCCAGCACGACCTTGCGCACCGGCTCGGCGACGTTGTCGTGTCCGTTGAGCGCCCGCGACACCGTGGCCACGGAGACCTTGGCTTCTCTCGCCACGTCCTTGATGGTGATTGAATTCTTTGCCAACGTACCGCCCTCCACGGTAGAGACTCCGAACACGCTGGGCCTGACTGTAATCGTTTTCAGACCTGGCGTCATCCCGCGGCGCAGCGAGCACGTGCCGGACCGCAGTAAATGCGATGCCGATGCTCGGACGCCGGGTAACGGCCTGCATTCTAACCAGGCTTGTCCGTCGGACAGGCCATCGCGCAGACGTCGGACAGCGGCAGGACAGCCCGCCGACAAGCAAACTCAGCCCGGCGGTGGTTCGGCCTGGATCGACAGCGCGTGGATATCGTCCTGCATCATCGTCCCGAGCGCCGCATAGACCGCCCGGTGCCGCGCCAGCGGTGCCATGCCGGCGAAGGCCGGCGCGACGATCCGCACCGCGTAGTGGCCGCGGCCGTCGCGGGCGCCAGCGTGACCGGCGTGCTTATGGCTTTCGTCGATCACTTCCAGCAGCGAGGGCGCAAAAGCCGCGCGCAGGGCCGCTTCGATACGGGCAACGCGCTCGCTCATGGCAACACCCGCTTGAACGGACGGACATCGACCCGGTCATACACCCCGGCGTCTACATAAGGATCTGCCTGGGCCCAGGCCCGAGCCGCCTCAAGGTCGGCGAACTCCGCCACCACCAGGCTGCCACTGAAGCCGGCTTCGCCCGGGTCCTCGGCATCTATCGCCGGACACGGCCCGGCCAACAGGAGCCGGCCGGCATCGGCCAACGCGCGCAGGCGCGCCAGATGGGCCGGTCGTGCCGTGCCCCGCCCGGCCGCCGCGCCGGCGCCGTCATAGCCCTCGATTACGTACCACATCGCCTGTCGCGCACCTCTTAGCGGGAGCCAGCGTTCATTCTAGCCCCGGCAATGCTGGACACCGGCCGGGCACAGCCAGTACCCTAGCTCGCAATGCACGCGGCTGGATGCGGCGGCTCGTTGGCTCACCGGCCCTTGCGGCCCCTCGCCGACCACCGCTTCGCCGGTTCCCGACCGCCCGCGTAGACCACCTCCTCGCTGTTTCGCTGCTGCAGCCGCTTGCAGGGGCCTTTGTTTGACATGGGATCGTGCCGACCCGGCACGCCGTAGAAGCCACATCCGCAGGACGAGGGTTTCCCTCGCACGTGTGTGTCGTGGGCGCAGGTTCGAAGCAACACCCGACGGGGGTTCCCGTCGCTATACCAGATCGCTGATGACCGCCGAACTCGCGCAAGACGCGAATCCGCCAACCCAGACGCAGTTGCCGCAGCAGCAGGAAATGCCGCTGGCGGTGGTCCATGGGCAACCGTTGCTGCAGATTCCGCAGGACCTGTATATCCCGCCGGACGCGCTGGAAGTCATCCTCGATGCGTTCGAAGGCCCGCTGGACCTGCTGCTGTACCTGATCCGCCGGCAGAACCTGGACATCCTGGACATCCCCGTGGCCGAGATCACCCGGCAGTACGTGGACTACATCAACGTGATGCAGGAACTGCGTTTCGAGCTGGCCGCCGAGTACCTGGTGATGGCCGCGATCCTGGCCGAGATCAAGTCGCGCATGCTGTTGCCGCGCCCGCCCAGCGCCGAGGGCGAGGAAGAAGACCCGCGCGCCGAGCTGGTACGCCGGCTGCAGGAGTACGAACGTTTCAAGCAGGCGGCCGAGGACCTGGACACCCTGCCCCGCCAGGACCGCGACACCACGCCGGTGCACGTACACGTGCCCGAGCGCGCCGCGGTCAAGCTGCCGCCGCCGGTGGACCTGAAGGAAATGCTGCTGGCGCTGTACGACGTGCTCAAGCGCGCCGAGTTGTTCAGCGGCCACGCGATCAAGCGCGAGGCGCTGAGCGTGCGCCAGCGCATGGGCGATGTGCTCGGGCGGCTGGAGGACGGCAAGTTCTACCGCTTCGAGAGCCTGTTCACCGCCGAGGAAGGCAAGCTCGGCGTCCTGGTGACCTTTCTGGCGCTGCTGGAACTGGCCAAGGAACAATTGCTGGACATCGTCCAGGAAGCGCCGCTGGCGCCGATCTACGTCAAGTCGCTGGCGTCGGGCAATACCAATGCGCCGTTGCAGTTCTCCAGCGAATTCGACGACAGCGATACCGACGACGCCACCGCGTAGTCGCAGATTGAGCCAAGACTTCGAGCCGAAGACCACACGATCGTGCAAATTGACCAACCGCTGATCAACCGAATAGTCGAAGGCGCCCTGCTGGGCAGCCCGCAGCCGCTGACCCTGGCGCAGCTGCAGGGCCTGTTCCCGGAAGACGAGCCGGCGCCGCCGGGCAGCATCGAGCGCGCCCTGGAGCAGCTACGCGAGGACTGCGCCGAGCGCGGCGTGGAGCTGGTCGAGGTCGCTTCGGGCTTCCGTTACCAGGTCAAGGCCGACGTGCACGGCTGGGTCGCCCGGCTGTGGACCGAACGCAAGACCAAGTACACCCGCGCCACCCTGGAAACCCTGGCGCTGATCGCCTACCGCCAGCCGATTACGCGCGGCGAGATCGAACAGGTGCGTGGCGTGGCGGTCAGCAGCAACATCATCCAGGCGCTGGAAGAGCGCGAGTGGATCCGCGTGATCGGCCATCGCGACGTGCCCGGCAAGCCGGCGTTGTTCGGCACCACCAAGACTTTCCTGGACTATTTCGGGCTCAAGCGCCTGGACGAACTGCCGCCGCTTTCCGAACTCAAGGACATCGGCGAACTGGAACCGCAGTTGCCGCTGGACCGCGAAGGCCAGCCGGCCGCGCCGCTGACCGCCGGTGCCGCGCTGGACGATGAGTCCGCGGCCAGCGCCGACGCTGCCAACGACGATGGCGCCAGCGAAGGCGTAAACGAAGCTGATCTTGATCCCGCGCCCGAGGTCGAGGACGCGGCGGATCAAACCGAACCCCCGGAACAGGCCGAAGCCGCGGCCCCCGAACCGGACCCCGACGCCGAGCAGGACGCTGGCGCCGACGACACCCCCGACATCGACGCGGCCGGCGAACCCGACCACGACCCGGCGCAAGCCGAAGATGCCCTTCCCTCCGACGCGACGGACGCCGAAACGCCCGCCGCCGAAGATATCGAAAACGAAACTGAGGCCGACGCCGAACGCGTTGACCGGAGCGAATTGAAATGAGTGACACCCCCCGCAAGCTCTCGCTGAACAAGCTGTCGCTGAAGCGCGCCGAATCCGGCGAGCCCGCCAAGCTCGAAGAACGCCTGCACAAGGTCCTGGCCCAGGCCGGCCTGGGCTCGCGGCGCGCGCTGGAACAGCGCATCGCCGACGGCCTGGTCAAGGTCAACGGCGAGGTTGCGCAGACCGGCATGTCGGTCAAGAGCGGCGACAAGATCGAACTGGATGGCCGCAGCTTCGTCGCCAGCGCGCTGAGCGAGCCCTCGCGCGTACTGGTCTACAACAAGCCCGAAGGCGAGGTCACTACCCGTGACGACCCCGAAGGCCGCCCGACGATCTTCGAATCGTTGCCGGCGCTGAAGGGCGCGCGCTGGATCGCCATCGGCCGCCTGGACATCAACACCACCGGCCTGCTGCTGCTCACCACCGACGGCGAGCTGGCCAACGCGATGATGCATCCCTCCTACGAGGTCGAGCGCGAATACGTAGTCCGCGTGCGTGCGCCCGAGGGCCAGGAGCAGGTCTCCGACCAGATCGTCGACCGCCTCGCGCGTGGCGTCGCGCTGGAAGATGGCCCGGCCAAGTTCGACGAGGTAGAGCGCATCGGCGGTACCGACTCGCACGACTGGTTCCGGGTCGTGGTCAAGGAAGGTCGCAACCGCGAAGTGCGCCGCCTGTGGGAGTCGCAGGGTTGCCAGGTGAGCCGCCTCAAGCGCACCCGCTACGGCAAGGTCGCGCTGCCGCGCGAACTGTTGCGCGGGCAGTCGGTCGAGCTGCCGCAGCCGCAGGTCGAAGCGATGCGCGCCGAGCTCAAGCTCGAGGAAGGCCAGCCGTCGGCGCTCACCCTGCAGCCGGTGATCGGCCAGCGCCGCGCCGCCAAGTCCACCGTCCACGTCGGCGGTGGCCGCAGCGGCGGCGCCTACGTCAACGGCCACAACACCGCCGACGAAGGTCGTGAGCTGCGCCGCTTCGACAACGTGCGCGAAGATCGCGGCCGTGGTCGTGGCAAGGGCGGCGGCTTCAAGGGCGGCCTGACGGTCTCCGGCGAAGCGGCGGCCAAGCAATCGCAGCGCCCGTTCAAGCAGCGCAAGGAAAAGGGCCTCAAGCCGTTGCCGGATGGCAACCCGGCGGCCTTCCGCACCTGGTACGTGCCCGACGGCGTGAGCACCGGCCCTGCCGGCCATCGCAACGCCGGCCCGAGCGGCCGCGGCAACGCCGGTCCTGGCGCGCGCGGCAACCAGGCGCCGCGTCCTTACGGCAATAACAAGCCGGCCGGTGCCCGCGGCAATGCCGGCAGGCCGCAAGGCCAAGGTCAGGGGCAAGGCCAGGGACAGGGTCCGGGCCGTTCGCCGGGCAAGCATCCTTATGGCCACCCGGGCAACGCGCCGAGCTTCCCGTCGGATCACGCCAACCCGGGGTTCAGCCCCTACGGCCAGGCACGCCCGGCCGCAGCGCGTCCCGGCCAGAATCGCGGTCCGCGTCCGGGCAATAACGGCCCGCGTCCGGCCGGCGGCAATCGACCGGGCGGCAATCGGCCTGGTGGCGGCCGCCCCGGTGGTGGTGGCAATCGGGGTCCGCGCGGCGCCTGAGTCGCGCGCACGCTGAATCGAACAAGGGCGCCGCACGGCGCCCTTTGTTTTTTCCAGTGCGCGTGCTGCGGCACAGCAAGAAAGCGGCCTAGCGCACACAATCAGTGGCCCTGCAGGATCTGGCGCTCCCGCACCGATGTGTCGATTTCCGGGGAAAAAGCCGCTGTTTGCTGCTCCGGCAAGCCCCACGCCGCAGCTAACGCCGCCGCGCCGTCGCTGCACCTGTGAGCGCTCGCATATCCTGTCGGCCCGTCCTGCCGTGTGCGACCTTCGTGAAAGAACAGAACCGGATCCGGATCGAAGACGTCGCCGCCGCCGCGGGGGTCTCGATGAAGACGGTCTCGCGGGTTTTCAATTACGAGCCCAATGTGCGCCCGGATACGCGCGAGAAGGTCGAGCAGGCCGCGCGCGCGCTGAACTACCGCCCCAACCCATCGGCCCGCAGCCTGGCCTCCAACCGTTCCTATCTGATTGCGCTGCTGTACGACAATCCGTCGTCGAACTACATCATGGAGATCATCGGCGGCGTGCTCGACGCCTGCCGCTCGCGCCACTACAGCATGATGCTGCAGCCGATGGACAGCAGCACCGAGGCCGGCAGTGGCGGCTATCGCGCCCAGGTCGAAAGCGTGCTGGAGCAGTACCGGCCCGACGGCATGATCCTGACGCCGCCGATTACCGACGACGACGCGTTGCTGGACTGGCTGCAATCCCAGCGCATGCCCTATGCCTCGATTTCGCCGCGCCGGCGCATCGGCCAGATCGGCGCCACCCTGGATGAACGCGAGGCGGCCGCCGAGCTGGTCGGCCACGTCGCTACGTTGGGCCACACCCGCATCGGCCACATCACGGGCCATCGCTCGCATGGCGCTCGCGCCTGGCGCCTGGACGGCTATCGCGATGCCTTGCAGCGTGCCGGCCTGCCCTACGACCCTGCGCTGGTGATCGAAGGCGAGTTCTCCTTCGACTCCGGCATCGAAGGCGCACGCGCCCTGCTCGACTTGCCCGAACCGCCCACGGCGATCTTCGCCGCCAACGACGACACCGCCGCCGGGGTGATCTACGAAGCCGAGGAGCGCGGACTGCGAATTCCGCGCGACCTGTCGGTATTCGGCTTCGACGACATGCCGATGGCCCGGCAGATCTGGCCGAGCCTGACCACCGTGCGCCAGCCCAGCCACGAGATGGGCCGGATCGCCGCCGAGCAACTCCTGGCCCACATCGGCGACCCGCTGCGCGGCGAGCTGGTCAAGGTGCCGTATGAAATGCGGCTGCGGCGCTCGACCGGGGCGTGGCCTTTCAGCGCCGCTTGATCACGAAGTTGCCGAAGCCCACGCCGATGTCCCAGCCTTCGCCGGTGCCGGCCAGGGCCAGCGAAATGTCGCCCTTGGTCACCACCTGGGCATTGCTCGACTTCACCGCGCCGGCGTGCGCCTCGGCACCGCCGTAGGTGCCGAACAGGTCGTTGACGCTGTAGGCGCCGGTAAAGCTGCCCTTGCCATCGACGATCTTCGATTTGCCCACGGTCAGGCCACCGCCCTTGGCGCTGATCGTCACCGGGATGCTGGCGCCGTTGCTGCAGGTGATCGTGCCGGTGCCCTTGGCGGTCTTGTAGAACACCGACCAGCCGGACAGGTTGAAACGCAGGTTGCATTCGAGGTTGCCGGCGGCATGCGCGGCGGGCGCGATAGCGCCGCCGGCGGCGAGGACGGCCAGCAGGGTCAAGGACTTGAACATGCGGAAGGATCCGAAGAGGAGGACGCCGCCGAGGTTAGCAGTGCGCCCGCCCGGCCGGGCAGCAAGGCCGGCACCGTCGTTCAGCCGACGCTGCGCTCACCGCGCCGCGTTGACCCCGCCCAGTTGGAACGCGTCGGCGTCGAGCATGGCCGGGAAGCGCGCGCGGTGTTCGGCCAGGGCCGCGGCCGAGATCGTGGTGGTGGCGACTTGTTCGCGCTCGCGGATCTCCAACTGCGGCTGGCCAAGGAAATCGATCACCGCGCTGTCGCCGGCATAGTGCAGGCCGGCGCCATCCACGCCGACGCGGTTGACCGCTGCGACGAAGCACAGGTTCTCGATCGCCCGCGCCCGCAGCAGGGTCCGCCAGGCATAGGCTCGCGCTGAAGGCCAGTTGGCCACGAACAACTGCAGGTCGAAATCGAGCTGGCCGGGCCGTTCGACGTCATAGCGATTACGGCAGAACACCGGAAAGCGCAGGTCGTAGCAAACCTGCGGATTGATCCGCCAGCCCTTCCATTCCACCGTCAGGCGTTCGCGGCCGGCGGCGTAGCGCTGGTGCTCGTTGGCATAGCGGAACAAGTGGCGCTTGTCGTAGTACTGCAGCCCGCCGTCGGGCGTGGCGAACAGCAGGCGATTGAACACGCCCTCGCCGGTGCGCAGCTGCACGCTACCGGTGATCGCCGCGCCCAGGCGCGCGGCTTGCTCGCCGATCCACGCCACGGTCGGGCCGTCCATGCCCTCGGCCTGGTCGATAGCCTCGTTGGAAAAGCCGCTGGTGAAGGTTTCCGGCAGCACCACCAGGTCGGTAGCGCCCGCCAGCGGCGACAGCAGCGCGCCGTAGTGCGCGCGGTTGCCGGCCGGATCGTGCCAGCGGGTGTCGCCTTGGACCAGGGAGATACGCAGGTCTTGCATGGGAACTCCGGGAGGGTCGGTCCTGTAGGAGCGGCTTCAGCCGCGAGCTGTTCGCGAAAGGCTCGCGGCTGAAGCCGCTCCTACAGGGGGCGGTTACAGCTTTTGCAATCGTTCGATTGCCGCATCCAGCGTGGCTTCGTTCTTGGCGAAGCACAACCGCGCCAGGCGCTGGCCTTGCGGCGGGCGCTCGTAGAACGGCGACAACGGAATCGCGGCCACGCCGTGTTCGATCGTCAGCCACTTCACGAACTCATGGTCCGGCAGGTCGCTGACCGCCGAATAGTCCACCAGTTGGAAGTACCCGCCCGGCACTGGCAGCGGCTTCAGCCGGGTCCCGAGCAGCTGCTCGCGGAAACGGTCGCGCTTGGCCTGGTAGAACGCGCCGAGCTGCTCGTCGTGTTCCGGTTGCTCGCGGATCATCTCGGCGAACGCATGCTGGGCCGGAGCGAAACTGGCGAACGTGTTGTACTGGTGGACCTTGCGGAACTCCGCGCTGAGCGCCGGCGGCGCGATCGCGTAGCCGATCTTCCAGCCAGTGCAGTGGTAGGTCTTGCCGAAGCTGGAAACCACGAACGCGCGCTCGCGCAGTTCGGGCCAGCGCAGCACCGACTCGTGGCGGCGGCCGTCGAAGACGATGTGCTCGTAGACCTCGTCGGAGATCAGGAAAATGTCGGTACCGCGCAGCAGATCGGCCAGCGCGCGCATGTCGTCGGCCGAGAACATCGCCCCGGACGGATTGTGCGGGCTGTTGATCATCAGCAACCGCGTACGCGGGGTGATCGCCGCCTGCACCTTGCCCCAGTCCACCGCGAACGTCTGCGGATCCAGCGCCACATGCACCGCGCGCGCGCCGGCCAATTCGATGGCGGGCTCGTAGCAGTCGTAAGCCGGGTCGAGCACGATCACCTCCTCACCGGCCCGCACTACGCTATGGATGGCGTTGAAGATTGCCTCGGTAGCGCCGCTGGTCACGGTGACCTCGGTGTCGGCATCCACCTGCGCGCCATAGCAGCGCAGCGCCTTGCCGGCGATAGCCTGGCGCAACGGCGCCGCCCCGGTCATCGGCGGATACTGGTTGTGGCCCTCGCGCATCGCCCGATCCAGCGCCTCGACCAGCCGCGCCGGCACCGCGAAATCCGGGAAACCCTGACCCAGATTGACCGCCTGGTGCTCGGCCGCCAAATGCGACATCACAGTGAAGATGGTGGTGCCCACTTTGGGCAGCTTGGTGGCAGGCACGGACATGCGGCGCTGATCCGGTGATGCGGAGGGGGTTGGAGTTTAGCAGCCGCCCCGTGCCGGGCCTTAGGGCGGCTTCGGCTTCGGCTTCGGCTTCGGCTTGCTCTTGCTCTTGCTCTTTGCTCTCCCCTCCGCCGAGGGACTGTTTGAGGGCGGCTGGGGGAATGCCGGGGTGGGGGCGTTGGCGGCATGGATGCCGCCAGACGAGCCACGCATGGATGCAGGACTTGGCGTCCCCCACCCCGGCATCCCCCAGCCGCCGCGCGATAGCAACAAAGCAGCTACGACCCAAAGCAGCCGCAATCCAAACCCCAACCCGCCAGATACAATCCCATCGATGACCGACACCCCGCACGCCGCGCCGCCCTTGCTGGCCGCGCACGCCCTGAGCTTCAGCCGCAACGAAGAACCGGTGTTCGGGCCGATCGACCTGCGGGTGGACGCCGGCGAAGCGCTGCTGGTGCAGGGCGACAACGGCGCCGGCAAGACCACCCTGCTGCGTGTGCTGGCCGGCCTGCTGCGTGCCGACGGCGGCAACATCGAGATCGACGGGCGTCCGGCGCGGCGCGTGGAACGCTCGCACTTCATCGCCTATCTCGGTCACCTGCCCGCGCTCAAGGCCGACCTCACCACGCTGGAAAACCTCAACTTCCTGTGTGGCCTGCAAGGCCGGCGCGCGCGCCAGATGCCCGGCAACGCACTGGCCATCGCCGGCCTGGCCGGTTACGAAGACACCCTGGTGCGGCAACTGTCGGCCGGCCAGAAGAAGCGCCTGGGCCTGGCCCGGCTGTGGCTGTCGCCGGCACCGTTGTGGCTGCTCGACGAGCCCTACGCCAACCTCGACCTAGATGGCATCAACCTGGTCAACCGCATGATCTCCGCCCACCTGCGCGGCGGCGGCGCCGCCCTGGTCACCACCCACGGCGCCTATGCCGCCCCGCCGGTGCGTACGCGCATGCTTACCCTGGGCCAGCCGGCATGACTACCCCACCGCCCCTGCCCTCGCTCTGGCAAGCCTCGCGCGCCTTGATGCTGCGCGACCTGCGGCTGCTGTGGCGCCGTCGCGGCGATGCCCTGCAGCCGGCACTGTTCGCGCTGTTGATCGTGGTGCTGTTCGCGCTGGCCCTGGGCGGACGCGCCGAAACCTTGTCGCTGGTCGCGCCGGCGGTGATGTGGCTGGCGGTGCTGCTGGCCGGGCTGCTGTCGCTGGATTCGCTGTTTCGTGGCGATGCCGACGACGGCTCGCTCGAACAGTGGCTGCTGGCACCGGTGCCGCTGGCCTGGCTGGTGCTGGTGCGGGTGTTGCTGCATTGGCTGGTCACCGCGCTGCCGCTGATCGTGGCCACGCCGCTGCTGGGCGAATTGCTGCACCTGCGACATGACCAACTGCCCCTGCTGCTGGCATCGTTGCTGCTGGGAACGCCGCTGCTCAGCCTGCTCGGCGCGGTGGTGGCAGCACTGACGGTGAACATGAAACGCTCTGGTATTCTCGTTGCGTTGCTGGCGTTGCCGCTTTACGTGCCGGTGCTGGTGTTCGGTGCGGGCAGCGTGGCGGCAGGCGTGCAAGGGCTGGACCCGGGCGCGCCGCTGCTGCTGCTCGGCGCCGGCCTGGTGGTCGGCGTGGTGCTGGCGCCACTGGCCGCCGCCGCCGCGATCCGGATTTCCTTGAGCTGACCTGTTTCGATTGTCTTGAAGTAACTCGCCGAAGAATTGGCACCGGGAGCCACCGCCACCGCATGAATCGCATCGTCCGCTGGTTCCATCAACTCGGTTCGCCACCGGTGTTCGATCGTTTCGCCGCCCGCTGGGCGCCGTGGTGCCTGTCCGCTGGCGCGGTGTTGCTGGCCTTGGGTCTGTGGCAAGCGCTGTTTGTCGTGCCGGCCGATTACCAGCAGGGCGACAGCTTCCGCATCCTCTACATCCACGTGCCCAGCGCCTGGATGAGCCTGTTCGTGTTCGCACTGATGGCGCTGTACTCGGCCATCGCGCTGGTGTGGCGGATCAAGTTGTGCGAAATCCTGGCCATGGCCTGCGCGCCGATCGGCGCTGCGTTTACCGTGATCACCCTGGTGACCGGCAGCATCTGGGGCAAGCCGATGTGGGGCGCCTGGTGGGACTGGGACCCGCGCCTGACCACCGAGCTGATCCTGCTGTTCCTGTATATCGGCGTCATCGGCCTGTACCAGGTCATCGACGACCACCGCAACGCCGCGCGCGCCGCCGGCCTGCTCGCCGTGGTCGGCGTCGCCCTGCTGCCGGTGATCCGCTATTCGGTGGTGTGGTGGAACTCGCTGCACCAGGGCCAGAGCATCCGCCTGCTCGGCGAATCCAGCATCGACGGTTCCATGCTGCTGCCGCTGTGGCTGATGGTCGCCGCGACCAAGTTCTGGTTCGCCGGCTCGTTGCTGTGGCGCGCGCGTGCCGACAACCTGCGGCGCGAAAGCGGCAAGGACTGGGTCCTGCGGCTGGCCGAGGCGGAGAAGCCGGCATGAGTTATCTCGGCTACGTCATCGCCGCCTACGCGGTCTTCATCGGCGTGTTGCTGTGGGACGTGCTAGCGGCGCGTTGGCAAGTCCGTCGCGCGCTGCGCCAGGCGCGTGCGCGGCGCCAGCGCCAGCGCGACCGGGCCGGATCCGGCACCGTGGCCGAAGCGGAGCTGCTGCGTTGAACCCGACGCGTCGCCGACGGCTGTGGTGGGTGCTGGCCCTGGTGCTGGCAGGCGGGCTGGCGACGACGCTGGTCGCTATGGCCCTACAACGCAATGTCGCCTATCTGTACACGCCGTCCGAAGTCCTGCACGGCGACGCCGGCGCGCATGCGCGCTTCCGCCTGGGCGGGATGGTCGAGAAGGGCTCGTTCCAGCGCGCCACCGGCTCGCTGCAGGCGCATTTCCGCGTCACCGACGGCGATGCACAGCTGCCGGTGAGCTACGACAAGATCCTGCCGGACCTGTTCCGCGAAGGCCAGGCGGTGATCGCCACCGGGCGCATGCAGGGCGGCGTGTTCGTGGCCGAGGAAGTGCTGGCCAAGCACGACGAAAACTACATGCCCAAGGAAGTGGCCGACAAGATGGGCGCGGCCCATCGCAAGCACGACGTGGCGGCCCCGCAGTGACGGTCGTTGTTGTGGGAGGGAATTCATCCCCGACGCGGTTGGCCATTGGGAACCTTGGCTGATGCTGCCCGAGCTCGGCCAGATCCTGCTCATCCTCGCCCTGCTGGTCGCCATGCTGCAGGCCGTGGTGCCCTTGGCCGGCGCACAGCGCGGCCACCTGCCCTGGATGGCGGTGGCGCGGCCGGCGGCGCTGGTCCAACTCGCGCTCGTCGGCGGCGCCTTCGCCCTGCTCACCTGGGCGTTCGTACACCAGGATTTCTCGGTGGCCTACGTCGCCGAAAACTCCAACTCGCTGCTGCCGCCGGTCTATCGCTACTCGGCGGTATGGGGCGCACACGAAGGCTCGCTGCTGTTGTGGACGCTGGTGCTGGCGCTGTGGAGCGCGGCGGTGGCGCTGTGCTCGCGGCATCTGCCGGCGGTGGTGGTGGCGCGCGTACTCGGGGTGATGGCGCTGATCAGCCTGGGCTTCCTCGCCTTCCTGTTGTTCACCTCCAACCCTTTCGCGCGGCTGTTGCCGGCCGCGGCCGAAGGCGGCGACCTCAACCCGCTGCTGCAGGACCCCGGGCTGATCATCCATCCGCCGATGCTCTATGCCGGCTATGTCGGCTTCGCGGTGCCGTTCGCCTTCGCCATCGCCGCACTGCTGGAAGGCCGGCTCGATGCGCGCTGGCTGCGCTGGTCGCGGCCCTGGACCAACGTCGCCTGGGCCCTGCTGACGATGGGCATCGCGCTCGGTAGCTGGTGGGCGTACTACGAACTGGGCTGGGGTGGCTGGTGGTTCTGGGACCCAGTCGAGAACGCCAGCTTCATGCCCTGGCTGGCCGGCGCCGCCCTGCTGCATTCGCAGGCGGTCACGGAGAAGCGCGGCAGCTTCGGCGGCTGGACGTTGTTGCTGGCCATCGCCGCGTTCTCGCTGTCGCTGCTCGGCGCCTTCCTGGTGCGCTCGGGCGTGCTGACCAGCGTGCATTCCTTCGCCGCCGATCCTTCGCGCGGCTTGTTCATCCTGATCTTCCTGGCCCTGGTCATCGGCGGCTCGCTGCTGCTGTACGCGTGGCGCGCGCCGGGGTTGGAGCCGGCGGCGGACGACCCGCGCCGCGGCTTCGCCGCCACTTCGCGCGAGACCCTGCTGCTGGCCAACAACCTGTTGCTGGCCTGTGCCTGCGCGATGGTCCTGCTGGGCACGCTGTATCCGCTGCTGGCCGACGCCCTCGGCCTGGGCAAGCTCTCGGTAGGGCCGCCCTACTTCGGCACCTTGTTCCTGGTGTTGATGGCGCCATTGGTGGTGCTGCTGCCGTTCGGCCCGCTCACCCGTTGGCAGCGCGACCAACCCTCGCGCTTGCTGGGCTTGCTGTTGCCATGGGCGGTGCTGGCAGTGCTCGCCGGCGGATTGGCGTGGGCGTGCGCGCCGCAGGGCCGGCTCAAGGCCGCGCTGGGCGTGGCCGCGGCGGCCTGGGTCTTGTTGGGGACGCTGCGCTTTGCCTGGACGCGTTGGCGCGCCACCACGCCGGGCCAACGCCTGACCGCGGAAATGCTGGGCATGCTGCTGGCCCATACCGGCGTGGCCGTGTTCCTGGCCGGCGCATTGTTGGTGGAGTCGCTGAGCGTGCAGCGCGAAGTGGCCCTGGCCCCCGGGCAGCAGTTGGAGATTGGCGGCTACCGCTTGCGTTTCGACGGTCTCGACGAGCGCCAGGGCCCGAATTACGTCGCCGACCGCGCGCATGTCACGCTGCTTCGCGGCGGCCGCGAAATCGGCGTGCTGGTGCCGGAGAAGCGCCGCTATGCCAGCGGCGGCCAGGTGATGACCGAGGCCGGCATCCGCCCGCGCCTGACCGGCGATGTCTACGTCGCCCTGGGCGAGTCGCTCGGCGCCGGCGCCTGGGCCGTGCGCGCGCACGTCAAGCCGTTCGTACGCCTGATCTGGCTCGGCGCGCTGCTGATGGCGCTGGGCGGGCTGGTCACCGCCAGCGACCGCCGCTTCCGTCGTCTTCCGGAGAATCCGTGATGTCCTCCTCGCCTTCGCGTCGCCCTTCCCTGCCACTGATGCTGGGCGGTGCGGTGCTATTCGTCGCCGTGCTCGCGCTGCTGTTCTACGGTGTGCGCCGCTCCGGCCAGGCTGACCGCGACAGCCTGCCGTCGGCCTTGATCGGCAAGCCGACGCCGGCCTTCGACCTGCCCCTGTTGCACGATGCCTCGATCCGCGTGCGCGCCGCCGACCTGCGCGGCGCGCCCTACGTGCTCAACGTCTGGGGCAGCTGGTGTCCGACCTGTCGCGAAGAGCACCCCATCCTCACCCGTTTTGCCCTGACCAAGCGCGTGCGCGTGATCGGCTACAACTGGAAGGACGAACGCGCCGATGCCCTGCATTGGCTGGAACAGCTCGGCAACCCCTACCTGCTGGTGCTGGCCGACCAGGATGGCCGCACTGCCATCGACTGGGGCATCGCCGCCGCGCCGGAGACCTTCCTCGTCGATGCCCAGGGCATCGTGCGCTGGAAGCACAGCGGTGCGCTGAGCCAGCAGATCATCGATGAAGAACTGATCCCGCAGCTGGTGCAGCTCGAACGTGCCCCGGCCACCGCCTCGGTACGCGCCGCACCATGATGCCGCGCCCGGCCGCCAGTTTGATGCTGTGGCTCGCGCTTGCCTGCGCTGCGCTGCCGGCGTTCGCGCAGCCGGCGTCCGACCCGGCGCCGTTGGCCTACCGCAATGCCGCCGAAGAAGCGCGCTTCCATGCGCTCGCCGCCGAACTGCGCTGCGTGCAATGCCAGAACCAGTCGCTGGCCGATTCCAACGCCCAGATCGCCCACGACCTGCGCCGCGAGGTGCTCGACCTGATGCATCAGGGCCGCAGCGACGCGCAGATCAAGCAGTTCCTGGTCGAGCGTTACGGCGAGTTCGTGCTGTACCGGCCGCAGGTCGAATCGCGCACCTGGGTGTTGTGGTTCGGCCCGGCCGTGTTGTTGCTGGCCGGTGCGGGGCTGATCGTGGCCATCGTTCGCCGGCGCGCACGCGCCCTGCCTCCCGGCGGCGACGACTCGCAGGAGTGGTGATGGTCGTATTCGCGCTTATTGCCGGGCTGCTCGCCGTTACCGTACTGGCCGGCGTACTGCGGCCGATGTGGCGCCACGCGCCCGCCTTCGTCATCGCCACGGTGGTGGTGCTTGGGCTGGGCACTGCCGTGCTCTATGGGCTGGTCGGCACCCCCGCCGGCCTGCGCGAAGCGGCGCCCTCGCCCATCGACGCACCGCGCGATATCGACCAGGCCGTCGCCGAACTGCGTGCCGCCCTCAAGCGCGACCCCACCCAGGTCGAAGGCTGGATGCTGCTGGGCCGCACCCTGCTCGGCCAGGAGAAGTACGCCGAAGCCGCTGACGCCTTTGCCCAAGCCGTGCGCCTGGCCCCGAATCACGCCGAAGTGCTGGTCTCGGCGGCGCAGGCGCGCATGCTCGCCGCCGGCAGCGGCCCGCCCGATGCCACCGCGGTGGCATGGCTGCAGCAAGCCTTGACCCTGCAGCCCGAGCATCAACGCGCGCGCTGGTTCCTGGGCGTGGCCCAGCGCCAGGCCGGGCAGCCAGGCGAGGCCGCCGCGACCTGGGCGCCCTTGCTGGGCCAGGTGGATGCCGCCACGCACGCCAGCCTGCTGGTGCAGATCAACGCCGCGCGCCAGGAAGCCGGGCAACCGCCGCTTGCCGACAGCGCGGCAGCGGGCGGGCTGCGCGTCGAGGTGGCGCTGGACCCTGCCGTGCGCGCGCGCCTGCCGGACGATGCGAGCGTGTTCGTCATCGCACGCGTGCCCGGCGGCCCGCCGATGCCGGTGGCGGTGGAGAAGCACCCACTCTCGGGACTGCCGTTGCAGGTGCAACTGGACGATGCCGACAGCCCGATGCCGACGGCGAAACTCTCCACGTTGCCGGAAGTGGAAGTCCTGGCGCGGGTCTCGCGCAGCGGCAACGCGATGCGCCAGGCCGGTGATGTCGAGAGTGCGCCTGTGCGGGTGACGCTGCCCGCCGATGCACCGGTGAAACTGTTGATCGGACCTTGAGCGCGGGCATCCGGAAGCAACGTTAGAATCTCGGCATGACCGAATTCATTCCGGCGGCGAGCCGCTTCCTGGCCCTGCCCTCCCCCTTCCCGATGAAACGCGGCGGCGCCCTGCACGGCGCCCACGTCGCCTACGAAACCTGGGGTACGCTGGACGCCGATGCCGGCAATGCCGTGCTCATCGTCACCGGCCTATCGCCGAACGCGCACGCCGCGCATAGCGCCGACAATCCGGAGCCGGGTTGGTGGGAAGCGATGATCGGCCCGGGCAAGCCGATCGATACCGATCGCTGGTTCGTGGTCTGCGTCAACTCGCTTGGCAGCTGCAAAGGCTCGACCGGCCCGGCCTCGATCGACCCCGCCACCGGCGCGCTGTATCGCCTGGACTTTCCCGAACTATCGATCGAAGACGGCGCCGATGCCGCGGTCCACGTAGTTCGCGCCCTCGGCATCGGTCGGCTCGCCTGCCTGATCGGCAACTCCATGGGCGGCATGACCGCCTTGGCCATCCTGCTGCGCCATCCCGGCATCGCCCACAGCCACATCAACATCTCCGGCAGCGCCCAGGCCCTGCCGTTCTCGATCGCGATCCGCTCGCTGCAGCGCGAAGCCATTCGCCTGGACCCGAACTGGAATGGCGGCCAATACGACGACGTGCGCTACCCCGAATCCGGCATGCGCATGGCGCGCAAACTCGGCGTGATCACCTACCGCTCCGCGCTCGAATGGGACGGCCGCTTCGGCCGCGTGCGCCTGGATTCCGAGCACGCCGACGACGACCCTTTCGGCCTCGAATTCCAGGTCGAAAGCTACCTCGAAGGCCACGCCCGGCGCTTCGTGCGCTTCTTCGATCCCAACTGCTACCTCTACCTCAGCCGCTCGATGGACTGGTTCGACCTGGCCGAATACGCCGGCGGCGACGTCATGGCCGGGCTGGCGAAAATCCGCGTCCCGCGCGCCCTGGCCATCGGCGCCAACACCGACATCCTGTTCCCGGTGCAGCAACAGCAACAGATCGCCGACGGCCTGCGCGCCGGTGGTGCCGACGCCCGTTTCATCGGCCTGGACTCACCGCAAGGCCACGACGCCTTCCTGGTCGACTTCGAACGCTTCGGCCCGGCCGTGCGCGAATTCCTCGACGCGCTGTAGCCGGCCTTAGCTGCCCCCAGCCGGCGCCGACTGCAACAAGCGCACCGGCGAATCCAGCGCCACCGGCACCTCCGGCGCATCGCCCGCAGCCGCAACACACGCCGGGCTCAACTGATCGCGCAGCAACTGCGCATCGCGCTCGGCCCGTTGCCGGCGCAACTGCGTTAACCGGCTCTCATTGGCCGGCGCCATCGCCATCTGCACCGGCACCTGCATGCGTGTGGCCACCGCCTGCCCATCCAAGCGTTCCGGCTCGAAACGCTGCACCTTCACCATCTGCCGCATCGTCTTGTCGAACCACGGCCGGAACTGCTCAGGCACCGAAGGATCGAAATCCACGCGCTCGAAGGCCCCGCGCCCATCCGGCTGCACCGTATAGAACACCTGCAGCGTCGTATTGATCTCATTGCTCCGTGCCATCTGAAACTCCTTTTCCCGAATGTTTCGGATCATCGCGTTAGCACTGGCGGCTTTGCACAGCGCCTCTCGCGTCCCGCACTGCGGCCAGAAAAGTCACAGACGAAGCGCCTTTCTTCTCTCCCAACCGCCCGCGCCGAAGTGTCGAGCGGCCGGGGGTAGGCGCATTCGGGACCCTTGGCGACAGGGACGTCGCCAAGGAGCCCCATGGATGCGTT
>DATCVI010000163.1:0-16229 GCA_036566925.1 Stenotrophomonas sp.
AGCCGCTGGCCGGCGCCGCCTGGCCAGCGCGCGCGAGCTGCCACTGCGCCAGTACCGCATCGCCCAGGGCGAGTGCCGCGTCCAGTATCGGCCCGGCTGCATCGCTGCGCAGCGCAGCCTGCTGCACGTGCTGTTGCCAGGCGCGGGTCAGGAAATGCTCCAGTGCCGGCGGCACCTCTTCGTGGCCGGCGAGGCGTTCGGAGACGGCGGCGCGCGCGGTGCCACGTGCGCGCTCGCGGCGCTCCTCGGCCCGCTGCAATTCGTTGGCGCGGCGCTCGGCGATCTCGACCCGGCGCCGGTACTGTTCGTAGCTGGCGCCGAAATCGGCCTCCAGCGACAGGAACACCGCCAGGTGTTCATCGAAGTCGCGCACGATCTCGTCCACCGCCGCCTGCACCTGCGCCAGCAACGCCTGCTCGGCGCTGGTCTCGCCGCTGTTGCCGTCGCAGGCATCGGCCAGCAGGTTGAGCAAGCGTCGCGCCGGATGGCTATCGCGCACGAACAGCCGCGAGTCGAGCAGTGCCACCTTGGCGATCGGCACCAGCAACTGGCCGAGCAGCGCGCGCTGCCAGGGCTGCAGCAGGCTCTCGCGCAGGATCGCCTCGAACAGCATGCCGACCAGGTCCAGGGTGTCTTCGTCGGCCGGGTCCAAGCCGCAGCTGTGGGTGTCGATGCCCAGCGAGGCCGCGGTGGCCAGCACCTCGCGACGCAAGCCGCTGGCCAGCCCCTGGCCGCCATGGTCGATGGCCTCGAAGCCGGCGGCCGGCGTGGTCTGCAACAGCGACAGCACCGAGAGCAGTTCGCGCGGTGACAACGCGCGCGCCGGCGGCGTCCCCTGGCTGCCGCGGGCGCGCTGCAACAGCTCGCGCAGCGCCGGCGGCAGCACGTCGTGCTCCTCGCGGGCGTGGGCATCGATGGCGCTGGTAGCCGCCAGGGTGGTGCGCGCGCCGGACCAATCGGCGAAGAAGCGGGCGATCCAGTCGGGCGTCTGTTCGCAATCCGGGGTGTCGGCCCGGGGAATCGCCTGCCGACGCGCACGGGCCGCCGGCAGGTCGCGCAAGCGGGTGACTTCGGCCAGCGACTGTTCAAGCCCGGCATAGAGTTCGCCGATGCGCTCGCCCAGCTGCTGTTCGCAGATCTTGATGATCGCCAGGTGCACCCGCGGTGCCAGCGGCAGGCCCTGGAATGCGGCATACACCGCGGTGCCCAGGTGCTCGGGCCCGAACGGGTTGTTGTCGGCATCGATGCGCAGGCCACCGGCGATGAAGCCGATATAGCGGTTCAGCCGCATCAGTTCCGGGCGCCAGCGATGCTGCAAGGACCCGGCCAGGTTGCGCACCGCCAGGCGCACATCGAGCTCGTGCTCGGGCACCAGGGTCAGATCCTGCGGACCGCGCGCCAGGGTGCGCTCCACCGACAGCGGGCGGCCGCTTTCCAATGCCTGCCACGCCCGTGCGAGATGGCCGCGAAAGGCTGCGGTGACGTGCTCGCGCTGGCGGCGCAGCAGCTCGATGGCCTCGAAATAATCGCTTTGCCCGGCGCTGGTGCGCTCGGCCTGGCGGAACAGCGCCTCGGCCAGCACGCCCTGCACGTCCATGAAGGCCGAAGCCAGGGGGACCAGCACCGCTTCGCGTACCTGTTCGAGCAATTGCAGGTTGCGGTTGGGGAGGTCGTCGGACAGCGAGTGGATCGTCATAGCGCGGGGACCACGGACACGGTGGAAGCGACCGCCGTCCTGGGTATCCGCGCGCCAAATGGCCGCCGCTGCCCCCCGATAGCGGTTCCCGATGGCCGTCTATAATCGGGCCATTGCGGTTTCAAAGTGGGATTATGCACACACTTTTTTCGTTGCAGGCGCTCGACGAACGCCGCTCCACGCCCTCCCGCCAGCTCGGCGAGCCCGGCCCGGATGAAGCCACGCTGCTGCAGATGTTGCGCTCGGCCGTGCGCGTGCCCGACCACGGCAAGCTGGTGCCGTTCCGCTTCCTGCGAATTGCAGGCGATGCGCGCGACACGCTCGGTCGGTTCCTTGTCGAACGCACCTTGCAACTCGACCCCGACGCGCCGCACGCGGCGCTCGAAAAGGATCGGCAACGATTCAGTTTCGCCCCCCTGGTGGTCACCGTCATCGCCCGCCTGCAACCGGATCACAAGGTGCCCGAGCAGGAACAACTGCTCACCGCCGGCTGCGTCTGCTTCGCCTTGCTGCAGGCCGCGCAGGCCCATGGCTTCGGCGCGCAGTGGCTGACGGCGTGGATGGCCTACGACCCGGCCGTGGCCGCTCACCTTGGGCTGGGCCCGCACGAACGCATTGTCGGTTTCATCCATATCGGCACCCCCCGCCTGGCCGCGCCCGAGCGCGAGCGGCCGGACCCTGCGGCACTGCTCGAAGACTGGTCGCCATGACCCATTCGGACTTATCGGCCGTGACGGCGCCGTGCTTGAGCCCGGCGCGCAAGCCGCTGTACCTGGTCGACGCCAGCTTGTACGTGTTTCGCGCCTGGCATTCGATGCCCGACGAGTTCCGCGACGCCCACGGCTGGCCGACCAACGCGGTACACGGGTTTGCCCGCTTCCTGCTCGACCTGATCGAGCGCGAACGGCCGCAACACGTGGTGGTGGCCTTCGACGAAGCCTTGGACAGCTGCTTCCGCCACGGCCTCTACCCCGCCTACAAGGCCAACCGCGACCCGGCGCCGGAAGAACTGCGGCGCCAGTTCGCGCACTGCAAGGCGCTGTGTGCCGCGCTGGGCCTGGCGGTGATGGCGCATACCGAATACGAGGCCGACGACCTGATTGGCAGCGCCTTGCACGCGGCGCGCGCGCAGGATTTCCGCGGCATCATCGTTTCGGCCGACAAAGACTTGTCGCAGTTGCTGTTCGAGCACGATGAGCAATGGGACTTCGCCCGTGGCCAGCGTTGGGGCATGGACGGGGTCAAGGCGCGGCATGGCGTGCACGCCCACCAGATCGCCGACTACCTCGCACTGTGCGGCGATGCGGTGGACAACATTCCCGGGATCACCGGCATCGGCGCCAAGTCGGCGGCGGTGCTGCTGGCGCACTTCGGCAGCCTCGACGTGCTGCTGGCGCGCCTGGACGAAGTGCCGTTCCTGCGCCTTCGCGGTGCCGCGCAAATGGCCGTGCGCCTGCGCGAGCAGCGAGAGCATGCGTTGCTGTGGCGGCAGCTCACCACGGTGGCGCTGGACGCGCCGCTCGGCTTGCCGGCCTCCGGCTTCGGCCGCGCCACCGGCGACGCCGACATGCTGGCCGGGCTGTGCGAAGCGCTGCGCTTTGGCCCGATGACGCGGCGCCGGCTGCACGCTGCCGCCAATGTGCCGTTTTCGACTTCTACAACCACGGAAGACTTCGCCCCATGAACCAAGCAACCGCAGGGCGCCATGCCGAACCGCGCGTGGTCTACGAAGGCAAGTACCAACGCATGGTGGTGCGCGGGACCTGGGAATACTCCGAGCGCGTACATGCCGGCGGCCTGGCCGCGATCATCATTGCGGTGACGCCGGAAGACAACGTGCTGTTCGTCGAACAATTCCGGGTACCGCTGCAAGCGCGCACGATCGAGATGCCGGCCGGGCTGGTCGGCGATATCGAGGCCGGCGAGTCGATCGAAGTGTCGGCGGTGCGCGAGCTGGAGGAAGAAACCGGCTGGACCGCCGACCACGCCGAGGTATTGATGATCGGCCCGACCTCCTCCGGCGCCAGCAGCGAGAAGATCGCGTTCGTGCGGGCTACCGGGTTGCGCCGCGTCGGTGCCGGCGGCGGCGACGACAGCGAGGACATCACCGTGCACGAGATCCCGCGCGCCCGCGCGGCGGCATGGCTGGTGGAGAAGATCGGCCAAGGCTACGAACTCGACGCCAAACTCTGGGCCGGGCTGTGGATGATCGAGCATCACCTGGACGGCACGCCGCGTGAGTGAACCGGTGCCGCTGCTGGGCGCGGGCGATCCGCCTGCGTTCACCGTCCACAATGGCGGCGGCCGCTCGCCCTGGCTGCTGATCGCCGACCACGCCGGTCAGCGCGTGCCACGCGCCCTGCACGATCTTGGCCTGGCGCAATCCGAGCTCGATCGCCATATCGGCTGGGACATCGGCATCGCCGGGGTCACCGCACAATTGGCCACTGCACTGGACGCAGTGGCGATCACCCAGACCTACTCGCGCCTGGTGATCGACTGCAACCGCCCGCATGCCTCGCCGACGCTGATCGCCGAGCGCAGCGACGGCACCGAGGTGCCTGGCAACGCCGACCTTGACGCCGCGCAACGGCAGCAGCGGATAGACGAAATCTTCGCGCCCTACCACACACGCATCGTCCAGGAACTGGACGCGCGCCTGGCCCAGGCACGCCCGACCCTACTGGTGGCGATGCACAGCTTCACCCCGGCGATGGGCGGGATCGCACGGCCCTGGCACGCCGGCGTGCTCTATCACCGCGATACCCGCCTGGCGCACGCGCTGCGCGATGCGCTGCAGGCCGAAGGCGACCTGGTGGTCGGCGATAACCAGCCCTATGCGGTCAGTGACAGCAGCGACTACGCGGTACCGGTGTACGGCGAAGGCCGCGGCCTGCCGCATGTGGAACTGGAGATCCGCCAGGACCTGATTGCCGACGAAGGCGGGCAACTGTTGTGGGCACAGCGCCTGGCGCGGCTGTTGCCGCCGCTGGCGGCGCAATTCCTCTGAAGCCGACAAACGCACCCACGTCGCAGCAGCGCGCGAACGTGGGTGACGTTGCCGCCTACTTCAGGCGAAGCGGTCGGTGGCGCGCACCAGCGCGTCGATGTTCTCCGGCTCGAACGCCGAATGGCCGGCGGCCGCGCTGATCTCCAACGTCGACTTCGGCCAGGCCTTGTGCAGGTCCCAGGCGCTCTGCATCGGACACACCACGTCGTAGCGGCCCTGCACGATCACGCCGGGGATGTCGGCGATGCGCGGCACATCGCGCAGCAGCTGGTCGTCCACTTCGAAGAAACCGCCGTTGACGAAGTAGTGGTTTTCGATGCGGGCGAAGGCCAGGGCGAACTTGGCATCTTCGTGGCCAGTGACGAAGTCGCGGTCCACGTGCAGGAAGCTGGTGGCGCCTTCCCACACGCTCCAGGCGCGCGCGGCGGCCAGGCGCACGGCTTCGTCTTCGCTGGTAAGGCGACGATGGAACGCCGAGATCAGGTCATGCCGCTCGACCGGCGGAATCGCCGCCACATAGTGTTCCCACGCATCCGGGAACAGGCGGCTGGCGCCCTCCTGGTAGAACCATTCCAGTTCCCAGCGGCGCAGCATGAAGATGCCGCGCAGCACCAGTTCGGTCACCTGCGCCGGGTGTTTCTGCGCATAGGCAAGCGCCAGGGTCGAGCCCCAGCTGCCGCCGAACACCTGCCAGCGTGCGATGCCCAGCTTCTCGCGCAGCCGCTCGATGTCGGCGACCAGGTCCCAGGTGGTGTTGTCGACCAGATCCGCATGCGGGGTGGAGCGGCCCGAGCCGCGCTGGTCGAACAGCACGATGTGGTACTTCGCCGGATCATGGAAGCGCCGCATCTTGGCGCTGATGCCGCCGCCCGGGCCGCCGTGCAGCAACACCACCGGCTTGCCCTGCGGGTTGCCGCACTGTTCGTAATAGAGGGTGTGGCGTTCGTCCACCTTCAGCGTGCCGGTGGCGAAGGGTTCGATCTCGGGATACAGCGTGCGCATGCTCGGCAGGTCCGGGTCGGAAAGCGCCAATTTTAACGCGCGCGGCCGAGGCGCATGTCTTTAGACCGGCCAGCGGCCCAGGGTGACGCGATCGCGCGCCTCCAGGTCCTGTTCGGTGCCAACGGCCTCAAAGCCACGATCTCGCAACAGCTGCGCCACCGCCTCGCCCTGGTCCCAGCCATGCTCCAGCAGCAGCCAGCCGCCCGGAAACAGGTGCGCGGGCGCGCCGTCGACGATCTGACGGATGTCGTCCAGTCCGTCGGGGCCGGCCGCAAGGGCGCTGGCCGGCTCGAAGCGCAGGTCGCCCTGGCCCAGGTGGGGATCGGCGGCAGCTATATAAGGTGGGTTGCTGGCAACAAGATCGAAGCGCTCGCCCTGCAACGGTGTCCACCAGGGCCCTTGGCGAAAATCGACGCTCGACAGCGCATGGGTGGCGGCATTGTCCCGGGCCACCGCCAGCGCTTCGGCGCTGGCATCGGTCGCAACCACCCTCGCCTGCGCCCGTTCGCTGGCCAGGGCCAGGGCGATGGCGCCGCTGCCGGTGCCCAGGTCGGCGGCCCGGCGGCCGGGCGCCTCATCCAGCCGCTCCAGCGCCAACTCGACCAGGCGCTCGGTTTCCGGGCGCGGAATCAGGGTGGCGGGCGACACGGCCAGGTCGAGGGTCCAGAAGCCGCGGCGGCCGGTCAGGTAGGCCACCGGCTCGCCGGCGGCGCGGCGCTCGACCAGGCCCACGAACGTTGCCGCGGCCTCGTCGTCCACCGGGTCGCGCGCATGCGCGAACAGCCAGGCCCGGTCGCGGCCAAGGGCGTGCAGCAGCAGGGCCTCGGCGTCGCCGCGATCGATGCGGGCTATGGCCTGGCGCAGCAGTTCCTCGGGCAAGTGCGGCATCCGGTCCCTCTTGGGAAATGCAGGATCGCCATTATCCCTTCAGGGCGCGGCGCATTCGGATTTCATTCAATCGGCGGCGCCTTGATAGGCATAGACTATCTATCCAATCCTATTAATCGATTTGAGCAATCTATCGATCGTCCCTAGAATTGGTCCCGTTCCACTCTCCCCGCCCCTTGGCAATAAGAGGAAGTTCAATGTCCGTCATCAACACCGAAATCAAGCCGTTCAAGGCTACCGCCTACCAGAACGGCGAGTTCGTCGAAGTCTCCGACGCCAACCTGAAGGGCAAGTGGTCCGTGGTGGTCTTCTACCCGGCCGACTTCACCTTCGTCTGCCCGACCGAGCTGGAAGACCTGGCTGACAACTACGCCGAATTCCAGAAGCTGGGTGTGGAGATTTACTCCGTTTCCACCGATACCCACTTCTCGCACAAGGCCTGGCACGACACCTCCCCGGCGATCGGCAAGATCAAGTACGCCATGATCGGCGACCCCACCGGCACCATCACCAACAACTTCGAAGTGATGCGTCCGGGCGTCGGCCTGGCCGACCGCGGCACCTTCATCATCGACCCGGCCGGTGTGATCCAGGCCGTGGAAATCACCGCCGAGGGCATCGGCCGTGATGCCAAGGAACTGCTGCGCAAGGTCAAGGCCGCGCTGTACGTCGCCGCGCATCCGGGCGAGGTCTGCCCGGCCAAGTGGAAGGAAGGCGAGAAGACCCTCGCACCGTCGCTGGACCTGGTCGGCAAGATCTAAGACCAGCAGCAACACACCCCTCCCCTGCTTGCAGGGGAGGAGGTGAACCGGAACCGGTGCGCGCCGGCATGGCGCTCTCTCTCCCGCCCTGCCGGCACGTCGCCGGTTGCGGTTCACCCCCTCCCCACGTCGGCGTATGCCCTGCGGCATCGACGCCCTGTCTTCCCTTTGCCGATTTTCAGGAGCCTGATCCATGTTGGACACCACTCTGCAGACCCAGCTGAAGTCCTACCTTGAGCGCCTGACTCGTCCGGTGCACATCACCGCCCAGGTCGATGACGGCGAGAAGTCGCAGGAAATGCTCGACCTGCTCAACGACATCAAGGCGCTGAGCAATGTGATCGGCCTGGAAGTGCGCCGCGATGCCGACGCGCGCAAGCCGAGCTTCAGCCTCAACAGCCCGGGCGAGGACATTTCGCTGACCTTCGCCGGCTTGCCGATGGGCCATGAGTTCACCTCGCTGGTGCTGGCGCTGTTGCAGGTCGGCGGCCATCCCTCCAAGGCCGCGCCGGAAGTGATCGAACAGGTGCAGAACCTCGAAGGCGAGTTCGTGTTCGAAACCTATTTCTCGCTGTCCTGCCAGAACTGCCCGGACGTCGTCCAGGCGCTTAACCTGGCGGCAGTGTTGAACCCCAACATCAAGCACGTGGCCATCGACGGCGCCTTGTTCCAGGAGGAAGTCGAGGCGCGCCAGATCATGTCGGTGCCGACGGTGTACCTCAACGGCCAGGTCTTCGACCAGGGCCGCATGACGCTGGAGCAGATCGTCGCCAAGCTCGACACCAATGCCGGCCAGCGCGACGCCGAGAAGCTCAATGCCAGGTCCGCATTCGATGTACTCGTCGTCGGTGGCGGCCCGGCCGGTGCGGCGGCGGCGGTGTATGCCGCGCGCAAGGGCATTCGCACCGGCGTCGTGGCCGAGCGCTTCGGCGGCCAGGTGCTGGATACGATGGCGATCGAGAACTTCATCTCGGTGCCGGAAACCGAAGGCCCGAAGATGGCGGCCGCGCTCGAGCAGCACGTGCGCCACTACGATGTCGATGTGATGAACCTGCAGCGCGCCGAACAACTGCTGCCGGCCGGCGCCGACGGCCTGGTACAGGTGAAGCTGGCCAATGGCGCGGTGCTGAAGTCGCGTACGATCGTGCTTTCGACCGGCGCACGCTGGCGGCAGATGAACGTGCCCGGCGAGAACGACTACCGCAACAAGGGCGTAGCTTATTGCCCGCACTGCGATGGCCCGTTGTTCAAGGGCAAGCGCGTGGCGGTGATCGGCGGCGGCAACTCGGGCGTGGAAGCGGCCATCGACCTGGCCGGCATCGTCGCCCACGTCACCTTGATCGAATTCGACGACAAGCTGCGTGCCGACGAAGTCCTGCAACGCAAGCTGCGCAGTCTCGGCAATGTGCGCGTGATCACCAGCGCGCAGACCACCGAGGTGCTCGGCGATGGCAACCGCGTCACCGGCCTGGTCTACAAGGACCGCGCGGGCGGCGATTCGCACCGGGTCGAGCTCGAAGGCATCTTCGTGCAGATCGGCCTGCTGCCCAACACCGAATGGCTGAAGGGCGTGGTGGCGCTATCGCCGCGTGGCGAGATCGTGGTCGACGACCGCGGCCAGACCAACGTGCCCGGCGTGTTTGCCGCCGGCGATGCGACCACGGTGCCGTACAAGCAGATCGTCATCGCCATGGGCCAGGGTGCAACCGCCGCGCTGAGCGCGTTCGATCACTTGATCCGCAGCAGCGCACCGAGCCCGAGCGGTGCGGTAGCCGAGGCAGCCTGAGTACGCTGGCCCCGTCGCGGCGGCCCGATGTCGCTGGCCGCTGCGACGCGCTCGGGCGTAAGCTGCTCCCGGGCGCGTTCGCCATCCGTTGCGGCGCGTCCCCTGCCCAGAGGCTCTGCAGATGAACCTGCGTGATCTCAAGTACCTGGTGGCCTTGGCCGATCACAAGCATTTCGGCCGCGCCGCGGCCGCTTGCTTCGTCAGCCAACCGACGCTGTCCACCCAGATCAAGAAACTGGAGGACGAGCTCGGCGTGCCGCTGGTCGAACGCGCGCCACGCAAGGTGATGCTGACGCCGGCCGGTCGCGAGGCCGCCAGCCGCGCACGCGGCATCGTCGCCGAGGTCGAGCAGATGAAAGAGGCGGCGCGACGCAGCCAGGATCCCGAGGCCGGCACGGTGCGGCTGGGCATTTTTCCCACGCTCGGGCCGTATCTGCTGCCCCACGTGGTGCCGCGCATCCGTGAACGCTTCCCGCAGCTGGAATTGCTGCTGATCGAGGAAAAGAGCGACCAATTGCTGCGTCAGCTGCGCGAAGGCCGGCTGGACGCCGCGGTGCTGGCGCTGCCGATCCACGACGACCAGCTGCATACCGAGTTCCTGTTCGAGGAACCCTTCGTCCTTGCCGTGCCGGGTAGCCATCCGCTGGCGCACCGTACTTCGCTGACGTTGGATGAGTTGTCGGACCTGCGCCTGCTGTTGCTCGAAGATGGCCACTGCCTGCGCGACCAGGCGCTGGATGTCTGCCATCTGGCCGGCGCGCTGGAAAAATCCGAGTTCCAGGCCACCAGCCTGGAAACGTTGCGACAAATGGTGGCGGCCAACGTCGGGGTGACGCTGCTGCCGCTGCTCGCGGTGAAGCCGCCGGTCGCGCGCTCGGAGAACGTGCAGTTGATCGGCTTCGACGCCGAGCGCCCGCCGAGCCGACGTATCGGCATGGTTTGGCGTCGCAGTTCGGCGATGGGCGATTTCCTTGAGCAGTTGGCGAAACTGTTCCAGCAATTGCCGCCGCACCTGCTGCACCTGGAGGGTTCCCTGACCGGCAACCGCAATACCGCGGCGACCGCACGCGAGCGCGTCACCGACGCCATTGCCACTACCGCCGACAGTGAATAGCCGCTTGCGCAGCCGCAACTGACTGTTGCCACAGCGCGCGCGAGCAACGGCTTTCTTCCGCGCGCAATTGTTTGGACAATGCACTGGGCGGCTCCTGCGAGCCGCCCTCGTCATTTTTCATTTCAAGGGAAACCACCATGAGCCAGGAACACCACAGCGGCCTGCCGCCTTCCAGCCCGCACACTGCGACCACTCCGCCCCCGATCATGGTCTCCAGCCGCGATCTCGCCCGCCTAGAGGCCTTGCTTGAATCACCCGCGCTGAGCCGGCTTCCGGCCGCGATCGCGCTTTCCGGCGAACTGGGCCGCGCCCAGGTCCTGCCGCCCGAACAAATTCCGCCCGGCGTCGTCACCCTGCACTCGCGGGTGGATTGCATCGACGAACTGCGCGACGAACCCCACCTGCTCACCCTGGTCTATCCGCACGAAGCCGATGTCGAACGCGGACGCGTGTCGGTACTGGCGCCGGTCGGCAGCGCCCTGCTCGGCCTGGCCGTGGGGCAATCGATCGACTGGCAGGCCCCGGGAGGCCGGGCCCTGCGGCTGCGCGTACGCGCCGTGCACTACCAACCCGAGGCCGCCGGCGACTTCCATCGCTAGGCGCGCTAACGTATCGCCCTGCTCGCCGCTTCCTTCCGTACAGAGAACCGATGATGACTTCGCAACCTTCCAAGCTCGCCCAGCTCCGTGAACTGTCCGTGGTCGTGGCCGATACCGGCGATTACGACGCGATCAAGCGCCTCAAGCCGGTGGATTGCACCACCAATCCGACCCTGGTGAAGAAGGCGCTGGACCTGCCGGTCTACGCCGAGCTGATCGAACGCGAACTGGCCTGGGGCCGCGAGCAAGGCGGCGGCGAGACCGTGGTCAACGAGGTGGCCGACCGCCTGACCGTCGGCGTCGGCGCGATGCTGGCCGCGCTGGTTCCCGGCCGCGTCTCCACCGAAGTGGACGCCGACCTGGCGCACGACACCGCCGCCACCATTGCCAAGGCGCACAAGTTCATTGCGATGTACGCCGAACGCGGCGTGCCGCGCGAGAAGATCCTGATCAAGGTCGCCGCCACCTGGGAAGGCGTGGAAGCCGCGCGCCAGCTGCAGCGCGACGGCATCGACTGCAACCTCACCCTGATCTTCAACCAGACCCAGGCGCTGGCCTGCGCCGAAGCCGGGGTGTTCCTGATCTCCCCGTTCGTCGGCCGCATCCTCGACTGGTACGTGGCCAATGGCCAGGCACCGGCCAATATCGACGAGGACCCCGGCGTGGTGTTCGTGCGCGGGGTCTACACCGAGTTCAAGAAGCGCGGTTCGCAGACCGTGGTGATGGGCGCCTCGTTCCGCTCGACCGCGCAGATCGAGGCGCTGGCCGGCTGCGACCGCCTGACGATCTCGCCGGACCTGTTGGAGAAGCTCGATGCCGACCATGGCGAACTGCCGCGCAAGCTTTCGCCGGTAGCGGCGGACGGCGCACAGGTCACGGCCATCGATGCGGCGCGCTTCGCCAAGGACCTGGCGGCCGACCCGATGGCCACCGAGAAACTTTCCAGCGGCATCGATGTGTTCGCCAAGGATCTGCAGGCCTTGCGCGAGACGATCCGCGGCAAATTGGGCTGATCCTCAGCCCGGGTTGGGGCCCTTCTCCCGCCAGCGGGAAAAGGGCCTTTCTCAAGCAGGGTTCAAACGTCCAGCCCGATCGGACAGCTCACGCCGGTGCCACCGATGCCGCAGTAGCCGCCCGGGTTCTTCGCCAGGTACTGCTGGTGGTAGTCCTCGGCGTAGTAGAAGGGCGGCGCCGGATAGACGATCTCGGTGGTGATCTCGCCGTAGCCGGCGGACTTGAGCTGGCGCTCGTAGGCCTCGCGACTGGCCAACGCAGCTTCGTACTGGGCCTGGGTGTGGCAGTAGATCGCCGAGCGGTACTGGGTGCCGGTGTCGTTGCCCTGGCGCATGCCCTGGGTCGGGTCGTGGTTTTCCCAGAAGGTGCGCAGCACGTCCTCAAGCGAAACTTTCGCCGGATCGAACACCACCCGCACCACTTCCGCATGCCCGGTCATGCCGGAGCACGCTTCCTCGTAGGTGGGGTTCGGGGTCTGCCCGCCCTGGTAGCCCACGGCCGTGGTCACTACCCCGGGCAGTTGCCAGAACTTGCGTTCGGCGCCCCAGAAGCAGCCCATGCCCACGTCCAGGGTTTCCAGCCCGGCAAAGTCGCCTTGCAGCGGCTGGCCGTTGACGAAATGGACGTTGTGCAATGGCAGCGGGCTGTCGCGGCCCGGCAGGGCCTCGCCCTCGCGCGGCAGGCGCTGCTTGAAGGCGCCGATCCCTAGTTTGATTGCCGATCCAATTCCGAGCATGGGGGACCTCCTCAAGCCGGCAGGAAGCCGGGATCCGGGTCGCCTTCGGATATGGGGTCGCCTGCGGCACCGGCCAAGTCCAGCGCGGCCACCACGTCCTGGGCCTGGGGCAGCAGCGGGTCGGGAACGCAGACCCGCAGCACCCCGAACAGCGGCAGCTCGCCGCCCGCCCCCAGCAACGACTCCCCGAACACGAAGGCGGGAATCCCTGCATCTTCCAGGGCGTGCTTGACCAGATGGGCATCGAACAGGTTTTCGGCGCGATAAGCGACCTGCATGGGCAGTTCCCCGAGGAGCAATGCAGCGAGCATAAGCCGGCGCTGCCCCGCCGGGCGGCAAGGCCTTGTTAAACTGGCCGTCTTCCCGATTTCCTGCCCGGCATGTCCACCTCCCCCGATACCTCCGCAGCGCCCGCCGCCGAAACCGCCGCTCCCGAAAAGCGCGATTTCATCCGCCAGATCGTCCGCGAGGACCTGGCCCAGGGCCGCCACGCCGCCATCCGCACCCGCTTCCCGCCCGAGCCCAACGGCTATCTCCACATCGGCCATGCCAAGGCGATCTGCCTGGACTTCGGCATCGCCGCCGAGTTCGGCGGGCTGTGCAACCTGCGCTTCGACGACACCAACCCGGCCAAGGAAGACCCCGAGTTCGTCCAGGCGATCCAGGACGATGTGCGCTGGCTCGGCTTCGAGTGGGCGTCGCTGCGCCACGCCTCGGATTATTTCGAGGTTTATTACCGCGCGGCGCAGAAGCTGATCCGCGACGGCAAGGCCTTCGTCTGCGACCTCAGCGCCGAACAGGTGCGCGAATATCGCGGCACGCTTACCGAGCCCGGTCGCAATTCGCCTTATCGCGACCGCAGCGTCGAAGAAAACCTCGACCTGTTCGCGCGCATGCGCGCCGGCGAGTTCCCCGACGGCGCGCGCACGCTGCGCGCCAAGATCGACATGGCCAGCGGCAACATCAACCTGCGCGATCCGGCGCTGTACCGGATCAAGCACGTCGAACACCAGAACACCGGCAATGCCTGGCCGATCTACCCGATGTACGACTTCGCGCACTCCCTGGGCGATGCGGTGGAAGGCATCACCCATTCGCTGTGCACGCTCGAATTCGAAGACCACCGCCCGCTCTACGACTGGTGCGTGGACAACGTCGACCTGGCCGGCGACGCGACGCTGCTGGAGCCGATGCTGGCCAAGGGCTACCCGCGCGAAGCGGCCAAGCCGCGCCAGATCGAGTTCTCGCGCTTGAACATCAACTACACGGTGATGAGCAAGCGCAAGCTCACCCAGTTGGTGGCCGACAAGCTGGTCGATGGCTGGGACGACCCACGCATGTACACGCTGCAGGGCCTGCGTCGCCGCGGCTACACCCCGGCCGCGCTGCGCCTGTTGGTGGACCGGGTCGGCATCAGCAAGCAGAACTCGGTGATCGACTTCTCCGTGCTCGAAGGCTGTTTGCGCGAAGATCTCGATGCCCATGCGGCGCGCCGCATGGCGGTGATCGATCCGCTCAAGTTCGTGCTGACCAACCTGGAAGAAGGCCACGAGGAATCGCTGGAATTTTCCAACCATCCGAAGGACGAAGCGTTTGGCACGCGCCAGGTGCCGTTCTCGCGCGAGCTGTGGATCGAGCGCGAAGATTTTGCCGAGGTGCCGCCCAAGGGCTGGAAGCGCCTGGTACCGGGCGGCGAAGTGCGCCTGCGCGGCGCCGGCATCGCCCGGGTCGACGAAGTGGTGAAGAACGAGGCGGGCGAGATCGTCGAACTGCGCGGCTGGCTGGACCCGGAATCGCGCCCGGGCATGGAAGGGGCCAATCGCAAGGTCAAGGGCACGATCCATTGGGTCAGCGCGCGACACGCGGTGGAAGCGGAAATCCGCTTGTACGACCGCCTGTTCTCGGTGGAAAAGCCCGACGACGAATCCGACGGCAAGACCTATCGCGACCACCTCAATCCGGCCTCCAAGCGTAGCGTGCGCGGCTACCTGGAACCGGCCGCGGCGCAGGCCGCGCCGGAGCAGTCGTTCCAGTTCGAGCGCACCGGCTATTTCGTTGCCGACCGCCGCGACCACACGCCGGCGGCACCGGTCTTCAACCGCAGTGTCACCTTGCGCGATACCTGGGGCGCGCGCGACTAAGCGCGTCAGCCTGGCGCGAACACGATCTCCTGCGTGCGGTGCACTTGCGCAAAGCGGTCGTGTTCGCGGTTCCAGGTCGCCGCCGGCGGGCTTGGCCGGTCGAGCGCATGGCCGCCGAAGTCCACCTGAGCAGCAGCCGTTTGCACGCACTGTTCAAGCGCGAGCTCGATACCAGCCCGCAGGCTTGGCTGGCGGAATTGCGGCTGCGCAAGGTAATCGAAGCGCTGGCAGAGAGCGACATGCCGATTGCTGCGTTGGCAGTGGACGGCGGATGGTCGGACCAGACCAGCCTGACCCGCGCCATGCGTCGTGCCACCGGCCATACCCCCGCGGCATTACGCCGCGCCCACCGCGCGAAACAGTAGCCCGGGCCAAGAATCCGATGGCTGCAGCGGGCATGCTGCGTGCATGTCCAATGCCCCGCCCCGACATCCCCCGCATCCTCTGGCCGCCGGCATCGGCAGCGGCATCGCCGCCGGTGCGTTGTGGGGCCTGGTGTTTCTCGCCCCGCAATTGCTGGGCGACTTCACCCCGCTGCAACTATCGGTCTCACGCTACCTCGCCTATGGCCTGATCGCCGCGTTGGTGCTGCTGCCGCGCTGGCGCGTTGCGATCGCACCGATGCAGTCCTCCGACTGGTGGACGCTGACGCGTCTGAGCCTGCTCGGAAACCTCATTTACTACGTACTGCTGGGCGCCGCGGTGCAGTGGGCCGGTGGTGCGGCCGCGTCGCTGATCATCGGGCTGCTGCCGGTATCGGTGACGTTGGTCGGTTCACGCAGTGCCGGCGCGCTGAGGTTGTCCGCGCTGGCCTGGCCGCTGGGGTTGTGCGTGCTCGGGGTCGGCTTGGTTGCGGCGCAGGCGCTGGCCGGTGCCCACGACGACCAGCACGACCTGCCCACGCGCCTGGCCGGATTGGCTTGCGCCTTCGGCGCGCTGCTGTCGTGGACAGCCTATTCGGTAGGCAATGCGCGCTGGTTGTCACGACGACCGCAGATTTCCAGCCAGGACGGCTCGCTGCTCACTGGCGTGGTCACTGGTGCACTGGCCCTGCTTGCCGCAGCGCCCGCTTTTGCCTACGGCGCCAGCCACGAGCTCGATGCCTGGGTGCGCCTATGGGCCATCGCCGCGGTGCTGGCCCTGTTCGCCTCGGTCATCGGCAACGCGCTGTGGAACCGCAGCAGCCGCCTGCTGCCGCTGACCCTGGTCGGGCAGATGATCGTGTTCGAGACCGTGTTCGCCCTGCTCTACGGCTTCCTGTGGGAACAGCGCTGGCCGCGCCTGCTGGAAGCCCTGGCCATCGCCTGCCTGCTGGCCGGCGTCTATGGATGCACGGCGGCCCACGTGGAGCGGCGGCCGGCCCAGGCATAACGGGCGCTTGCCGGCGCCGGGCTTAAGATCACGGCCACCTCGGCCCGCGGAGTCCGCCATGCGCCTTTCGATCCTCCCGTTCGCCTGGCTTCTGTTGTGCGCCATCGGCGG
>DATCVI010000164.1:0-12728 GCA_036566925.1 Stenotrophomonas sp.
GAAACGTTCACCGAAGAGAGCACCGTCGGCAGGCCATAGAGCTTGGCGATGCGCGCCAGCGCGGTGATATTGGCCACCAGCTGGCGTTTATCGCGCGAGGCGATCGAGCTCACCTGGACCGGTTGGAAGTCGATGATCACCACTGCCGCATTCTGTGGCGTGAGCAAGGCGTCGGCGAGCGGGTCCCGGGCGATGGGAGATGAGGTCATTGCGATGATCCTTTCCAGGGGCGGGCGTGGCCGGATGCGCGCGTGGCGTCCAGGACACCAGCATCGTCCGACGCGTACGGGAGGGCATCGCGGGGAAGGGGTGGCTGCCGCTCCACCATTTGGGGGAGCCAGGGTCGCGGCGTTGTGCGGCCGCTCCGCTGCTGCGCCATACTCCGGCGATCCATCCCGGGGGAGATCGCCGGGCACCTCCCTCTTGCGGCGTCACCTCCATGGCCCCTCTGGTCTGCGTTGCGCCGTTGCCCCGGTTTGGCGACCCGAAGCGTCTCGTGCGTTATCTGTTGCGCGTTTGCGTGGCCATGCTCGTGCTTGGCTCCTGCACCACGGTGCAGGCCTTGGCACCCGACCGCGCGCTATCGCAATTGCGGCATGACCGATGGACGCCGGACCAGGGCGCGCCAGCGCAGATCATGTCGATTGCGCAGACGCCGGACGGATTCCTGTGGCTGGGATCGCGACAAGGCCTGTATCGATTCGATGGGCTGCGCTTCGAGCGGATCACCCGCATCGGCGGCAAGCCGATGGTGGATGACGACATCCTCAGCGTGTTCGCCGAAGCCGACGGCAGTCTTTGGGTCGGCTACATCAGCGGCGGCATGAGCCGCATCGGCGGCCCCCGGCCGGCCGACTACCCCTACCAACGCGAAGACATGCCCCGGGGCTCGGTGATCGGGTTTGGGCGCGACGCGTCCGGGCGCTTGTGGGCCGCCACGCCCGCCGCAGTCGTGCATCTCGATCCCGCTACCGATACCTGGCGGGATGCCGGCGCCTTCGGCTTCGATCCGGCGTGGTCGCCGCAACGAATGTTCATCGATCGCGAGAAGGGCGTGTGGGTCGCCTTCGCAAACGGTGCCGAGTTCCGGATCGCGCATCTCGCGCCGGGCGCCAGTCAATTCGAAGTGGTGCCGCAGTCCATCACGCAACCGTTCTTCGGCCAGGCGCGCGACGGCACCTTGTGGACGGCTGATGAGTGGGGCGTGCGTCCGCTGGCGCAGGCGACGCCGATTCCGGGACGCGCTGGAGTCACCGCGAGCTGGCTTGCGGCGGATTTCCAGGGCGCCGGCCTGCGCTTCGACCGCGACGGCGTGATGTGGCTCGCCAGCGCCGACGGTGTCGCGCGGGTGCGCGATCCGTCCAGGTTGCATGCGCCGGATAAAGCCCATCCCGCGCCGTCGCCGGAATCCTTCGGCACGGCGCAAGGGCTGACCTCCGAAGTGGTGTGGACGCTGTTCGAGGACCGCGAGGGCAACCTGTGGGCCGGGACCGCCAACGGCCTGGATCGCTTCGGCGAGAACCCGCTGGCCCCGATCCAGTTGCCGCGGCGCGACCAGGCCTTTTCGATCGCGGCCGATGGCTCAGGCCGCGTCTGGGCGGGCAATCCCGACAAAGGGCCGCTGCGCGTCAGTGTGGATGCGGACCAGGCTGCGGGCGCGCGCTTGCAGGAAGTCGCCGGCGCAGAGGCTGGGGTGACTGCCATGCATCGCGATCTGGCCGGGAATCTATGGGTAGGTGACGCTCGCGGCGGGCTATGGCGAAACGACGGCGCCGGACTCACGCCTGTTGCACTACCGCCCGAGGTAGCGGGCAGCGGCCGGATCGTGACGATGGCCAGCGATCGCGAAGGCGGCCTGTGGCTGAGCAAGGTCAATGGCGGGCTGCTGCGCCTCCACCAGGGCAAATGGGAAGCCGTCAACGCCAAGTACGGCATGCCGGCGGGCACCACGCCACGCGCGTTGGCGGAAGATGCGCAGGGCCGGATGTGGGCCGACGCCGGGCAGACGATCCGGCTGTTCCAACGCAATGGGCATCGTGATTTCGATGCAAACGGACCGGGCATCGGACGTATCGCGGTGCTGCGCGCGTGGAAAGAAGAACTTTGGATCGGCGGGGTACAAGGCGTATCCGTGCGCATCGGCGAGCACTTCCATCGCCTGCTGGGGCGTGCAGGCGAAACCTTCGAACGCACTGCCGGCATTGTCATCCTGGCCGATGGCGAAGCCTGGTTCCTCGGCCGTCCGGGCGTGAGCCGGGTAGCCGCCGGCGAGATGGCGCGCTGGCGCGCCGAGCCTTCCTATCGGGTGGCGTTCGAGCGATTCGGCGTGCTCGACGGTTTGCGCGGCGCGGCCGAACAGAGCGGCGCCTCGCCGGTGGCGACGGTCGACGGCCAGGGCCGGGTATGGTTCGCGACCAGCCGCGGCATCCATTGGATCGATCCGCGGGAACTGGGGCGGCGCAACGCCATGCCGGCGGTAGAACCGGTGGTGCTGGGGCTGCACGTCGATGATAAGGACCTGCCGCTGTCGTCCGACCTGACCCTGCCGGCGGGCAGTCGCGATCTGCGCATCGATTACACCGCGCCCTTCCTGCGCCGGCCCGACCATGGGCAATTCCGCTACCGCCTGGACGGCCTGGACGATGACTGGCAGGACGTCGGCTCGCGACGCCAGGCCCTGTACAGCCGCCTGGCCCCGGGCACTTACCGATTCCGTCTCATGGCCAACAATGGCCGGCAACCCTGGGTGGGTCGGGAAGCGGCACTGACGTTGCGAGTGTTGCCGGCGTTCTGGCAAACGGGGTGGTTCGCACTGGGCTGTCTTGTGTTCGCCTCGTTGTTGGTCTGGTGGCTGGTGCGCTGGCGAGTGGCCAGCGCACGCGCCGGCTTGCAGCACGTGTACCGCGCCCGCATCGGCGAGCGCGAACGCATCGCACGCGACCTGCACGACACGCTGCTGCAATCGATACAGGGATTGCTGTTCCTGGTGGACGCCGCGCGCGCCCGGCTTGAACGGGGTGACAGCGAATCAGCCAAGGCCGGGCTTTCGCGTGCGATAGACGAGGCCAATGCCGGGTTGGTGGAAGGCCGGGACCGCATCCGCGATCTGCGGCAACAAGCGGCCGAGCCCCTGGACCTGGACGCCGCCTTGCGGGCGCTGCCTGAAAGGCTGGAAATGCCGCCGCAGCTTGTCTACGCCTTCAGTACTCGCGGCCGGCCAATCCCCTGGCAGGCCTCCGAACAGGACGAGGTCTACTTAATCGTGCGCGAAGCCGTCGCCAATGCGGTGCGCCACGCCGGCGCCACGCGCATCAGTGTTCGCGTGAACTATCGATGGTTCGGCGTGGTGGTGGAGATCCAGGACGATGGTTGCGGAATCGACAGGCAGCTGTTGGCGCGCGGTAATCGGCAGGGTCACTGGGGCTTGACCGGGATGCGCGAACGCGCGGCTCTGCTGGGCGGGAGGCTTGCGGTGAAGTCACGGGTGGGGGAGGGCACGTGCGTGCGGCTGCGGGTGCTGCGCTGGCGCATCAACCGGGTAAGCCTGTAACGCCGTTTGGAAGCCGTCGGGGCACCTTACGGCAACAGCGCGTCGCACCGCCCTCTTCAGTCTCGCTGCTATCGCTTATCGAGGCGACTGAGGAACGCGTCGCAACTTGCTGATGTCGTACCCCATCGCCGCGATGCGTTGCATCGCGCTCTGGTAGTCGGCATCGGACACCTGCGGCGTCCGCGCCATGTACCAGACATAGTCGCGCTTGCTGCGCGCCACGATGGTCTGGCGGTAGTCGTCGTCCACCCAGGCGATGATGTATTCGGCCTGGATTGGCCAGACGAACTGCATGCCCCAGACCGCGCCATTGCCTTCCTTCTCGACCCGGCCGATCGGATGCATCGACCGCTCCTGCGCGGCAAAGCTGCCCTTGCGATAGGTAAACGTGGTCTGGATGCGCCCATCCGGACGCAGCGCATAGCGCTCTACCGCGTCAAAGGCCTCCCGTTCCGGCCGCGACGGAATGTGCGCTATGACGTACCAGTCGCCCATGAAACGCGGGACGTCGACCGCATCGGGTCGCGGCAGCGGTCGCGCATCCCTGGCGTTGCAGCCTGCAGCAAATAGCCCGGTAGCCAGGAGCGGAAGCAAGGAAAGGATGCGCATGGTGAGCCTCAGCGGGGACGGAACAGATAGTGGGCAACCAGCCATTGCTGGCCATCGTCGTAGCCGAACAGTTCGGCGCAGGCCATCCAGAACATCCGCCACCTTTGCCACCAGGCCGGTGCGGCTGCCGGACCATAGGTTGCCTCCAGCACCGGCATCAGCTGGGTGCGTGCGGCATCCTGGTTGGCCAGCCAATGGTTGGCCGTGCGCTGGTAGTGCGTGCCGTCCAGCAGCCAGCGCTGTTGCAGGCACATATCGCGCTGGAAGTGCAGCAAGGTGTCGGCCGCCGGCATCAGGCCACCGGTGAAGAAGTGTCGGCCCATCCAGTTGTCGTCGCCATCGGTGTCGAATGGATACATCAGGGTGCGATGGGCGAAGATGTGCACGAACAGCGCGCCGTCGGGCTTCAGCCAGCGTGCGATGTTGGAGAGCAGGCGTTCGTAATTGCGCACATGCTCGAACATCTCCACCGACACGCAGCGGTCGAACTGGCGGGGCGACAACGCCAGCTGGTTGACGTCCTGGGTCAGTATCTCGACGTTGGCCAGGCCGCGCGCCTTGCACTGGGAAAGAATGTACTGGCGTTGGCTGTGGGAATTGGACACGCCGGTGATCCGTGCCTGCGGGAAGTGCTCGGCCATCCACAGCGTCAGCGAACCCCAGCCGCAGCCCAGTTCCAGGATCTGCTGGCCATCGGACAGCGCGGCGCGTTGTGCGTACAGCGCCAGCATGGCGTCTTCGGCCTGGTCCAGTGTTTCGGCCCCGGTCGGGTAGTAGCAGCTGCTGTACTTGAGTCGCTTGCCCAGGCAGGCCTGGAAGAACGCGGCCGGTACCTCGTAGTGTTGGCGGTTGGCTGCGTCCACGTGCAAAGCCACCGGGCTTGCGGTCAACTCAGCCAGGTGCCCGGCGAAGCGTTCCGATTGTGCCTGGATACCGCCGGCGGTTTGTTCCCGTAGCCGCTGCGCGCACAGCCGTCGGATGCCGGCGCGCAACAGGACGTCGGGGATATAGCCGCGCTCGGCCCATGCGATCAGCCCGGTCTCGGTGTCCGCGGCGGGAATAAGTGGCGAGGTGGCGCTCATGGCGCAGGCTCCTGGGGCGGGTGCGGAAACCAGGGGAAGAACATCGGCGTGCTGCGCTGGTAACGGCGGTAATCATCGCCACGGCTACGCAGCGCCTGCTTTTCGGTAAAGGGAATGCCGCTCAGATAGCGCAGGAACAGGTACATCACCACCGGGCCGCTCCACGCCAGCCACCACAGCGGCGAGCCAACAGCGAGCAAGACGTAGGTGAACCAGTGCAGCCACTCGAAGAAATAGTTGGGGTGCCGGGAGTAGCGCCAAAGACCATCGCGACAGGTGCGACCGCGGTTGGCCGGGTTGGCGCGAAAGCGCGCCAGTTGATGGTCGGCCAGTGCTTCCCCACCCACGCTCAGCAGCCAGATGCAGGCCGCTGCCGCAACCCAGCCGGGCATGTCGCCCCGTGGGTTGGCGGCGACAGCGACGAAGGGCAGGGCAAACAGCACCACCAACAAGGCTTGCGCCATGAAGAAGCCGAAGATCCTGCCCTGGTGGCCATGCCAGTGCTCACGCAGATGGCGGTAGCGGCCATCCTCCTCTTCGCTGCGTACCCGGCGCCACAGATGCAGTGCAAGCCTTCCGCCCCACAACCCACCGGACGCGGCCAGGGCGATGCGCGGCAGCACTGCGCCCTCACCCCGTGCTGCCAACAGTACCGCCGAGGCGCCGACCGCAAGCGCCCAGATCACGTCCACCACGCCGATGTTGCGATGCCGACGCTGCCAGCCCCAGCCCCAACTCATCAGCAGCGCGGCGTACAACAGCACCCACAGCAGATCGCGGTGGTCGTTCATAGCCGTTGCACTCCCGCGTTGGCCGCGGGGCGATAGCCCGGCCTGGCCAGCAACAGGTGCGAGACGCCGATCGAACGTTCCAGGAAGCCGCCTTCGCAATAGGCGAGATAGAACTCCCATAGACGACAGAAGCGCGCGTCGAATCCTTGGGCCTGGACCGCAGGCAGCTGCGCGAGGAAGCGTTGGCGCCAGGCGCGCAGGGTGAGCGCATAGGAATGGCCAAAATCCTGTTGCGCTACCAGCTGCAGGTCGCTGGCGCGTGTCTTGGCCGCCAGGATGGCGCTGAGGGACGGAATGAAACTGCCGGGGAATACATAGCGCTTGATGTAGTCCACGCTGCGCCGGGCCTGCTCGTAGCGATGGTCTTCGATGGTGATCGATTGCAGCAGGGCAAGGCCGTCGGGTTTCAGCAGGCGCTGCAGCGTGGCCAGGTAGGTTCCGAGGAATTCGGCGCCAACCGCCTCGATCATCTCGATCGACACCAATTTGTCGAACTGGCCTTGAAGATCGCGGTAATCCTGCATCAATACCGTGACGCGATCCTGCAGGCCCGCCGCCTGCACGCGCGCAGTGGCCAGCGCATGCTGTTCGGCCGAAAGCGTGGTGGTGGTGACGTGGCAGCCATAGTGCTGCGCGGCATGCAGGGCAAAGCCGCCCCAGCCGGTGCCGATCTCCATCACGCGGTCGTCCGGCTTCAATTGCAGCTGCTGGCAGATGTGTTCGAGCTTGCGCCGGGAGGCGG
This sequence comes from Stenotrophomonas sp., assembly GCA_036566925.1. Taxonomy (GTDB): domain Bacteria; phylum Pseudomonadota; class Gammaproteobacteria; order Xanthomonadales; family Xanthomonadaceae; genus Stenotrophomonas_A. Next base: position 6,775 of record DATCVI010000164.1, read on the forward strand.
ATTCCAGCGACTCGTCCTCACTGGCAAACAGCGCCGAGGAGTACATCAGGTCCGGCGACAGGAATAGGGCAAAGAAGGCGTTGCCGAGATCGTAATGCGCGGCAATATTGCGTCGGCTTCCTTCGCGGCTGTTGCGCTGCAGGCGATTCCAGCCGCGCAGCAGCCAGCCGCCGATACGCGCCGGGCCGTGCTCCATGCTGTCGAGCAAGTCGCGATTGCGCACCAGCAGCCGCACCAGTGTGACCAGATCGTCGCAGTGCCAGTCGCCCTGGATGTAGCTTTCGCCGGCACCCACGCTGCCATTCGCGGCGATCTTGCGATAGAACGCCGGATCCTCGACGGTGACGCTGGCATGCAGCTTGCCGGTCGCTTCGCCCAGCACCACTTCGCCGAAGGCATCGCGCACGCGCAAGTGGCCATCGCGCAAGGGCGCCAGCTGCGCCAGCAACCGCCGTCGCAAGAACGCCTCCAGCGCACCCACGCGGGGAAGCGCGACCGATGGGCTCATCTCGTTCATCCAGGTTTCTCGATAGGGGAAGGGTGGTCGTGCACGGGATTGCGCTTGAGCCACAGCCGCAACGCCTGCCAATGGATAGCGCCCACCACCTGCACGGTCATCAGCGGGTAGCGGCCGAGTACCCGCGCCAGCCCGCGACCGTCCAGGGGGCGCCGCTGCATGACCTGGGTGGCATCGAACTGGCGCACCCCGTCCTGCAGGACCTGCATATGCACGCGCAAGTCATCGCCCGGGGCGTTGAAGCGCCAGTCGTAGCGGCAATCCATCGCCATGAACGGCGACACGTGGAAGCCCTTGTCGAACTTCCATCGCAGCCAACTGCCCTCGCGCTCCGCGGTTGCGGCGGGCAGCACATACGCGTGCCGCTCCTTCCACGGGGTGTTGGTGATCTCCGCCACGATGCAGTCCAAGCCGCTGCCATCGGCCTGGTAGCAGTAGTAGAAGCTGACCGGATTGAACACGTGGCCGCCGAAGCGCAGGTGGGTCAGCAGGCGCACCGGGCCCAGGGGGCGGTAGCCCAGCGTAGGCGCCGCGTGGTCGCGGACGGCGTCGGCCAGGGGGCGCTTGGGGTCGCCGAGGTAATCGCTACGGCGGAACTCGGCCAGGTTGCGGCGGTTCACAGACCACAGCCAGCGACCCGCAAAGACCTCATCCAGCTCATCCAGATCGATCAGCAGCTGGGCAATCGGATAACTGAACGCATGCGCCTGCGGATGATGTCGCCGATGCAGCACTCGTCCAAAGTAGAGGGCACTGGCGCTCACGCGGCTACCTCGCCATCGGCGATCGGTTGTGCGAGCGATGCGCCGGCGTGCAGCGCATCGACCACGCGGCGGGCGCTGCGGATGCCGTCTTCATGGAAGCCCCAGCCCCAGTAGGCCCCTGCAAACCAGGTGTGGCGCCGGCCCTGAAGTTCGCCCCAGCGCCGTTGTGCCCGCACCGCGGCATGGTCGTGGATCGGGTGCGCGTAGCGCAGGCGGCGCAGCACCTTGTCCGGGTCGACCGCATCACTACGATTCAAGGTGACGACCAAGGGCGTGTTCCCGGGCAAGCCCTGCAACAGGTTCATGCAGTAGCTGACCGTGCACGGCGCGGCGCGGTCGCGCGGGACATGCGCGTTCCAGGCGGCCCAAGCCTTGCGCTCTCGTGGCAACAGCGAGGCATCGGTATGCAGGACCACGTCATTGGACTGGTAGCGAATAGCGCCCAGGACCTCTTGCTCAAGCCGGTCGGAATCGATCAACAGGGCCAAGGCCTGATCGCTGTGGCAGGCCAGGATTACCTCGTCGAAGCCCTCGACCCCGGCCGCGCTGTGCACGCGTGCGCCCCACGGCAGGCGTTCGACGGCATGCACCGGGCACTCCAGCCGCTCGCGCACCTGCCAGCGCCGGCGCAGCGCTTCCACGTACCGCGCCGAGCCCCCCTTGACCACCCGCCAGGGCGCGCGACCGGTCATCTGCAGCATCTGGTGGTTGGCCATGAACTGGACCAGGTAGCGCGCTGGAAAGTCCATGACCGTGGCCGTAGGCGACGACCACAGGGCCGAGGCCATCGGCAGCAAGTGCTCTTCGACGAACGCCTCGCCGTAGTGATGGATGCGCAGGTAGTCTCCGAGCGTTGGGCCTTCTTCCTCGCGCAGCAATAGAGGCGCATCGCGGTAGAAACGGCGCAGGTCGGCCAGCATGCCCCAGAAGCGCGGTGAGACCAGATTGCGGCGCTGGCAGAACAGGCCGCCCAGCGAATGGGCGTTGTACACCACGCCGCTGCGTTCGCTGTGCAGGGAAAAGCCCATCGTGGTGGGCTGCGAGGCGACGCCCAACTCTTCGAACCATGCCGTCAACAGCGGATAGTGCAGGGGGTTGAAGACGATAAAGCCGGTGTCCACGGCCAGGCGCCTGCCCTCCACCTCAACCTCGTGAGTGTGGGTGTGGCCACCGAGGTAGTCGTTGGCCTCGAACAGCGTGACTTCGTGCTCGTGGCGCAGCCACCAGGCGCTGGCCAGCCCCGCGATGCCCGACCCGATGATCGCGATGCGCATGTCAGTCCCTGGCCTTGGCCAGGACCCAACCGGGGATGGGCTTGAGTTCGGTGACGAGTCCCAGCGCGGCCATGGCGCGCAGTCCATACCAGGCCAGGTCCACCTCCCACCAGCGAAAGCCCTGGCGCACGGTGCCGGGAAAGAAGTGGTGGTTGTTGTGCCAGCCTTCGCCGAAGGTCAGCAGCGCCAGCCAGAAGTTGTTGCGGCTGTCGTCGCGGGTATCGAAACGGCGGCTGCCGAAACGGTGGGCGAGCGAGTTGATGGTGACCGTCGCGTGGAACAGCACCACGGTGGAAACGAAGAAGCCCCACACCAGCAATTGCGGGCCGGAGGTGTGCAGGCTGGGAGCCAGGCGCTCCAGCAATGCCCCGAGGGCATACAAGGCAGCGGCCAGAATTACCGGCACGGCGGTGTCGAACCGGTCCAGCCAGCGTAACTCGGGAAAGCGGACCAGGTCGGGGACCCGGTCGAAGTCTGTCGCGAAGGCCTGGCGGGTCAGGAACCAACCCATGTGGCTGCGCCAGAAGCCGCCCTGGCGGGGCGAGTGCGGATCGAGCGGCTGGTCGGCGTGGCGGTGGTGGTGGCGATGGTGCGCCGCCCACCACAGCGGCCCACGTTGCACGCTCGAGGCACCAATGACGGCGAAAACAAACTGCACCGTACGCGAGGCCTGGAAGGTGCGGTGCGAAAAATAACGGTGATAGAAGGCGGTGATGGCGAACATGCGAACGGCATACAGCGCCGCCGCCACCAGCACGGCCGTCCACGAAACCCCGACCCAGATCACCGCCAGGCAGGCCACGTGCATCAGCGCGAACGGGACTGCGCGCAGCCAGTCGATGCGGCCGGACTGAGGCCCGGGCCTGTCGGTTCCGGTGCCGGTATCGAACCAACGCTGCAGCGTGCGCAAGAGGCGCCAGTGTCTGCGGGGCAGGGCGGCTGCAGAGGCCATGGAGGGTCTCGGAGGGGTCTGCCTTCCTTTACGCAGCAGGGCGCTGACTGGATGCAGCCGGCTACGAAATCTCCTGCGTGGCGTAACGGGAGAGGGGCCAAGGGCAGGCCAGGGACGTTGCCCGACCCGGCGCTGCATCCAATGGCTGCCGCCGAACGTACAGAACGCATAGACCTTCACCTGCCGCCCCCTTACGGATGTACCCTGACCCCACCCCCCTCCCATCCAGCCTCGACGCCGCACGGATCGTGTCCAATTCCCATCAGCCGAGCAACGAGCCAATGGACTGGGCAGGGGACATGGACGCGGTGGCACGCCTGCGCGACCGCGCCTGCTTCTTGCGCATCTACGACCACTTCATGCCACGCCTGTGCGTCTACCTGCGCGGGCTCGGCGTGCCGGAGGCAGTGGCCGAGGAGCTTGCGCAGGAGTGCCTGCTACGCCTGTGGCTGCGCGCGGCAGACTTCGATCCGGCGCAGGGCGCATTGAGCACCTGGCTATACCGCATCGCCCGCAACCTGCATATCGACCGCGTGCGCCGCGAGCGGAGCTGGATGCAAGTGCAAGCGGCAGTCGAACAGGCCGCCGCTTCGGATGGCGACGAGCACAGCAGTGCCGAGCAGTACGCCGACCAGGCCCGCTTGCGCCAACGCATCAACGAGCTTCCCGCGGTGCAGGCACGGCTTGTGCGCATGTCCTACTTCGAGGCCAAGAGCCACGGCGAGATTGCGCACGCATTGGGGATGCCGCTGGGGACGGTCAAGTCGCACCTGCGGCGCGCGTTCCTGCAATTGCAGTCCAAGGTGGGGGGCGCGCCGTGAATCCGCACCACCATCTGCACGAATCCACGTTGATGAGCTACGCCGCCGGCGCGCTGCCGGCGCCGCTGAGCATCGTTGCCGGCGTCCACCTGGAACAGTGCCGGCATTGCCGCCAGCGCCTGCGCGATGCCGAAGCCATCGGTTCGGTACTGCTGGAAAAGACCCAGCCGCCGCCTCCCGATGCGCGACGCGAGGCGCTGCGCCAGGCCATGCTGGCCCAGCTGGACGTCAACGAGCCGGTTGCGCTGTCGGTAGCAACGGGCAGTCCGCCGCCGGCGCGGCAGGGCGCCGATCCGGACGCTCTACCCGCGGCGCTGCATCCTTACTTCGGCGACTCGCTGGCCCACCTGCGTTGGCGCTGGATGGCGCCGGGCGTGCACTGCATCCGTGCCGAACGGATGCCCTCGTTGATCATGCTGAAGATAGCGCCGGGCAAGTGCCTGCCGATGCACAGCCATGGCCGCAACGAGCTGACCCAGATCCTGCGCGGTGCCTATAACGATGCGCTGGGGCTGTTCGGGCCGGGGGACATGGCCGATTTGGATGGGGAGGTCGAACACCAGCCGGTCACCGTACCCGGCGTACCGTGCATCTGCGTTTCGGCACTGGACGCGCCCTTGGTGTTCAGCGGTTGGCTCGCGCGCAAGATCCAGCGCTTTGTAAAACTCTAGCGATCGCGGAGTCCACGTCGTGAACGGTAGCCTCGGATTGCGAATTCTGTTGACCGGCGCGACCGGCCTGGTGGGGCAGGGCGTGGCATTGGCCTGCCGGTCTTCTGGGCGCGTCGCCGCTACTGCCGCGCTGGTTCGGCGCAAAGGCGGCGTCGCCAGCGGCGTCCAGGAGATCGTGCTCGATGACTTTCGCCGCATCGCCGATGGCGGTGTCGCGCTGGGCGGCTTCGATGCCTGCTTCTACTGTGCCGGTGCGACCCCCCTGGGGACGAATGAAGCGCAGTATCGAGAGGTCACGTTTGATACCACGATAGCGGTCGCGCGTGCCTGGGCCGCGGCCAATCCGCAAGGACGCTTCCTGTATGTCTCCGGTGCCGGGGCCGACCCGGCCAGCCGGATCATGCCGTTGCGTGTCAAAGGAGAAACCGAGCAGGTGCTGGCCACCTTGCCGATGCGGGTGGTCCTGCTGCGTCCCGGTGCCGTGCGCCCAGTGGCCGGGACCGGTACTCGCCACGGACTGCTCAAGCCGCTTTACTGGGCGGGTGCGCCACTGCTCAGGCTGGCAGGCGCCGCCGCTCCTTCGTTGGTAACGAATAACCTGACGCTGGGCAAGGCGATGATTGCTCTGGCGAGGATGAGCAATCCGCCGATGATCGTGGCACGCGGGGCTATCAACCGGATTGCCGCGGATGCGGACGCCGAGAGCGCGTAGTTGCCGCGCAACGCAGGCCTACGCTGATGCCGTCCGGCTTGGGTCCCACACTGGGTGGATCAGAGTGACCCCCCGCTGCGTTGCGGCAGTTGCCGACGACGCGATCCGTGCTGGGCAACGCAGCACAGCAACGACAGTGCAACACTCCAACCGATGCCAAGCACCAAGAGACCTCGCCAGGCGGGCGAGGTAAATTGCACCGCGCCAAAACCGCGCGCCGCCGATAGGTAAGCAAGTGGCGCG
>DATCVI010000165.1:0-6512 GCA_036566925.1 Stenotrophomonas sp.
GCGTTCCCTCCTTGGCCCATTGCTCGGCGGCGTCGATGGCGGTGGCGATGGCACTGGCGTACCCGACTGCCGGCACGAACGTCTTGGCCGCGACGTCAACGGGTGCGCCCATCTTGCGCGCGATGCCGAGCTCTTGCTCCGTGGCATAGCGCCCCTTGAACATCAACGCGCCAAGGTGCGCGTACGATTGGTAGAGCCTTTGCGCCGGGTTCTTCAACGTCTGGACGACAATGTGCCAGGCGCTCTCTGGTTCCGGAGGAAGCAGGGGCGAGCCGACTGTCATCTTGCCGGGCTCCCACTGCGTTACCGGACCGCCGAGCTGGGCCGCCACGACCGCATTGCCGCAGCCGTCCGACGTAAGATCCTGGTGCTCACTGGCCAGGGCCGACGGTTCCGGTTTTCGCGCCTCTGGCGTCGAGCCAAGCGGGTGTTCCAGCCGTTGCTCCTTGAGTGCGGTCGGGCCTTCGGTCTGTAGTTTGAACCGGGCATCGGGTATTCGCTGCATCGGCAGGCATGCGACCTGGCCGCTGGCAGGGCCGTTACCTTGCTGCTTCATGGGGGAGGACTTGGGCGATATGACCTGCGTCTTTTCGTCCACCGCCTTTTTGGGGGGCGGGTGCTTTCCCCGATTACCTTCCGAGGAGGTTCGATCCCACTGCGCCTTATGGCTTGCCTGTACTTTCATCGACAGTCTTCCGTCAGAGGTGATGTCCGCTTATGGGCCGCACGCGCTGCGCTCGGGTAATAAACATGTAGGAACACCGCGCCCCGGAGTGCGGCAGGTTTGGCGGCGTTGGGCTGCTTCGCTGCTTCGTTCTCCTTCGCACCACGATATGAAGCGTTCGTGGAAGGAGCGGGCAAAACCTATGTATTGCCCATGCGCGCGGATGCGCCGCTATAGATGTCATTCCGTAGTTGGAGGAACCACCATGAATCCCATGCGAGCGATCAATTCGGGCAGTTTGAGCGGTGCGGCAGGCGGGCTGTCGTCGCAGCTTGGCGGGCTGGGCAAGAGTGTGGACGTGCAAAAACTCGGTGCCGATGTAGTAAGGCCTTCTGCCATGGGCATGGCCGGCATGGGCGCCATGGCGGTGGGTGCCGGCGCGCGCGCTGCGATGGCCGGGGCCGCCGTGGGCATGCCGGCAGCGGCGCCTGGAAGGGGGGCAGCGTCGGCGCTGGCGAGTCCACCCGGCGGTGGTGCCGGTGCGGCCGAAGCGGCGAGCGGCGGCGGACAGTCCGCAGGTGCACAAGGCGCTGCGGGCGGCGCCGAACAAAGCGCTCAATCAGGCATGGAACTGCTCAGCAAGGCCATGGATCTTTTCGGCCAAGTCCTGTCCACCGTGCAATCGGCTATCAGTGATGTGACGAACATGCTGCAGCCGCTGATGGCCATGGCCGGCTCTCTGCCATCGATGGGCAAGGGCCAGTAGTCTTGCTCCAAGCAGGAGATCGTCGCCTTCGCTTAGCGGGGCGACGATTCTTCCAGGAGTCGTCTGGCCTTTTCCAGCGCGACGCGTGCCGATCGCAGCTGCGGGGTCATCTCATCGAGCTGCTTCGCCAGCGCCTGGGCTTGTCTGCCAAGCGATGCTGCCTGCGTTTGATGCGCGCATGCCCGTCGCATGACGAGCGTGTAGCGGGCGGCCCCCGCTTCGGCATGGCGCAGGCATTGCCTGCCGGCGGCCTGCTGTGCCTCGTACTCACGCGTGAGCGCCGATAGGGCTTGCCGCAGTTGTCCGCGGGCATCCAGCAGCTGGCGCCAATTCCGCTGCGCACGCAGCAACCGGATGCGCCGCAGCCGGATCATCTGCGCCGGCGGCGGGGCGCTCACGTGCCGTCGTCCTCGAAAATCTCGCTCAACGCCGATCGGGTCTGCGCTAGCGTCGAGTTGCATTCCTGCTGCTGCAGGAACCGTAGCAGGCTGGCGTGGTGAGCAATGGCCTGGTCGGCGTCTGCATCGGACCCCGGCTTGTACTCACCGATCTGGATCAGCCACTGCAGTTCTTCATGGCGTGCGAACCAGTGACGGAAGCGCGCGGCATGCTGGCGCTGCTGTGGCGCGGCCAGTGAATCGAACAGGCGGCTCTGGCTGCGAAGCAGGTCGATGGCCGGATAGTGCGCGGCCTGGGCCAGCGTCGATGACAACTGGATATGCCCATCCATGAGCGAGCGGATTTCTTCCGCCAGCGGCTCGTCGTCGTGCTCGCAAAGCATCGTATAAAAGCCGGTGACGCTGCCCACGGGCCCACGCCCGGAGGCCTCGACCAACTGCGCGATCCGCGCGTGTACGCTAGGCGGATAGCCACCGGCGCCAGCGGGTTCGCCCAGGGCCAGGCCCAGTTCCCGGCCGGCCCTGGCGTAGCGGGTCAGCGAGTCGAGCAACAGCAGCACATGCTGGCCTCGGTCGCGTAATCTGCAGGCGAGGCGGCCGGCCAGTTCCGCTGCACACAGCCTCTCGGCCGGCGATCGATCGCTGGTGGCGACCACCGCAATCGCCGAACCGCGGCGCGCCCCGAGGTGGCGCTGGAGAAAATCGGCGACCTCCCGGCTGCGCTCACCGATAAGGGCCAGCACGACGGTGTCGCAGCAGATATGCCGCGCAAAGGAGCCCAGCAACGTGCTCTTGCCCGCGCCTGCGGGCGCGAAGATTCCCAAGCGTTGGCCCTGGCCGCAAGTCAGCAGACCGTCAACGGCCCGCCAGCCGGTGGTAATCGGGCAATCGATGAGGGGCCTGGCCAGCGGCGCAATCGTCGACAGCACGGGTGCCGCGTTTCGAGGCAACGCCGGCCCGCCATCCAGGGCCTCGCCCAAGCCGTTGATCACCCTGCCGCGCGCTTCCCATGCATCAACGTCCAGGCCTTCGGCACGGCAACTTTCCACCTCGCAGATCGAGGACAGCCCGTTTACGCCGCGCAAGGGCAGCACCAGGGCGAGCGGCCCCTCCAGTCCCACCACCTCACCCAGCTGCTCGACCCCGTGGGCGCCACCCCGAATGCGCACGCGCTCGCCGATATGCACTGAAAGACCGGCCACGCGAATCAACACGCCGCGCGCATCGACAATCTTGCCCGACAGCTTGGGCTGCCACGCGTCGCCGGTTGCAGGGCCTGGCCAATCCTTCACGGCGCGAGCCAGCAACGTTCGATCCGCAACTCCGTGTCGCCCCGCCCAACTTCTTCGAACGCCAGTACCGGGGCGGTGGCAGAGATGCTGCCAAACAGTTGCGCCAAGTGGGGCCGCAGGACGGCCGAGGTCAGTATCGGCGTGGCCCGCCCGTTGCGCTCGATCACCAGTGCCTCCACCCATTCGAGCATCGCCGCTGACGGCAGGAACTCCGGCTCGCCGTCGGTTCCTGGCTGGATGCAGGTTTCCAATTGTTGCTGCCACGAGGGCTCGATGACCTCGGCGTCCAGGCGGGTGCCGTCCGGATCACGGTAGCGACGACAGATCTGCTCGCCCAGCGCGATGCGTGCGTGGCGTAGCAACACGTCCTGGTTCAGCTCCGAAGCCGGTATGGCCAGCAGTGCATCCAGTATCCGGCGCAGATTGCGGATGCTGATGCCATCTGCGAGCAACGCGCGCAGCGTGCGCGTCAGCGCAATGGCGCCGACACGCGATTCGAACTGGGTGACCAATGCATCGAATTCCCGCGACAGCTGGCCGAGCATGAAGCGGGTGTCCTGCAGGCCGAAGAAGTGCGCGGCCCGCAACTGGCAGATCTCCAGCAGATGTAGGCACAGCGCTTCGTCGCCATCGGTGGACACCACGTCATCGGCGCGGAGTGTTGCAGCGACATCCCTGGGCAACCATCGCGATATGGCATAGCCAGGGCGGTATCCATCGGTGGCCTGTGGTAGCGGCGTGCCCTGGGTGCTGACCAGCAGGCATCCGGGTACCAGCGTGCTGCTTTCGAACGGAACTTCTTCGATATCCACCACGTAGTGATGCGCGGGGAGCAGGTCGTCGCGCAGCAAGCACACGCCGGGGAACGGCGAGCCGGTGGTGAGGGTGAGCTGTCGACGCAGGTTTGAGAGCCGATGGTTCAACGCCTCGGGGGCGAGCGCTTGCAACGCGCTCGGGTTGATCCGCACCCGCAGCGGCGCCGAGGTGCCGAGTTCGACGTCGTCGAGGATGCGCGGCAGGTAGCCGCCGCCGTCGCGCGCCATCGCCGGCATGCTCGCGCGTCGAGCGTTGGCGTTGACCCGGGCACGCTTCTGGATCGCAAAGGTCAAGGTGCCCAGGGCCAGGCTGGCCGGAAGGAAAGGAAACAACGGCATCCCCGGGAGCAGGCCGAACGCCAGCAGCAGCATGGCGGTGGCGCCCATGGCGCGTGGAAGTTGCCTGAGCTGGCTGGCGACTTCAGAGGCCAGGCCGCCGTCGCCCTCTTCGGTGTCGGTGCTGCACACGCGGGTGATGAGGATGGCCGCCGCCATGGCGCTCAGAAGCGACGGGATCTGTGCGACCAGGCCGTCGCCGATGGTGAGGAGGGTGTAGCTGCGCGCCGCATCGGCGAACGGCAGCCCGCGCTGGAGCATGCCCACGGCGATACCGCCGGCGAGATTGACCGCGGCGACCAGGAACGTCGCAATGCTGTCGCCCTTGACGAATTTCATCGCGCCATCCATAGCGCCATACAGGTAGGTTTCCTGTTCCATCTCGCGCCTGCGCTGGCCGGCCTGCGAGGCGCTCAGCAGCCCGGACCGCAGGTCGGCGTCCACGCTCATCTGCCGGCCCGGGATGCTGTCGAGCGTGAAGCGCGCGGCGACCTCGGCCACCCGGTCGCCGCCCTTGGCGATCACGATGAACTGCACCACGCCCAGCACGACGAAGACCACCAGGCCAACCACGACGTTGGCACCCGCCGCCACGCTGCCGACCGCGTGGATGATTTCGCCTGCGCGGGCTTCCAGCAAGATCATGCGGGTCGAGGCGATCGAGATGGCCAGCCGCAGTAAGGTCGCGCCGAGCAGCATGGCAGGGAAGCTCGACAGGTCGCTGGCGCGCCGAACCTGCAAGGTCGCCGTCAGCAGCAGCAGGCTGATCAGGAAACTTGCGCCGATGGCCAGGTCCAGGACCCACGGCGCAACCGGGACCACCAGCAAACCAAGAATGCCGACCGTGACTGCGGCGGCGGCCAGATGGTTGTGAGGGGAGCCGAAGAACGAGCGCTCAAACAGCAGGCGCGGGCGCGGGAATCGCATCTTCGTGTGCGGCCTGTTGGTGGCTATGGCGTGCTTGTTGCTTGATTTCCGGCGAGCCTTCCTCATCGCGTCGTTCCTTGCGAAGCTCTTCCAGGCTCATCCGCAGCTGGCGCAGGCGCAGCCGATGCTTGAGCCACAAATCGCCCAATGCCAGCGGTAGCAGCGCCGCGCCGGTCTGCGCCAGTTGCAGCAGTGGGCCGCGGCCGCCACGCAGCAGATGCAGAGTGGGTTCTTCCAGGGCCATCGCGGCTGGCAGCTCGGCCAATGCATGGATCGCAACAAACAGAAGTACCAGCCCACACACGCTCACGTGAAGCAGCGTGCTGACCAGGTCGGCGACTTTGTCCAGGCTGAAAGCCTGCTTGAGATTCTGGGCCGGGTTCAGTCGCTGCGGGCGCGGCCGCATGGCTTTCCACGAGGGCTGGAAGCGCGTCTGTGCCAGGCCGATTGCCAGACCCCCGAGCAGCGTCAGCAGGACAAAGGCGCCGCAAAAAAGCACCAGCGTCGGCAGCAGGGTCGTGGAGATCACGCTGACCGACCCGGTATCCGGGGCAGTCACTTGCAGCAGAAGACGCCAGTAGATTCCCGTGGCAGGAGGCGCCAGGAAGAACAGGATTGCACTGGCCAGCAGCAGGCCCAGCGCGGCGGTCAGCGTGTTGCTGTGGGCGACTTCGCCGCGGGCGGTAGCCTCGCGCAGCCGGCGCTCGGTCGGTGGCTGAGTCTTTTCGCTCATGGCCGGGCGAGCAACTGGGCGGGCAGGGCGGCGATGGCACGCATGAGGGTCGGCGCGGCTGCATGCAGTGCAAGCGCGGCGACCAGGGCGCGCAGGGCCATCGAAAGGGAGAATGCATTGAGCTGCGGCATCAGCCGGTTCATCGTGCCGATCCCGACCTCGATTGCCAGCAGCAGGGCGACGACGGGCGCGGCCAAGGTGGCGCCGCGTGCCAAAGCCTGCGGAAAATGCGTCAACGCCAGCTCCCGCAGTTGTGGCAGGAACGGCCGGTCGGGGACGGCCATCCATAGACGTGAGGTGTCCAGCAGTGCGTCGCAAAGGATCGCCAGGCCGTCCGGGCTGAATATCCACAAGGTCAGCAGATGGACCAGGATCGATTGCCACGGGCTGGAACCCTGGCCATCGACCGGCGCGTAATCCATCGAAAAACTGTAGCCACCCGCATGGTCGATCAGGCTGCCGGCCGTCGACACGCAGGTGTAAAGCAGGTTGAGAAAGGAACCCAGCAGCAGGCCGCCAAGGGCTTGTAGCAACACGACTGGAAGCCATTGCGGCGGCCACTCGCGGCCCAGTTGCAGCAT
>DATCVI010000166.1:0-18969 GCA_036566925.1 Stenotrophomonas sp.
TCATCGTCTGCGCGGTGGTCGCGGATACGCATCGTGCGGTGCGCCTCAGGCGGCCTGCGGCGCGCGCACGGCCGTGGCCGGGCGGGTGTCGAGCGTGTCCATCAGCGCGATGGCTTCGTGCTCCATCGCAACGATGTATTCGGAGATGCGGCCGCGGAACCAGCGGTGCGCGGCCAGTGCCGGGATCGCCACGATCATGCCGGTGGCCGTGCACACCAGCGCCTTGCCGATGCCGCCGGCGAGCTGGTTCACATCGCCGATGCCGTGGTCGAGGATGCCCAGGAACATCTGGATCATGCCGACGACGGTGCCGAGCAGGCCGAGCAGTGGGCCGGCCGAAGCGATCGTGCCGAGCGCGTTGAGGAAGCGCTCCATGCGGTGGACGATGTGGCGGCCACTGTCTTCGATGCGTTCGCGCACCAGCTCGCGCGGGCGGCCGCGCACGTCCAGGGCCGAGGCCAGCAACGCGCCCAGCGGCGAGCTGCGGCGCAGCGAATCGATGTGGGCCGGGTCGAGCTTGCCGCGCGCGGCCCAGTTGCGGACCTCTTCGCCCAAGCCCGGCGGCAGTACTTCATTGCGGCGCAACGTCCACAGCCGCTCGAGCACGATCGCCAGCGCCAGGATCCCCAGCAGCAGCAGGGGCACCATCGGCCAGCCGCCGGCCTTGACCAGTTCCCACACGTTTAGATCCTCCGGCGCGCTCGGCCGCTTGTTTGCTGGCCGATAGGATAGCAGCCGCGCGCAGCCGTTCCTCGGCATCCCAATGGCGCGCCTGCCAGCGTCGCTGCTCGCGCACGGCCAGGCCGGCCGGACCCAGCCAGACCCTCACGGCGCCGCTGCGGGCGGTCTCCAGGGCTTCGGCGCCGCCCCGCCGCCACCATCGCAACACGCCCGGCCGCGGGTGGCCGAAGCGGTTGCCATGCCCGCTGGAAATGACCGCCAATCGAGCGCCGGTGGCCGCTACGAAGCCCGGGCTGGAGGAGCTGGCGCTGCCATGGTGGGGCACTACCACAAGCTCGGCGCGCAGGTCGGCAGGCGCCAGCCGCACCAGGCGCTGCTCGATAACCCGGCCGATGTCTCCGGTCAACAACGCCGCCTGGCCACCGGCTTCCACTCGCAACACGCAGCTGGATTCGTTGCCGAGATAGGGAAAGCCGCTGGGCGGATGCAGGAAGCGAAAGCGCACGCCATCCCACTCCCAGCCCTGCCCGCGCAGGCAGGCAGCCGGTGTGGAGCCAGCGCCCGGGACCTCCGCATCAGGCGGGGCCACCATGCGTGCCACCGGCAACTCGGCCACAACCGTCGCTACACCGCCGGCATGATCGCTGTCGGCGTGGCTGACCACCAGGGCGTCCAGGGCCCGGACGCCGAGTGCATGCAGTGCTGGCACCACGACCCGTTCGCCGGCATCGAAGCCCTCCTCCACCCGCGGCCCGGCGTCGTACAACAGGGCGTGGCGATGGGTGCGCACCAGCACCGACAAGCCCTGGCCAACGTCGAGCACTACCAACTCGAACGCCCCTGGGCCCGGGCGCCGGGTATCGGGCCAGGCCAGGGCCAGCCACAACACCGCGGCCAAAGGCTTGCCGGGCGTCCCCCGCGGCAGCAGCCAGCCGATGGCACCCAGCAACGCCAGGACCGCGGCCGTCGTCGCGACCTCGGTCAGCGGCGCTTGCGCGAAGGGCTGGGTACCGAGCCAGGAGAACAACCGCCAACTCGGCTCAAAGCACGCTGCCGCAAGCCGCCACATCGGCGCACCGGCACCCGCATACGCCGCTTCAAAGACCAGGCCACCCAGCGACAGCGGCACCACCAGCAGGCTCCACCAGGGGATGGCAAGCAGATTGGCCAGCGGGCCTACCCACGAAGCCTGGGCGAACCAGGCCGCGCTGACCGGCAGCAAGCACAGCGTGGCGACCCACTGCGCGCGCAGGAAATCCCATAGCCAGCGCAGGCGCGAGCCGTTCTGCGGCATCAGCACGGAGAGGCAGGCCACACCGCCGAAGCTGAGCCAGAACCCGGGCAATAGCGTGGCCAGCGGATCGACGAGCAACACCGCCAGGAGCGCCAGCGCGAGCGAACGCGTTACCGCCACCGGCCGCCGGCACAACCTTGCAGCGGAAAGCGCGCCGATCATCAGCACGGTGCGGACGGTGGGCAGCGAGCCACCGGCCACGACGCCATAGAGCGCGGCGGCCAGCACCGCAGCCACTGCGGCGGCGTGCTCGCGCGGCCAACGCCGCGCCAGTCTGGCGCTCACCCGCCACAGGCCGCGCACGAGCCACGCCGCGGCCAGCGCGACCAAGCCGACATGAAAGCCGGAAATGGCAATCAGGTGGGTCAGACCGGCCGACCGCAACAGGCGCCAGTCCTGCGCGCCAAGGCCGCGTGTGTCCCCTAGCGCCAGCGCCTGGACGAACCGCGCATCCGGACGGTCGATGGCCCTGCCGATGCGGGCGGACATGCGATCGCGCCAGGCGGCCCAACCGTGCGGTTCGCGTACTTGCCGCGCAGCCTCGGGTTGGCGTACCAGCCCGACCGCCGTCCAGCGCTGTGCCATGGCACTGCGCTCGGCGTCGAAGCCGCCCGGATTGCGCAACCCCCGTGGCGCACGCAGGCGCGCGTGCAGTTGCCAATGCGCGCCTGCATGCAAGGCCAGCCTCGGACCCGGCGCGCGGGCGTCGAAATCGTCGTACCAGGCCAATTGCAGCAACCGTCCGCGTACCGGCGCAGGCTGTTGGCCGCTGTCGTCCACTTGCAGCAAGAAGCGGCTGCGGCGCTTTTCTACGTCCGGCAGGCTGACCACTTGACCGCTCAGCACCACCTCGCGCCCTTCCCAGGACGCGGGCAGCTGTGCGCGCATGACCCGCACCGATAGCGTGCCGGCCCATGCTGCGCCCGCGAGCGACCAGGCCAGCGCCAGCAGCGCCGCGCGTAGCTGCGCCTGGCGCGGCGACGTTGCGATGTGGGCAACCGGGCTACGGCCTACGCCTGATACGACAGCCGCCACCGCCGCCGCTGCCACGCACAGGCCGATGCTGGGGATCGTCCACGGCCACGGCGACCAGGTCGCAGCGAGCACGCCAAGCAGCAGCGCAAGAATGTGGGTCGACGACAACCGCCAGACATTGCCCGGAATGGCCATCGCTCCCTCGCCCGTAGCGGCCGCGCCTCATGCGCAACCGAAGGTGTGACGTGCCTGGCGCCGCCCGACGGCTTTTACGCCGCTCGCCTCAGGGGGGCTGGGCGTTGCGGGGTCTGCCCCACCGTCAGGCGGCGCCGGCACATCACACGATCAGGTTAGGGAACACGGCCAGGCAGTGGCAGAGGGAAACCTCGCACCGACAGGTGGGGCCTTGCAGTGCAAACGGCTAGGCATCCACCGGCCGCAATGCGCGGCCGGCAACGCGCTCAGGCTGTCGCAGGCGCCGTGATCTGGCGCAGGCGCCCTTCGTGCAGTTCCAGCACGCGGTCAAGCTTGAAGGCCAGGCTGCGGTCGTGGGTCACCAACACCAGGCTGGTGTGGTGCTGGCGATTGAGGTCGAGCATCAGCTCGAACACCGTTGCCGCGGTGCGATCGTCCAGGTTGCCGGTCGGCTCGTCACCAAGCACGCAGGCCGGGCGATTGACCAGCGCGCGCGCTACTGCCGCCCGTTGGCGCTCGCCACCGGACAACTCGCCGGGCTTGTGTTCCAGTCGATGCCCGAGGCCCACCGCTTCGAGCAAGGCAGCTGCGCGCTTGCGCGCCGGGGCCACGTCTTCGCCAGACAACAACACCGGCATCATCACGTTTTCCAACGCAGTGAACTCCGGCAGCAGATGGTGGAACTGGTAGACGAAGCCCAGCGCGCTGTTGCGCAGGCGCCCGCGCTGCGCATCGGACAGCTGCGACATCGACTGCCCGGCCACGTAGACCTCGCCGGCACTGGGCACATCCAGCCCGCCCAGCAGGTGCAGCAAGGTGCTCTTGCCGGCGCCCGAAGCGCCGACGATCGCCACGGTCTCGCCCGGCGCCACCGACAGGTCCAGGCCATCAAACACCGGCGTGCGCAGGCGGCCCTCGGCGTAGGTCTTGCCCAGCCCAGCGGCGCGGATCACCGCGGTGGTCGTCATGTTCGCCTCACTCATAGCGCAGCGCCTCCGCCGGCTGCGTGCGCGCCGCGCGCCAGGCCGGGTACAGGGTCGCCAGGAAACTCATCAACAGCGCCACCAGGGTGATCACCACCACGTCGCGCGGCTGCATGTCGGTGGGCAGGCCGGTGATGTAGTACACGTCTTCCGGCAGCAACTTGATACGGAACAGGGATTCGATCGCGCCAAGGATGTGTTCGAGGTTGAGGGTAAGGGTGATGCCCCCCACCACGCCCAGCACCGTGCCGATGATGCCGATCAAAGAGCCCTGCACCATGAAGACCTTCATCACCCCGCCCGGGGTCAGGCCCAGGGTACGCAGGATGGCGATGTCCGCCTGCTTGTCGGTCACCAGCATCACCTGCGAAGACACCAGGTTGAAGGCGCCCATGGCGATGATCAGCGACAGCAGGATGCCCATCACCGTCTTTTCCATCCGCAGCGAGTGGTAGAGGTTGGCGTTTTCCTGGGTCCAGTCGCTGATGCGATGGTCGCCGGGCAGCTTCAACGCAAGGTCGCTGGCCACTTCCCAGGCGCGGTCCATGTCGTAGAGCTTCAGGCGCACGCCGGTCACGCCATCCATCCGCAGGATGCGCCCCATGTCTTCCATGCTGACCACGGCCAGGCCACGGTCGATCTCGTTGTAGCCGGCTTCGAAGATGCCGCTGACGGTGAAGCGCTTGTAGCGCGGCGCCGCGCCGAACGGGGTGGCCTGCGGCTCGGCCAGCATCACCACGACCTTGTCGCCGACATTGACGCCAAGCCACAGCGCCAGCTCCTGCCCGAGCAGGATGTTGTAGGAACCGGGCACCAGGCTGTCGGCCGAGCCCTGCTTCATCTTCTGCGCCAGCACCGAGACCTTGTTCTCCTGCGCCGGCACCACGCCGCGGACGATTGCCGGCTGGTTGCGCGCGCCGGTGATCAGGGCCTGGCTTTCGATATACGGCGCCGCGCCGGCCACTCGCGGGTCGGCGCTGGCCACGCGCAGGGCGGTCTCCCAGTCACGCAGCGGTGCGCCGTCGGCGCTGACGGTGGCGTGGGCGGCCATCTGCAGCAGGCGGTCGCGGATCTCCTTCTGGAAACCGCTCATGACCGCCAGCGTGGTGATCAGGACCGTCACCCCGAGGGCAATGCCCAGGATGGAGGCCATCGAGATGAAGGAGATGAAGCCGTTGCGTCGCTTGGCGCGCAGGTAGCGCAGGCCGATGGCGACAGGTAAGGGTTTGAACATGCGCTGCCACCGTTCAGGGGACGCTATGGTGCCATTGCCGGGCCGATTGGGTAACTGGGCGCTGGCGAGCGGCCAGACGCAGTTCACGTCGTCGCCGGGGTGGCAGGGTATCGGGCCAGAACATCAGGCGCTCGCGTCGACCCGGTCCGCGCTGCCAGGAGACCCAGGCCAGGGGCCCGCGCCACTCCACCCGCAGCGCCGCCACCGGACGGCCATCGACGCAGGCGGGCGCGTTGCCCCAGGGAATGGACAAGATTCGCGGCGGCTGCCTGGCCAGGCGCCGGGCCTGCCGCCACCCCACCCCACTGAGCAAGACGACCGCGACCAAGGTCGGCGTCGGCGGTAGCGCGGACAAGTGCAGCGAGGCGGCGCCCGAAACTACCCAGGCCAGCATCAGCCCCTGCGCCCAGCGCGAGGGCCGCCACTCAAGCCGGCAAGGCGCGAATACGTTCGATAAGGGCGGCCTGCGGGGCATCCGGACAGGCCTCGTAGCCCATGAACCAGCGCCACAACTTATCGTCTTCGCGCGCCAGTAGCAGCTCAAATACCGCACGCTCTTCGGTCGATGCCTGGCGCCAGCAGCCGTCCAGGTAGCGGCCGAACAGCTGGTCCAGCTCGCGCATGCCGCGCCGGCAACGCCAGCGCAGCTTCTTCAGTTCGGTCGCTTCGTCCATCGCGGGGCCAGATCCACCGCGCCGATCAGGCGCGGCGGGCCATCATCAGCTTCTTGATCTCGGCGATGGCCAGCGCCGGGTTCAAGCCCTTCGGGCAAGTCCGCGCGCAGTTCATGATGGTGTGGCAGCGATACAGCTTGAACGGATCTTCCAGATCGTCCAGGCGCGCACCGGTGTCCTCGTCACGCGAATCGATGATCCAGCGGTAGGCCTGCAGCAGGATCGCCGGGCCCAGGTAGCGCTCGCCGTTCCACCAGTAGCTCGGGCAGCTGGTCGAGCAGCACGCGCAGAGGATGCACTCGTACAGGCCATCGAGCTTCTTGCGGTCTTCCGGCGACTGCAGGCGCTCGCGATCCGGCGGCGGCGGGGTCTGGGTGCGGATCCACGGCTTGATCGAGGCGTACTGCGCGTAGAAGTGGGTCAGGTCCGGCACCAGGTCCTTGACCACGCTCATGTGCGGCAGCGGGTAGATCGGCACTTCGGCCTTGCCGCAGGCGCTGATCGCCTTGGTGCAGGCCAGCGTGTTGGTTCCGTCGATGTTCATCGCGCACGAGCCGCAGATGCCCTCGCGGCAGGAGCGGCGGAAGGTCAACGTCGGATCGATCTCGTTCTTGATCTTGATCAGCGCGTCCAGGACCATCGGCCCGCACTTGTCCAGGTCAATCTCGTAGGTATCGGTGCGCGGGTTGGCGTTGTCGTCGGGGTTCCAGCGGTACACCTTGAAGGTGCGCACGTTCTTGGCGCCCGGCGCAGGGTAATGCTTGCCCTTGCCGACCTTGGAATTCTTGGGGAGGGTGAACTCTGCCATGGCTTTGAATCCGGTAGTGGGATTGGGGATTCGGCTGGCACCCTGGCCACCGCGCATGCGCGGCGGCCGTGGCGGGCCCCCTCCCGGCTAGGTCAGTAGACGCGCGGCTTCGGCGGTACCACGTCCACGTCCTTGGAGAGCGTGTACATGTGCACCGGTCGGAAGTCGAAGCTGCACTTGCCCTTCTCGTCGACCGAGACCAGCGTGTGCTTCTGCCAATTGACGTCGTCGCGATCGGGGAAATCCTCGTGCGCATGCGCGCCGCGGCTTTCCTTGCGCTGTTCGGCCGAGTTGATCGTCGCCACCGCGTTGAGCAGCAGGTTGTACAGCTCGTAGGTCTCGATCAGGTCGGAGTTCCAGACCAGCGAGCGGTCCGAGACCTTGACGTCCTCGAACAGGGCGAAGATCTCGTCCATCTTCTGGCAGCCCTCGGCCAGGGTCTTGCTGGTGCGGAACACCGCCGCATCGGACTGCATCGTGCGCTGCATCTTGTCGCGGATGACCGAAGTGGGCGTCGAGCCATTCGCATTGCGCAGCTTGTCGAGCAGGCCCAGCGCCTTGTCGCAGGCATCGGAAGGCAGCGGCTTGTGCGGCTGGTTGGGCTTGATCGTCTCGGCGCAGCGGTTGGCCACCGCGCGGCCAAACACCACCAGGTCCAGCAGCGAGTTCGAGCCCAGGCGGTTGGCGCCGTGCACCGACACGCAGGCGGCCTCGCCAATGGCATACAGACCCGGCACCACCGCATCGGGGTTATCGCCGACCTTGCGTACCACTTCGCCGTGGTAGTTGGTCGGGATGCCACCCATGTTGTAGTGCACCGTCGGGATGACCGGGATCGGCTCCTTGGTCACGTCGACGCCGGCGAAGATGTGCGCACTTTCGGCGATGCCCGGCAACTTCTCGTTGATCACTTCCGGGCCGAGGTGGGTCAGGTCGAGCAGGATATGGTCCTTGTGCTCGCCGACGCCGCGGCCTTCGCGGATCTCGATGGTCATCGAACGGCTGACCACGTCGCGCGAGGCCAGGTCCTTGTAGTGCGGGGCGTAGCGCTCCATGAAGCGCTCGCCGTTGCTGTTGCGCAGGATGCCGCCTTCGCCGCGCACGCCTTCGGTGATCAGGCAGCCGGCGCCGTAGATGCCGGTCGGATGGAACTGCACGAACTCCATGTCCTGCATCGGCAGGCCGGCGCGCATCACCAGGCCGCCGCCGTCACCGGTACAGGTGTGGGCCGAGGTGGCGCTGAAGTAGGCGCGGCCGTAGCCGCCGGTGGCCAGCACCACGCCATGGGCGCGGAACAGGTGCAGCGAGCCTTCGGCCATGTCCAGGGCAAGCACGCCGCGGCAGACGCCCTCTTCGTCGAAGATCAGGTCCAGGGCGAAGTACTCGATCATGAAGCGCGCGTTGTGCGCCAGCGACTGCTGGTACAGCGTGTGCAGCATGGCGTGGCCAGTGCGGTCGGCGGCAGCGCAGGTGCGCTGGGCCGGCGGGCCTTCGCCGAACTTGGTGGTCATGCCGCCGAACGGACGCTGGTAGATCTTGCCTTCCTCGGTACGCGAGAACGGCACGCCGTAGTGCTCCAGCTCGATGATGGCCGGGATCGCCTCACGGCACATGTACTCGATGGCGTCCTGGTCGCCGAGCCAGTCCGA
The DNA here is from genome assembly GCA_036566925.1 of Stenotrophomonas sp. Taxonomy (GTDB): domain Bacteria; phylum Pseudomonadota; class Gammaproteobacteria; order Xanthomonadales; family Xanthomonadaceae; genus Stenotrophomonas_A. The sequence goes on from DATCVI010000166.1 coordinate 8,494, forward strand.
GCCCTTGATGGTGTCGTAGAAGTGATAGCGCCAATCGTCTTCGCCCATGTTGCCGAGCGCGGCGGAAATGCCGCCCTGCGCAGCGACGGTGTGCGAGCGGGTCGGGAAGACCTTGGTCAGGCAGACGGTCTGCAGGCCCTTCTGGGCCAGGCCGAAGGTTGCGCGCAAGCCAGCGCCACCGGCGCCGATGACGACCATGTCGTACTTGTGTTCAGTGATCTTGTAGGCGGACATCTTTGATCAGTTCCCCAGCGCGATGCGCGCGACCGCGATGACACTGACGATGGCACCCAGGGCGGCGATGAACTTCACCGACACCTGCAGCGCCACGGCCAGGAGATTGTTGTGGACGTAGTCTTCGAGGATGACCTGCAGACCGATCTGGGCGTGCCAGAACGAGGCGATCAGGAAGCCCACCAGCAGCACTGCGTTCCACGGCTTGGCGACAGCGGCGGTAGCCGCGGCGTAGTCGGCGCCAAGCAGGCTCAGCACGAACACCACGAACCACACGCCGAGCAACACCAGCGCGGTAGCGGTCAGGCGCTGGTTGACGAAGTGCTCGGTACCGGTCTTGGCGGTGCCCAGGCCACGGACATTCTTCAGCGGGGTGCGGTAACGGCTCATGCGGCGCCTCCGGTGGTCAGTACATAGGCCCAGATCAGCGCGGTGATGACCAGGCTGCCAACGACCGACAGCCAGCTATTGCGCACGAAGGCCGGAATGCTGAAGCCGTGGCCGAAGTCCTGCACGATGTGGCGAATGCCGTTCAACAAGTGGTAGGCGAAGCACCACGACCAGCCAAACAGGAAGAGTTGGCCATACCACGCGCCCATGAACTGGCCGAAGCAGGTCCAGTGGGCCTCGCCCATCATCAGCGTCAGCAGGCCGGCGGCAATGACCAGGGCGCCAACGGAAAGGACAATGCCAGTGGCTCGATGCAGGATCGAGGTGACCATCTGGATCTGCCACTTGTATACATCCAGGTGCGGTGACAGGGGACGTTCTGGGCTCGCCATTGGCTGACTCTGTTTCTCGGCTGGGCGGCATGCTGGCCGCGTTGGCTTACGCTACTCAAAAATCGATGCAGCGACCGTTTTTTTCCCAATCCCCATAGCGCACCGGATCCAGTCCGCCGCGGCCACCGATTTCAGTGGGCTCGGCTTCCGGGACAGTTGGCGCTGCCGGAAGTGCCGTGCCTTCAGGATCGGACTCGGGATGGGAAGGGGGTTGGCTTATCATTGTGTTCTCGCAACGCACAAATTTTATGCCTCGCCCCCGTGCCTGACAACCTTCACATTTCCGACTCAGCCTTTTCAGCCCTTCCGGGCCATGCCGTGATCACGCTGCAAGGCCCCGAAGCGCAGGCGTTCGCCCAGGCCCAGTTCGCCAACGACCTGGCCGCGCTGCCGGCCGGACAATGGCAGTGGAATGCGTGGCTTAGCGCCAAGGGCCGGGTCATCGCCATCTTCATGCTGTGCCGAATCGGGCCGGACGACTACTGGCTCGTACTGGCAGACGGACGTGCGCAAAACCTGGCCGAACAGCTGCAGCGCTTCGTGTTCCGGCGAAAGCTGCGGATCTGGGTGCGCCAGGATCTCCACGTCGGTGGCCGCTTTGGTGCGCCGATCGCTGCAAACGGCAATCAGCTTGCGGCCACCGAGGATGAGGTCGAATTCGACCTGGGCGTCGCCGCGCTGCCACGATCGCTGAAAATTTCGCCGCGCAGCTTTGCCGAGATCGAAGGCTTCGAGGCGCAGTGGCGCCAGGCCGACCTGCGCCTGGGCTTGCCGCGCCTGGAAGACAGCGCTGTCGAACAGTGGACGCCGCAGCAAATCGGCCTGGACCGGCTGGCGGCCTACAGCGTCAAGAAGGGCTGCTATCCGGGCCAGGAAATCGTGGCGCGCACGCATTTCCTCGGCAAGGCCAAGCGCGTGGCGCAACTTGTCGCGGTACCGGCGGGCACGCCTGCCGGCGCCGAACTGCGCAATGGCGAGGCGACCGCCGGCAGCATCGCCAGCGTCGCCGGAACGCTGGCGCTGGCGGTGTTGCCAATCGAGAGCGCCGGCTTGGCCCTGCGCCTGGGCGAGAGCGAGGCGCCGTTGCAGCCCTTGCTGGAGGGACTGGCGCGCTAAGCGCTACAGCCGCAGCTCGCTTTGCGGGTCGAAGAAGTGCAGGTGCGCGGCGTGCAACGCCACCTTCAAGGACTCGCCCACCGCCGGCAGCGCCTGCGGCGGCACCCGCATCACCAGCATCTGCTCGCCCAGGGCGAGGTTGACGAAGATCTCGTTGCCCACCGGTTCCAGCCCCTCGATGCGGGCCTCGAACGCCACGGTGTCGCCCACAGCCGCCGGCTGCAGGTGCTCCGGGCGAATGCCGACCAGTACTTCCCTGCCCTGCGATTGCACCGGCGAGGGGGTGCCCGACAGCGGTACCAGCCGCCCATCGGCCATCTGCAACCCGCCTTCGCCCAGCGTGCCACGCAGCACGTTCATCGCCGGGCTGCCGAGGAAACCGGCCACGAACAAGTTGGCCGGGCGCTCGTACAGCGCCATCGGCGTATCGATCTGCTGGATCACCCCGGCATTGAGCACCACGATGCGCTGGCCCAGGGTCATCGCCTCGACCTGGTCGTGGGTGACGTAGACCATGGTCGTGCCGAGCTTGCGGTGCAGCTGCGCGATCTCGGTGCGCACGCTGTGGCGCAGCTTGGCATCCAGGTTGGACAGCGGCTCGTCGAGCAGGAACACCGACGACTCGCGCACCATTGCCCGGCCCAACGCCACGCGCTGGCGCTGGCCGCCGGACATCGCCTTGGGCAGCTTGTCGAGCATGTCCGACAGCCCCAGCAGCTGCGCCGCATTGCGCACGCGCTCCTCGATGACCGCTGCCGGCTGCCCGCGCAACTTCAACCCGAATGCCAGGTTCTCGCGCACCGTCATGTGCGGGTACAGCGCATAGCTCTGGAACACCATGGCGATGTCGCGGTCCTTCGGTGCTACATCGTTGACCACGCGGTCACCGATACTCAGCGTGCCGCTGGTGATGTCTTCCAGGCCCGCGATCATCCGCAGCAGGGTCGACTTGCCGCAGCCCGAAGGTCCCACCAACACCATCAGCTCGCCGTCGGCGACCTCGAAACTGGCGCCCTGCACCGCGACCTGTCCGTTGTCGTAAACCTTGCGGACGTTCTCCAACTGCACTTTCGCCATTCGCTAGCCTCGGGTCTTGATAGGGGCATTGGGTGCATCGCGACGCCTGCGCACCCGGCAACCTCGAATAGTCGCCGATGAAACTGCTCGCAATCGAATGCATTCGTTTTATTCTGACATGTAAGCGTTTTCATCTGGCAACATCAGGATCGGGAGGAGCGACACCATGAATTCACAAAACCGTTCGCGCGCGTATGGAGCGAACGATCGCCAGGCGGGTACCGATCGCGTCGGCCCCGGACCGCTGGAGCGCTAACAGTGCACCGGCATTAGCTGCAACAATCACGGACTTTGGCCGGCAAGGCCGAGTTGGAACGCGAACACCGTTCCGCCCGACCCCGCCGACCCGCGCCGAGGCTGCGGATACATCGGACAAGCCAACCGCGCCGACCCCCTTGAAACCCAGGATTCACGCCATTGACAACGATGTCAGCAGAAACTGAAACTCGGCCAATGCACAACACCCTATTCCTGTTCGGCGCGACCGGTGACCTGGCGCAGCGCTATCTCTTCCCCTCCCTGCTGCGCCTGGCGATCGACGGCCTGCTGGCCGAGGACTTCCACATCCGCGCGCTGGCGCTGTCGCCGCACGACACCGAAAAATTCCGCGAGATCCTGCGCCCGCGCCTGCAGCAGGCGCTGCCGCATGCCGGCGAAGCGGATATCGAGAACCTGCTGCAGCGCATCGACTACCGTTCGGTCGACCTGCGCGACGCCGAATCGGTGGCCGCGGCGGTGCGCGACCTGGCCGGGCGCAAATGCGTCAGCTACCTGGCGATTCCGCCGGGCCTGTACATCAGCACCTGCCAGGGCCTGGCGCTGGGCGGCGCGCTGGCCGCGCCGAACCGACTGATGCTGGAAAAACCCATCGGCCACGATTCGGACAGCGCCGAGGAAATCCTGCGCTCGATCGGCGCGCTGATCGACGAAGACCGCGTGTTCCGTCTGGACCACTATCTCGGCAAGGCGGCGGTGCAGAACCTGATCGCCCTGCGCTTCGGCAATACGCTGCTGGAAGCAGTATGGAACCGCAACTACATCGAGTCGGTGCAGATCCTGGTATCCGAGAGCGAAGGTGTAGATGGCCGCGACGCCTATTACGCCCGTTCCGGCGCGCTGCGCGACATGGTCCAGAGCCATATCCTGCAGCTGTTGTGCCTGGTGGCGATGGAGCCGCCGGCCTCGCTGGAGTCCGACCGCATCCGCGATGAGAAGGTCAAGGTATTGCGCGCGCTGCGCCCGCTGCGCGCCGAACATGCCGCCCGCGACAGCGTCCGTGGCCGCTACACCGCCGGCACCATCAACGGCCAGCCGGCGCAGGCCTACCAGCCGCCGGAAGGCAGCGACGTCGAGACCTTCGTCGGTGTCACCGCGCATATCGACAACTGGCGTTGGGAAGGCGTGCCGTTCCACCTGTGCACCGGCAAGCGCCTGGCCGAGCGCACCACGCGGATCGTCGTCACCCTCAAGCCGGTCACGCATTGGCTGTTCGAGCGCCCCGACCGCACCCATGCCACGCCCAACCGCCTGACCTTCCAGCTGCAGCCGCAGGAAAACATCGAGCTCGGCCTGATGAGCTCGCTGGCCGGCCCGGAATGGGGCGCGCTGGAACTGCAGCCGCTGGAACTGGAGCTGTCGGTCCCGACCGGCCTGCACCGCCGCATCGCCTATGAGCGGTTGTTCCTGGATGCGTTCAACGGCAACCATGCGTTGTTCGTGCGCGACGACGAAGTGCGCGCCGCCTGGGCCTGGATCGACAGCGTCAGCGCAGCCTGGAAGGCTGCCGACCTGCCGCTGCAGGCCTACCCGGCTGGCAGCTGGGGCCCCGCCGCGGCAACCACGTTCCTGCCGCCAGGCATCGACCAGCCGGAAGACGGCGCGTCGGGGTCGCAGGCATGAGCGCGGAAGTGACCGTGGCCGCGCGCCCGGCGCTGGTGGCCGACATTGGCGGTACCAATGCGCGCTTCGCGCTGGCCGACACCGAGGCCTCGATGCCGCTGCTGGAAGACAGCGTGCGCGAATTCGCCGTGGTCGACTTCGCCTCGCTCGGTGAAGCCGCACAGCATTACCTCGACCAGATTGGCGCCAGCGCCGACCGCGGCGTGTTCGCCGTGGCCGGGCGCGTCGACGGCGACGAGGCGCGCATCACCAACCATCCGTGGGTGATCTCGCGCTCGCGCACCGCCGCCATGCTCGGCTTCTCGCAACTCCACTTGATCAACGATTTCGCCGCGCAGGCCATGGCGATCTGCCTGCTGCGCCCGCAGGACGTGGTCCAGGTCGGCGGCGCCACCTGGGCGCCCTCGCCGATCGAGCAGCCACGCAACTATGGCGTGATCGGCCCGGGCACCGGCCTGGGCGTGGGCGGCCTGCTGATCCGCGATGGCCGCTGCTACCCGCTGGAAACCGAGGGCGGCCACGTCAGCTTCCCGCCCGGCACGCCGGAGGAAATCCGGGTGCTGGAAATCCTGTCGCAACAGTTCGGCCGCGTCTCCAACGAACGCCTGATCTGCGGCCCCGGCCTGGTCAATATCCATCGTGCGCTGAGCGAGATCGCCGGCGCCGACCCGGGCCCGCTGAAGCCTTCGGACATCACCGCGCGCGCCGTCGCAGGCGATGCCCGCGCTGCCCGCACCATCGACCTGTTCTGCGCGATCTTCGGCGCCATCGCCGGCGACCTGGTGCTGATGCAGGGCGCCTGGGACGGCGTCTTCCTGACCGGCGGTCTGGTGCCGCGGATGCTCGACTCGCTGCAGCATTCCGGCTTCCGCCAGCGCTTCGAGAACAAGGGCCGCTTCTCGGCGATCATGTCGCGCGTGCCTTCGCTGGCGGTGATGCACCCGCATGCCGGCCTGCTCGGCTCGGCGGCGTATGCAGTGGATGTGGAACGCAAGCAGGGGGTGCGTGCATGAGCCCGGCGTACGAACAGATTTCGCTGATTCGCCACGACGACGCCGACGCCTGGGTCGAAGGCATTGCCGAGGAAATGGCCAGCATCCTTGGCCACGAAATCGGCAAGCGCGGGCAGGCGCGGATGCTGCTGTCTGGCGGCACCACGCCGGCGCCGGTGTATGAAGCGCTGGCGCTGCAAGCGGTGGAGTGGAGCAAGGTCGAAGTCGGCCTGGTTGACGAGCGCTGGCTGTCGCCGCAGGACCCGGACAGCAATGCCTACCTGGTCCGCCACAGCCTGCTCGAGCGCGCCGAAGATGCGCAATTCACCCCGTTGGTGCGCCAGGGCAAATCGCTGATCGATTGCGTGCACGACGCCAACCTGCACGCCACCCACGCCGCGCCGCCGTGCCTGGCGGTGCTGGGCATGGGCGGCGATGGCCATACCGCCTCGCTGTTTCCCGGCGCCATCGACCTGCCGCGCGCGCTGGCCAGCCAACAACCCTATGCCTCGCTGGACGCCACCGGCTGCCCCGGCGCAAACGCCTGGCCGCTGCGCATTACCTTGACCCCCGCCGGCCTGGCCGCCTGTGAGACGCGCCTGCTGCTGCTGCGCGGCAAACAGAAGCTGGACATGCTGGAAGCGGCCCTGGCCGGCAACGACCCTACCGAATATCCGATCCGCGTCGCCATCCAGCAGCCGGGTCCGCGCCTGCGGGTCCACTGGTGCGCATGAGGCGTACTGCGCGAGCGGCGCCTGGCGCCGCTCTTCCTGCCCCGACGCGCCGTCAAGGCGCCGGTTGGCTTCCCCCACTCATAGCCCCCTGCCAATGAGCCTGCATCCGAATATCCAAGCTGTCACCGAACGCATCCGCCTGCGCAGTGCCGCTTCGCGCGCGGCCTACCTGGCCGGTATCGACGCCGCCCTGCGCGATGGCCCGTTCCGTTCGCGCCTGAGCTGCGGCAACCTCGCTCACGGCTTTGCCGCGTGCGGGCCGACAGACAAGGACCGCCTGCGCGGCAGCGTCACGCCGAACCTGGGCATTGTCACCGCGTACAACGACATGCTCTCGGCGCATCAGCCGTTCGAGCATTATCCGGAGTTGATCCGCGAGACCGCGCGCGCGCTCGGCGCCACCGCCCAGGTCGCCGGCGGCGTGCCGGCGATGTGCGACGGCGTCACCCAGGGCCGCGCCGGCATGGAACTGTCGCTGTTCTCGCGCGACATCATTGCCCAGGCGACCGCCATTGGCCTGAGCCACGATATGTTCGACGCCACCGTCTACCTGGGCGTTTGCGACAAGATCGTGCCGGGCCTGCTGATCGGCGCCCTCGCCTTCGGCCACCTGCCGGCGCTGTTCCTGCCGGCCGGCCCGATGACCCCGGGCATTCCCAACAAGCAGAAGGCCGAAGTGCGCGAACGCTACGCCGCCGGCGAAGCGACACGCGCCGAGCTGCTCGAAGCCGAGGCAGCTTCCTACCACGCCCCGGGCACCTGCACCTTCTACGGCACCGCCAATTCCAACCAGGTGTTGCTGGAAGCGATGGGCGTGCAGCTGCCGGGCGCTTCGTTCGTCAACCCGGGCACGCCGCTGCGCGATGCGCTCACGCGCAGCGCCGCCGAGCGCGCGCTGGCGATCAGCGCGCTCGGCGACGATTTCCGTCCGTTTGGCCGCTTGATCGATGAGCGCGCCATCGTCAACGCCGTGGTCGCGCTGATGGCCACCGGCGGTTCGACCAACCACACCATCCACTGGATCGCGGTCGCGCGCGCGGCCGGCATCGTCCTGACCTGGGACGACATGGACCTGATCTCGCAGACCGTGCCGCTGCTGGCGCGCGTCTATCCGAATGGCGAGGCGGACGTGAACCGCTTCCATGCCGCCGGCGGCACCGCCTTCGTGTTCCGCGAACTGATGGACGCCGGGCTGATGCACGACGACCTGCCGACCGTGGTCGAGGGCGGCATGCGCGCCTATGCGCAGGAGCCGCGCCTGCAGGACGGCAAGGTCACCTTCGTGCCGGGCACCGCGGCCAGCGCCGACGAGGAAGTCGTGCGCCCGGTCGCCAGTGCATTCGAGTCGCAGGGTGGCCTGCGCCTGCTGCGCGGCAATATGGGCCGCTCGCTGATCAAGCTATCGGCGGTCAAGCCGCAATACCGCCGGATCGAAGCGCCGGCGGTGGTGGTCGATGCGCCGCAAGTGCTCAACAAGCTGCACGCCGCCGGCGCGCTGCCGCAGGATTTCGTCGCGGTCGTGCGCTACCAGGGACCGCGCGCCAACGGCATGCCGGAACTGCATTCGCTGGCGCCCTTGCTGGGCCTGCTGCAGAACCAGGGCCGACGCGTGGCCCTGGTCACCGACGGCCGCCTGTCGGGGGCGTCGGGCAAGTTCCCGGCCGCCATCCACGTCACCCCGGAAGCTTCGCGCGGCGGTCCGATCGCGCGCGTGCGCGAGGGCGACATCATCGTGCTCGACGGCGAGGCCGGCATCCTGGAAGTGAAAGTCTCGCCGGCCGAATGGGCGGCGCGCGAACTGGCGCCCAACACTGCGCCGGCTGGCCATGACATCGGCCGCAACCTGTTTGCGATCAACCGCCAGGTAGTCGGCCCGGCCGACCAGGGCGCGATTTCGATCGGCTGCGGGCCGATGTCGGCCGACGGCAGCCTGTGGGAATACGACGCCGAATACGAGCTGGGCGGCGACCACGCCGCGGCAGCAGCGCCGCATGAAGCCAAGGACGCCTGATTGCGTCCCGGCTACCTCCTGAAAGCAAGGAACAACACCCCATGACGATTGCCGATCTCCAGAACCGTGCCGAGTCCCTGCTGCTGCAGGCCGGCATTCTCCCGGTCATCACTGTCGATACCCTCGACCAGGCGCGCGCGGTGACCGACGCGCTGCTCGAAGGCGGCCTGCCCGCGATCGAGCTGACCCTGCGTACGCCCATCGCGATGGAAGCACTGGCCACGCTCAAGCGCGAACGCCCTGAGTTGGTGGTCGGTGCCGGTACCGTGCTGAGCGAGCTGCAGATGCTGCAGTCCATCGATGCCGGCGCCGATTTCCTGGTGACCCCGGGCACCCCGCCGGCGCTGGCCGACCTGCTCGCCGACGCGCCGATCCCGGCGGTGCCGGGCGCGGCCACGCCGACCGAATTCCTCTCGTTGATGGGCCGCGGCTTCCGCGTCTGCAAGCTGTTTCCGGCCTCGGCCGTGGGCGGCCTGCAGATGATCAAGGGCCTGGCCGGTCCGCTGGCCGAGCTCAAGCTGTGCCCCACCGGCGGCATCAGCGAAGAAACCGCCGGCCAGTTCCTGTCGCAGCCGAATGTGTTGTGCATCGGCGGCTCGTGGATGGTGCCGAAGGATTGGCTGGCCAAGGGCGAGTGGCACAAGGTCCGTGACAGCGCCGCAGCTGCGGCGAAGATCGTTGCGCAAGCCCGGCTGGGTTGAGCGCCACAACCCGGCAGCCTCCGTGTTGCCGGGCTTTGCGAAGGGGAACTGACGCGCTCAGCGCGTACTCAGAGCCTTGACCACCAGGCCGGTGGCCACCGCTACCAGCAGCAACTCGCTGGTCGAAGAGCGCATCCATCGATAGCCACGCGGCGGTGCATGGACGCGGTACGCGGCATAGTCGTCGTAATCGATGTAGTAGCGCTCGTCCAGGTAGGCCACCGGAATGACCTCGCCGACGTCATAGTCGTCCTGCACTATCACTACATCGTCGTCTGCGACGAGGACAACGTCGTCATCATCGTCGGCCACCACTACATCGTGTCCGTCGGCGTGGACGACGACCACGTCATCATCGTCCGACGGGCGGTTGTTGGCGCCCACGGGACCGGGAACCACGAAAACCAGGGCACATAGAAGCACTACGGCAGATTTCATTCTCGATACTCACGGTGTCGATGCGTTGCAGCATCGACCCGACCGTAGCGCCGCCCCCCACGCAAGAAGAATTAGAAATTTCGCATTGCGTCGCCGGTGCTGGACCTGGCCTCAGTTCTTGCGCTCCGCCCGCCGCACCGACGACGGCACCTCGATCTCGACACGCGCCGGCACTGCGTGGATGCGCAGTTCGCCGTCCACCCATTCCACCGACTCACCATTGACCTTGGCATCGCCCGGTTTGCCGGCGTAGGGCCACGGCAGCACCAGGCCACCGGCAGGCGCGGTGATGCCGGCCGGCACCTCGAGGATCAACTGGCGGTCGCTGCGGCGCAGGCTGTAACCGAGCCGCCCGTGCGGCGTGCGCAGATCGGCGATCGACACGCCCTGCCCTTCGAACCAGCGCGATGGCAGGCCGGCGGCGAGCACGATGCTGTCATCGACCTCGCGGCCATAGGCGAACATGTCCAGCACCGAGCGCACGAAGTCCGA
>DATCVI010000167.1:0-14805 GCA_036566925.1 Stenotrophomonas sp.
GCGTAGTGGTAGAGCATCATGCGTTGGCGCAGGGCGGTCGGATATTCGCGCTCCAGGTCATCCACGCCAGTATGCGACGGGTTGCCGTGAAGGCCGCAGTCATGGGCGATGAGCTCGTCCTGGTCGGCGTAGCGCGCCAGCATTTCGGGAATCGGCCGGGTGTCGCCGGTCCAGGCCAGCGCGCCCTTCAGACGCAGGCCGAAGGCGGTGTCGGGCCAGTGGTGGCGGGCGGCGAAGACTTCCAGGCGCACGTCGTCGTGCCAGAACGCCTCGCCCACCGGGATCAGCTGGAAGGCGTCCCAGAAATTGGCGCCACCTTCGGCGAGCACGTTCGGGTAGTCGGCCACGCGCCGGTGCAGCAGCGGCACGACCGCCGCCGGTACGTACAGGCGGGTCTGGCCGCGGCGATCGGAAAAATAGCTGTCCACGAACAGCCGCTCGAAGCCGCCGACGTGGTCCAGGTGCACGTGGGTGATGAAGATCGCCCGCGGCATGTGGCCGTACTCGGCCTCGAAGGCGGTCAGGCCTTCGGCGCCGCAGTCGATGGTGAGCCAGGGCGCGCCATCGCGCTCGATTGTCGCCATCGGCGAGCCCAACGACACCGCCGAGGCGTTGCCTACCCCCTGGAAGCGCAGCGACCAGCCCATCTCAGTACCCCCGGTTCCAGGCCAGGTCATAGGCGCGGCGCAGGCGCGCGAAATCCTTGTCCACTTCCTCGCGGCTGCGCTCGCCACGCAGCTTGTGCAGCGAGCGTTGCAGGCGCGCCAGGTTGGCCTCGCGCCAGGCGGTGGCGGGAATGCGCAGCACGCCGCGGTCGAAGTCGATCAGCCAGCCGTGGCCGTTGCCGTCGAACAGGATGTTGTGGGCGTTGAGGTCGGCATGGTCGAGCCCGGCGCGATGGAAGCGCGCGATCAGCCGGCCGGCCTCCTCCCACGGCGCGCCGTGCTCGGCGACCAGGGCGCGGTCAGCGAGCGAGCGCACGCCTTCGAGCCGCTCCATCAGGATCGCCGCGCGGTAGCGCAGGCCCTCGCGCATATAGAAAGCGGCCAGCGGCCGCGGTACCGGCAGCTTGCGCGCGATCAACGCGCGCATCAGCCGGAACTCGGCAAAACTGCGGGTGCGGTTGGCGCCTTGCCAGATATAACGGTCGCGGCTGAATCGGGCCACCACGCCGCCACGCAGGTACTGCCGCAGCACGCAGTGGCCGAACGGCGCATCGACGAACCAGGCGCCGCCGCGGCCGCCGTCGCCGACCGGCCGCGCCTTGTCGCCCCAGCGCGCCGGCGAGAACAATGCCGGATCGGCTTGCCGCAGGCGCTGACGGTCGAACAGAATGGCGCCGTATCCACGGCCCTCGCGGCACGGCGTCAGCGCTTCAGTGGCGTCGAAGGCAACCATTCCATCGAGTCTAACAACACCATGGCGCCAGCGTCCCCTACCCTGTGTCTGCTGCGCCTGTCGGCCCTGGGCGATGTCACCCACGTGGTCCCGCTGGTGCGCACGCTGCAGCGCGCCTGGCCCGACGCCATGCTGCACTGGGTGATCGACCCTGCAGGGCGCAAGTTGCTCGATGGCCTGGAAGGCGTGACCTTCCACGGCTACGACAAACGCAGTGGCCTGGGCGGCATGCGCGCACTCGGCAGAGAGCTGGCGCCGCTGGGCCGCTTCGATGCGCTGCTGCAGATGCAGGTGGCCTTCCGCGCCAACGTGCTCTCGGCCTTCATCGGCGCGCGCCGCCGCATCGGCTACGACCGCCGCCGCTCGAAGGACCTGCACGGCCTGTTCGTCTCCGAACGCATCCCCGACCGACCCGGCATCCACGTGCTCGACGCCATCGGCAGCTTCTGCGAACCCCTGGGCCTGCGTCAGGAGGAAGTTCGCTGGGACTTGCCGGTGCCGGCCGAGGCCTGGGAATGGGCTGCCGCGCAGTGGCCGGAGGATGGCCGGCCGGTGCTGATGATCTCGCCGTGCTCCAGCCACGTGCGCCGCAACTGGTATCCCGAGCGCCACGCCGCGCTGGCCAACCACGCCGCGCGCCAGGGTTGGCGGGTGGTGCTGTGCGGCGGCCGCAGCGCGCTGGAGCGCGAGACCGCCGACGCGATCCAGGCGCAGCTGGAAGTCCCGGCGCTGGACCTGGTCGGCAAGGACACGCTCAAGCAACTGCCGGCCCTGCTCGCGCGTGCACGACTGCTGGTCACCCCGGACTCGGGCCCGATGCATATCGGCAACGCCATGGGCACCAAGATCCTGGGCCTGCACGCGGCCAGCAACCCGCACCGCAGCGGCCCGTATTCGGACCGCCGCTACTGCGTGGATCGCTACGACGACGCTGCGCGCAAATTCCTCGGCAAGCCTGCCGACGCCCTGCCCTGGGGCACAAAGATCGAATTCGACGACGTGATGGCCTTGATCACCGTCGAGGATGCCATCGCCGCGTTCGAGCGTTATCGCACCGACCACGGCTGAGGCGGCCCGCCGTGCGCGCGTGGCTTACTGCGCGCGATAGTCCTCGTAGGACTTCTCTTCGACGTAGCTGGAACCCAGCGCCAGGTTGATGTCCTTCTTGATGCGTGCGCGCTCGTCGTTCTCGAAGTACACGCTGCGCGCCAGGCGCACGAATTCTTCGTCGAACGCCTGCGCTTTTTCCTTGACGCGGATGTCGTCTTCGATCACCCACAAGCGCTCGTTGACCGCTTTGAGTTCGGCGCGCAGGCGGGCGATGTCGTGCCCGGCGGCTGGATGCGCCATCCAGGTATTTTCCAGCGCCGACAGCTCGTTGCGCACGTTGGCCAGCTTGGCCGCATCGCTCATGCGCTCGGACTTTATCTGCAGGATCGAGATTTTGTCGAGCAATTCGCCGAAGGAAACAGGCACCAGGATTTCGGACATGACGATTACCGGTTGAGCGGAAAGGTGAATAGTCTAGCGCCGCCCGACTGAGCGGCAAAAAACAAAAGCCCCCTTGCGGGGGCCTTGTTTGAATCTGGCGGGAAGCGGGGATTCACTCGGCACCTTCGGTGCCTCGCCCTTCGGGCGGCTTCGCCGTGCCGATGGCTGCGCCATCGGTCGAACCCGGGGCTTCTCACCCCCCTCAAGGCGCCGGCGAAACTGCGCGCGATTGAAGTGCCACTTCGCTGCTCATTTTGGCGGGAAGGGGGGGATTCGAACCCCCGAGGCGCTATAAACGCCTGCCTGATTTCGAGTCAGGTACATTCAACCGCTCTGCCACCTTCCCGGGTGGGCCGTGAATGATACGGGGCATTGCGCGCGCGGACAAGCTGGTCGGCCGTCACACGCATCGGCACAGGCGGCCGTCGGCGAACGCCAAGTTGCCGGATGTCCTGCCGACCGCGATGATGGCGTTCACTATCGCAGCCACGACCTGACTTCTCCGGACCATGCTCGAATTCGGACACCTGACCCACGCCGGTCTGCGCCGCGAACTGAACGAAGACACCTATTACGGCGACAGCGAACTGGGGCTGTGGCTGGTGGCCGACGGCATGGGCGGGCACGCCTGCGGTGAACTGGCCAGCGCCCTGGCGCGCGAGACCATCGTGCGCGAGATCCGTGCCGGCACCCCGCTCGAACAAGCCATCCGCGTGGCCGACGAGGAAATCATCCGCGCCTCGCGTCGCCGCAACGACACCCTGCCGATGGGCACCACCGTGGTCGCCGCGCGCGTGCAGGGCAATCGCTTCGAAGTGGCCTGGGTCGGCGACAGCCGCGCCTACCTGTGGCGCGAAGGCCGCCTGGCCCAGCTCAGCCAGGATCACAGCTACGTGCAGGAACTCGTGGCCCAGGGCAGCCTGACCAGCGAGCAGGCGCGCGCGCATCCGCATCGCAATGTCGTGACCCAGGCGCTGGGCGTGACCGACCCGGCGCATCTGAACGTGGCAACCATGACCGGCGAACTACGCCCGGGCATGCAACTGCTGCTGTGCAGCGACGGCCTGACCGAGGAAGTGGACGACGCCGGCCTGGCCGACACCCTCGCCCACGAAGATGCCAGTGCGCAGGAATGCGTGGACTCGCTGGTGGCCGCCGCCCTGGATGGCGGCGGTTCGGACAACATCACCGCGATCCTGGTGCGCTGCCACTGACGCAGCAGCGCAGTTTCGTGCTCAGGCAGACGCGGCGAGCGCGGGGGCCTCTTCGGTCTCGTCCCACAGCGCGCGCCCGGCCTTCTTGCGCAACTTCGCCAGCCGCGCCTCGTGCGCTTCGTGCTCCGAGGCGGTCACCACCACACGCGGACGCGGCAGCAATACCGCCGGATTGAACGCCGCGCCGCCCGCGCCGGTGCCGGCCTGGCGCTCGAGCGGTGCAAAACCAATTTCCTCCTGCCCGGACGTCAGGGCGATATAGACCTCGCCCAGGATCTGCGCATCGAGCAGCGCCCCGTGCAGTTGCCGGTGCGAGTTGTCCACGCCCAGCCGCTTGCACAACGCATCGAGCGAATTGCGCTGGCCGGGGAAGCGCTCGCGCGCCATCAGCAAGGTATCGACCACGGTGCAGCGGTCGGTGATGCGCCCATGCTGCCCGCCCAGCCGCGACAGTTCGTAGTCCAGGAAGCCAAGGTCGAACTGCGCGTTGTGGATGATCAGCTCGGCGCCGTCGATATAGGCCAGGAATTCCTCCACCACCTCCTCGAAACCCGGCTTGTCGGCGAGGAAGTCGAGGGTCAGCCCGGTGACTTCCTGCGCGCCGGGTTCGAACTCGCAATCCGGCTTGAGGTAGCGGTGGAAATTGTTGCCGCTCGGGCGGCGTTCCAGCAGTTCGACCGCGCCGATCTCGACGACGCGGTTGCCCTTGCGCCATTCCAGGCCGGTGGTTTCGGTATCGAGGATGATTTGACGCATGCGGCTCTCGGGTAAGGCGGCGGATCGGTAAAGGCGGCTCAGGACAACGAAGGCGCGTGACGCTGGGCGACGGCCTGGGCACGTGCGAGCTGGTCTACGCGCTCGTTGTCCGGGTCGCCATTGTGGCCCTTCACCCAGCGCCAATCGATGGTATGCCGCGCGGTGGCCTGGTGCAGGCGCTCCCACAGCTCGCGGTTCTTGACCGGCGCGCCGGCGGCGGTCTTCCACTGCTTGCGCACCCAGCCCGGCATCCATTCGGTGATCCCCTGGCGCACGTACTGCGAATCGGTGTGGAGGATGACCTGGCAAGGCTCGGTCAGCGCCTCCAACGCCATGATCGCGGCCATCAACTCCATGCGGTTGTTGGTGCTCACTGCCTCGCCACCGGACAGCGCCTTCTCGCGGCCGTTGTAGCGCAACAGCGCAGCCCAGCCGCCCGGGCCCGGATTGCCGAGGCAGGAGCCGTCGGTGTGGATCTCAATGGACTTCATGGTTCCCCGTATTTCTGTGCAGCAAATCAAATGAGTGAGGCGGTCAGATGGTGGCCACCGGGCGGCGCCAGTTAACGCTCGCCGGGGTCAGCCCGATCGGCGCGACCACGCGCTTTTCGGCCTCCAGCACGCACACCGCGCGCCACGGCGCCGAACCGGCCGCCTCGGCCTCCAGGGCGCCTTCGATCCGCCAGGCCGCGCCGACGTACCCGGCCTGTCCCAGGCAGCGCAGCCCGGCCGCTTGCACCAAGGTGCGCCAGCGCAACGGCTGCAGCACCTGCGGACCATGCCGGCGCCAGCGCAGGCGATAGGGGCTGAAGGGGTTCAAGGCATACAGCCACAGCCGGCCGCCGGGCATCAGGATGCGCTCGCACTCGGCCAGCAGCGCTTCCACTCCAGGCAGGGGGACATGTTGCAGGACGATGGACTGCACGCTCTCGGCGACCAGCGGCAGCGGCAAGCCGCAGCGCAGGTCGCCTTCGAAGGCGGGGCCGGCTTCCGGGCGCAGGCGAATGCCGCGGGCCTGCAGGTCGGGTTTCTCCGCCGCCGGCTGGCCGGGACCGATCCATAGCCACGGTTGCGCCGGACGGCCGCGCAAACCGTTCAGGATGCCGCTGTGCTCGGCATGCAGGAGCGCTTGCCCCGCGGCCGTATCAAACCAGGTTGAGACACCTGCTTGACGGGGGAGGGGCGTGAAAGGCATGTTCGAATTCTATGCGACTGAGCGCCCTGCCCGCATTCGAAGACAATTACATCTGGGCGCTGGTCAGCGGCGATGGACGCGCGATCGTGGTTGATCCCGGGCAGGCTGAGCCCGTCCTGGGCGCCGCCTCCCGCGAGGGCTGGGTGCCCGAAGCGGTGCTGCTGACCCACCACCACAACGATCATATCGGCGGCGTGCCCGCCCTGCGCGAGCGTTGGCCAGGGCTGGCGGTGTATGCGCCGGAAGACCCGCGCATAGGCTGCGCGACCCAGACGGTGGCCGACGGGCAGCCACTGCAACTGCTGGGCGAGGCCTTCGAGGTCCTGGCGGTTCCCGGCCACACGCGCAGCCACATAGCCTATTTCGGCGGTGGCCGGGTGTTCTGCGGGGACACGTTGTTCAGCCTGGGCTGTGGGCGGATGTTCGAAGGTACCCCTCCCCAGATGCTCGGCTCGCTTCGCCGCCTGGGTGCCCTGCCCGGCGACACCCTGGTGTGCTGCGGCCACGAATACACGCTCGGCAACGCCGCCTTTGCGCTGCACGTCGACCCCGCCAACGCGGCCTTGCAGCGCCGCCAACAGGAGGCCCTGGCCATGCGGCAAGCCGCACGTCCCACCCTTCCCAGCACGATCAACGCCGAACGGGCGACCAATCCGTTCCTGCGCACCGACCAGCCGGAAATCCAGGCGGCCGTGGCGCGCCATACCGGCCAACCGGCCGCCGACGAGGCCGAGGTTTTTGCCGGCCTGCGGCGCTGGAAGGACGATTTCCGCGCATGAGGCGGCGGCTGCTCGGCGGATTGATCGCCCTCGCCCTGCTGCCCCTGGCCGGCCGCGCCAGCGAAGGGGTTCCCGCAGCGCCGATCCTGGCAAGGATGACCGCGGCGGACGCGGCCCTGCCAGCGCTTCCAGTCGAAGTGCCGCCGGCGGCTCCCGAGTCCCCGGCCATCGCGCGCAACGGCCGCGATATCTATCAGAATTTCCTCGCTGGCCGCGCCGATACCGGTTGCGACGCCGCCCAGACCAGTCAGCGTTGGGAACAGCATTTCTCGCACGCGCCGGCACGCATGGCCGACAGCGAGGACGAGGTACTGCCGCTGTTCGGCTATGTCGTCGACCAGTTGCGCGAGGCCGGCCTGCCGACCGAATTTGCGCTCATTCCGTTCGTGGAGAGCGGTTACCACCCGGCTGCACGCAACGGCAGCGGCCCGGCGGGTTTGTGGCAGTTCGTCGCCAGCACCGCCCGCAACCACCAGGTGCCGGTCGGCAAGGGCTATGACGGGCGCCTGTCGGCGGTGGATTCGACCGATGCGGCGGTACGCTATCTGAAGACGCTCTACGGCATGTTCGGCGGCGACTGGCGGCTGACGATCATGGCCTACAACGCCGGCGAGTACCGGCTGCTGCAGTCGCTGCGCCGCGGCGGCATGAACGCCCAGAACGCCAACCCGGCCAAGCTGCCCGGCCTGTCGCCGGTGACCTACGCCTATGTCGAGAAGCTGCACGCGTTGGCCTGCGTGCTCGATAAAGCGCAGACACAGGAAGGCTTGATGGCGGCGATGGACCGCTCAGTGCCGATCCTGGCCGAGCACACGCTGCCAGCCGGCGCCTCTCTGGCGCAGTGGGCGCGGCAGCGCGACCTCGAACCGGGCATGGTCAGCCGCTTGAACCCGGCACTGGCGAAGGGCAACGGCTCGCAACGCTCGCTGCTGGCGCCGGCCATCGACCCGGCCACCGCCGCCAGCGCCGACGCCGAGCCGCTGCCCACGCTGATCACCACTGCGGTCGATCCTGCGGAAGAGGCAGACGTTGCCACTCCCGCGCCCTCCAAGCGCAGCGCTCGCAGCAGCAAGACGGTCGCCGCACGCACGCACACTGTGCGCAATGGCGAATCGGCCTGGACCATTGCCAAGCGCTACGGCATCCCGGTCAAGACGTTGTTGTCGCGCAACGGGCTCAAGACCAGTGCGGTGCTCAAGCCGGGCATGGTGCTGGCGTTCGACAGCAACCCCTGAGCGCCCCGCGACCCATCCGGAACAGGGGTCAACCGTACGGAAATGCCGCCATTCGTGGCACACTACCGCGATCGGTCAACACTGTGAGAACGAAATGGGTTTTCTGCAAGGCAAGCGCGCCCTCATCACCGGCATCGCCAGCGAGCGTTCCATCGCCAGCGGCATCGCCGAAGCCATGCATCGCGAAGGCGCCGAACTGGCGTTTACCTATCAGAACGAGAAGCTGAAGTCGCGCGTGCAAAAAGCCGCCGAGCAGTTCGGCAGCGACATCGTGATTCCGCTGGACGTGTCCGACGACGGGCAGATCCAGGCTTGCATCGATGAGCTCAGCCAGCGCTGGGACCGCCTGGACATCCTCGTCCACGCGATCGCCTTCGCGCCGCGCGAAGCGCTGGCCGGCGGCTTCCTCGACGGCCTCGACCGCGAAGCCTTCCGCATGGCGCACGACATCTCGGCCTATTCGCTGGCCGGCTTGACCAAGGCCGCGCGCCCGCTGCTCACCGGCCACCCGAGCTCGGTGCTGACCCTGAGCTACCTCGGCGCCGAACGCGCGCTGCCGAACTACAACGTGATGGGCGTGGCCAAGGCCAGCCTGGAAGCCACGGTGCGCTACCTGGCGCTGAACCTGGGCGCCGAGGGCATCCGCGTCAACGCGATCTCCGCCGGCCCGATCAAGACCCTGGCGGCTTCGGGCATCGGCAGCTTCCGCAAGATCCTCGGCCATGTCGAACAGTACGCACCGCTGCGCCGTACCGTGACCATCGAAGACGTCGGCAATGTCGGCGCGTTCCTGTGCTCGGACCTGGCCGCCGGCGTCACCGGCGAAGTCACCTACGTCGATGCCGGCTACAACATCCTCGGCATGACCGGGCTGGAAGACGTGGGCTGAGCCTGCGTTTCCGGGCAACCGGCAAAGAAAAAGCCCGGCGCAAGCCGGGCTTTTTTTGTTTCCCGCTTCCGTCATTGCGGAAGCGGGAGTGAAGCGCAGGCTTACAGCTGCGCTTCGTGGATGGTCACCTTGAACTGCTTGCGCAGGCCTTCGATGAAAGCGCGCTGCGCGGCTTCGCCCTGCATGCCGGCAAACTGCCCGCGCAAAGTTTCGGCCTGTCCCGGCGGCAGCTTGGAGAGATCGCCCGGCGTGACCTTGTTGACCAGGAACACGGCGTAGCGGCCGGTGGCCAGTTCCACCTTGCCGACCGACGGCTTGCCTTCGGCCGGTGCCGGTGCGGCGAAGAACACGCGGTTGGCCGCGGCCGTCGGCATCGGCATGCCACGCTGCAACGTCGGCAGTGGGCTGACCTGCAACTGCGCGCTCGGCGCGATGGCTTCCAGTGTTTCGCCCTTGCGCAGGCGCTCGACCAGCGCCTCGGCCTGCTTGGCCGCCGCCTGGTTGGTGCGATCGGCATGCACGGCAGCAACGACGTGCTCGCGCACCTTCTCCAACGGCAGGGTCTGCTCGGCGCTGTGCTGGGTGACGCGCACCAGCACGCTGTGGTTCGGCGCCAGTTCGATCGGGTCGCTGACGGTGCCGTCCTGGATCGCTGCCTCGGAGAACACCACGCGTTGCACCGCCGGGTTGGCGGCAATACCGCTGGCATCGGCACGCGAGAACGGGCCCAGCGTCTGCACCGGCAGACCCATCTCCTTGGCCGCACCGCCCAGTTCGGTCGGGTTCTTCATCACCAAGTCGACCAGCTTGCCGCTCTGGTCGGCGTAGGCCTTGTCGGCATCGGCCTTGAGCTGTTCGGCGGCGAGCTGGTCGCGCACTTCCTCGAACGACTTGCCCTGGCCACCCTTGAGCTCGCGCACCTGGATAACGTGGTAGCCGAACTCGGTCTTCACCGGGCCGACGATCTCGCCGACCTTGGCCGCGAACACCGCGTCCTCGAACGGCTTGACCATGACGTTCCTCTCGATCCAGCCGAGGTCGCCGCCGGC
The DNA here is from genome assembly GCA_036566925.1 of Stenotrophomonas sp. Classification (GTDB taxonomy): domain Bacteria; phylum Pseudomonadota; class Gammaproteobacteria; order Xanthomonadales; family Xanthomonadaceae; genus Stenotrophomonas_A. The sequence continues at coordinate 10,006 of DATCVI010000167.1, forward strand.
GTCCTTGGAACCCGGGTCGTCGGAATTGGCCTTGGCCAGCGCGGCGAAATCGGCGCCTGGCTGGCGCGCCTGCGCGGCGAGCTTGGCGGCCTTGTCCTCGGCCGCCTTCTGCGTGGCGGCGTCGGCACCGGCCGGCACCGCGATGAGGATGTGCGAGGCCATGCGCTGTTCGGCGTCAACGAAGCGCGACTTGTCTTCTTCATAGCGCTTGCGCAGCGTTGCCTCGTCGGCCGGCTGCGCGGCCGGCAGGTTGGCGCCGTTGAGTTCGACATACTCGATCGAGACCATCTCCGGCTGGCGGAAATCGGCCGGATGCGCCGTGTACCACGCCTGGGCCTGCGCGTCGGTGACCGGCGCGGTGTCCATTTCCTGCTGCGGCAGCACGCCCAGGGTGACATCGCGGGTTTCGCCCATCAGGCGGATGGCATGCTCGAAGTCGCTCTTGCTGGAGAACGCCGAGGTCGCGATCGCCGAAGGAATCAGCGACTGCTCCAGGCTCTCGCGCACCAGCTGTTCGAACTGGGCCGGGGTGCGCGGCGGCAGGCCGCGCGCGAGCTGTTCGCGATACAGCGAGGGATCGAACTTGCCGTTGGTCTGGAAGCCCGGAATGCTGGCGATGGTGTTGCGCACGGCCTCGTCGGTAACGACAACGCCGGCACGCTCGGCGGCCAGGCGCGCAACTTCTTCGTTCACCAGCTGGTCCAGCGCCTGCAGCTTGTTTTCGGTCGATTCAAAGCGCTGCGCGTCGAAGTTCTCGCCCTGCTGCTGGCGCGTCTGCATGCGCAACTGTTCAAAGCGATCGCGGAACTGCGTGGTGCTGATATCGCGATGCTGCCACAACAGCGAAACCGGCCACCACGAAGGTGCGGAGGTCCACCACTTCGGCGGCGCCTGCACGCGGGCGACGTCATTGGCGCCCATGCCGCCGAGATAGCTGCTGTCGATGACGAACAGGAACGGGATCATCAACAACCCCATGATCAGGGTAACGATCCAGCCGGAGGTCTTGTCGCGAAGTTTCTGCAGCATTGGGGCGCATCGGGCACTAGGGCGAAGCCCGTCAGTGTACCTGCTTCTAGGCGGGGTGAAGAACCCAAAAAAAAGCCCCCTGCTTGCGCAGGGGGCTCGGATGAATGGCGGAGCGGACGGGACTCGAACCCGCGACCTCCGGCGTGACAGGCCAGCATTCTAACCAGCTGAACTACCGCTCCGCACATCAAAACTTTTGCAGTGGTGCTTTGGTGGGTGCTGAGGGTTTCGAACCCCCGACCCTCTCCGTGTAAAGGAGACGCTCTACCGCTGAGCTAAGCACCCTAGCGAGTCGATTAGTTTACGGCATCCTTCAGGGCTTTGCCAGCCTTGAACGAAGGATTTTTCGACGCGGCGATCTTGATGGTGTCGCCGGTCTTCGGGTTGCGGCCGGTACGCTCGGCGCGCGCGCGGACCTGGAAGGTACCGAAGCCCACAAGCGTCACGGTGTCGCCCTTCTTGAGGGCCTTGGTGACTTCGCTGACAACCGCGTCGACGGCACGGCCGGCTTCGGCCTTGGAGATGTCAGCAGCAGCGGCGACGCCATCGATCAATTCGGTTTTATTCATTCTTGGAACTCCTTTTGCGGTCACACCGCGGAATCGACAGTCGCGGCCCCGCCCTTCTGGCATGGCCACGACCACATTTGGTATCGCCGGCGCTGCATCGTTGCAGCGCCGCGAGTCGTGCTTTTATACCAGCGAGCCCCTACCCACGCAACCTAAAACCCAATAACGACGCGGGTTTTCAGGCTTTTACCGCAATCGTCCCGGCGTTGGATCAATGCTTGACCCGCGCCGTTCCGCTGGGTTTGGCCTTGCCGCGCACCGCGGCCACGCGACCGCCATTGCGGGTCTTGCCCTTGGCGCCAGCGGCCGGACGCAGTGGCGTTTCCAGCGCCAGGTCGAGCACTTCGTCGATCCACTTGACCGGAATGATCTTCAAGTCGCGCGTCACGTTGGCCGGGATATCGGCCAGGTCCTTGCGGTTCTCCTCCGGGATCAGCACCGTGCGCACCCCACCGCGCAGCGCCGCCAGCAGCTTCTCCTTCAAGCCACCAATCGCCGAGACGCGGCCGCGCAGCGTGATCTCGCCGGTCATCGCCACGTCGGCGCGCACCGGCACCTTGGTCAGCATCGACACCAGCGAAGTGACCATCGCCGCACCGGCGCTCGGGCCATCCTTCGGGGTCGCGCCATCGGGCACGTGCACGTGGACGTCGTGCTTCTGCAGGAAGTCCGCATCGATGCCCAACGCCGCAGCGCGTGCACGCACCACCGACAGCGCGGCCGAGGCAGATTCCTTCATCACGTTGCCGAGCTGGCCGGTGAGGATCAGCTGGCCCTTGCCCGGCACCAGCGTCGATTCGATCTGCAGCAGGTCGCCGCCGACCTCGGTCCAGGCCAGGCCGGTGACCAGGCCGATCTCGTTCTCTTCCTCGGCACGGCCGAAGTCGAAGCGGCGGACGCCCAGGTACTTGTCCAGGTTCTTCGAGCTCACCGCGACCAGCGACTTGGTCTTGCGCGCGCTCTTCTTGGCGGCCTTCTTGACCACCGGCTGCGGGCCGGCCAGCGCGATTTCCTTGACCACCTTGCGGCAGATTTTGGCGATCTCGCGCTCGAGGTTGCGCACGCCCGATTCGCGCGTATAGAAACGCACGATGTCGCGGATGGCGTCTTCCTCGATCGACAACTCTTCCGGCACCAGCCCATTGGCCTTGATCTGCTTGGGCACCAGGTAGCGCATGGCGATGTTGAGCTTCTCATCCTCGGTATAGCCGGGGATGCGGATCACTTCCATGCGGTCCAGCAGCGGGCCGGGGATGTTGAGCGAGTTGGACGTCGCCACGAACATCACTTCGGACAGATCCAGGTCCACTTCCAGGTAGTGGTCGTTGAACGCGTTGTTCTGCTCTGGGTCGAGCACTTCCAGCAGCGCCGAAGACGGATCGCCGCGGAAGTCCATCGACATCTTGTCGATCTCGTCGAGCACGAACAGCGGATTCTTGCTGCCGACCTTGTTGAGGTTCTGCACGATGCGGCCCGGCATCGAACCGACATAGGTACGACGGTGGCCGCGGATCTCGGCCTCGTCGCGCACGCCGCCCAGCGACATGCGCACGAACTTGCGGTTCGTGGCCTTGGCGATCGACTGGCCCAGCGAAGTCTTGCCCACGCCCGGCGGCCCGACCAGGCACAGGATCGGCCCCTTCATCTGCTTCACGCGCGACTGCACCGCGAGGTATTCGAGGATGCGGTCCTTGACCTTCTCCAGGCCGTAGTGATCGGCGTCGAGGGTGTCCTGGGCAACCTTGAGGTCCTTGCGCACCTTGCTGCGCTTCTTCCACGGCACGCCGAGCAGCCAATCGAGATAGTTGCGCACCACGGCCGCTTCGGCCGACATCGGCGACATCTGCTTGAGCTTGTTTAGCTCGGCCTTGGCCTTGGTTTCCACCGGCTTGGGCATGCCGGCCTCGGCGATCTTGCGCGCCAGTTCTTCCAACTCGCCGGGCGCGTCGTCGAGGTCGCCCAGTTCCTTCTGGATCGCCTTCATCTGTTCGTTGAGGTAGTACTCGCGCTGGCTCTTTTCCATCTGCGACTTGACCCGCCCGCGGATGCGCTTCTCCAGTTGCTGCACGTCGATTTCGCCATCGACCAGACCCACCAGCATTTCCAGGCGTTCGCCGATCTCGTGGGTTTCCAGCAGCTTTTGCTTATCGGCCAGGCGCACGCCGATGTGGGCGGCGATGGTGTCGGCCAGGCGGCCGGGCTCCTCGATCCCGCTGAGCGTCTGCAGCAGTTCCGGCGGCAGCTTGCGGTTGGTCTTGACGTACTGCTCGAACAACGACATCAGCGAACGCGCGACCGCTTCGACTTCGCGGCCTTCGCGGCCATCGGTCGATTCAATCTCGATGCCGCGGCCCTGCAGCGCACTGTCGCGCTCGGCGACCTTGTCCACGGTCACGCGCGCCAGGCCTTCGACCAGCACCTTGATCGTGCCGTCGGGCAGCTTGAGCAATTGCAGCACCTGCGCCAGCGTGCCGACCTGGTAGAGATCGGCGGCGGTCGGGTCGTCGGTTTCGGCCGATTTCTGCGCCACCAGCAGGATGCGTTTGTCGGCCTCCATCGCCTGTTCGAGCGCGCGCATCGATTTGTCGCGGCCGACGAAAAGGGGAATGACCATGTGCGGAAACACCACCACGTCGCGTAGTGGAAGGACGGGTAGATCGAGGACTTCTGAGGCGGTCTGGGCCATTGGGGGCTCCACGGGAATGCGGTTTTCAGTAGGCAGAAAAGCCAATGGCCCCGTTATGGGGCCATTGGCGAAGGCTTGCAAGTGGATTTCCGGAAACCCTTTGCCATCAAGCAGTTGGCAAGGACCGACAGCGGTTCAGTCGCCCGAAGCGGCCTTCGGCGGCGCCGGTGGGGTCTGGTAGATCAGGTACGGTTCGGACTTGTGTTCGATCACGGACTCATCTACCACGACCTTGCTGACATTCTCCTGCGAGGGCAGCTCGTACATCGTGTCCAGCAGCACCGATTCGACGATGGTACGCAGGCCACGCGCGCCGGTCTTGCGCTTGAGCGCCTTCTTGGCGATCGCCAGCAGGGCATCGGGGCGGAATTCCAGCTCCACGTTCTCCATCTCGAACAGCTTCTTGAACTGCTTGGTGATGGCGTTCTTCGGCTCGGTGAGGATCTTGATCAGCGCCGGCTCGTCCAGTTCCTCGAGCGTGGCGACCACCGGCAGGCGGCCGACGAACTCGGGGAT
>DATCVI010000168.1:0-17052 GCA_036566925.1 Stenotrophomonas sp.
GCCCGGTTATTTCCATCCCGACCGCCTGCAGTTCGGACAAGGCGTGCGCATCAGTGCGCTGGTGGCCGAGGCGATGTCGGTAGCGGGCGTGGAGTGCGCGCAGGTCACCCGCCTGCAGCGCCTGTATGAAGGTCCGAACCATGAGCTCGACGAGGGCGTGCTGGCGCTACGGCGCAATGAAATCGCACGGCTCGACGGCGACCCGGCGCAACCCGAACACGGACGCCTGTCGATCAGTGTTGGAGGTGGACGATGAGCACCCACGATTGCCACTGTGGTGGCGCGCACTGCGGTTGCTGCGAAGGCGTGGCGACGATGACGCCGGTCGAGATCGCGCCGCGGCCCGCGTTGCCGGCCCTGTCCTATCGCGTCGGCACGCACGGCCGTTTCCTGGCCAGCATGAAGGCGCGCTTGCCCTCGGTCGAAGTGTGGGCGCCCGGCGCCGATGGCCAGACCTTGCAATCGCATCGACCCTTGCAAGCACTGAGCACGCGCGACCCGGCCGATCCGGCGCTGGCGCTGCTCGATGCCTGGGCTTGCGTCGGCGATGTGCTGACCTTCTACCAGGAGCGCATCGCCAACGAAGGCTACCTGCGCACCGCGGTGCAGCGGCGCTCGCTGGTGGAACTGGCGAGCCTGGTCGGCTACCAGCCGCGCGCCGGGGTCTCGGCCAGTGTGCACCTGGCCTATAACGTGGACGAGCACCAGGCCGAGCCGGTCGAGGTGCCGATCGGCACGCGCGCGCAGTCGATCCCCGGGCCCGACGAACTGCCGCAGATGTTCGAAACCGACGAGCCGCTGCAAGCGCGGCGCGAATGGAACGATCTCGGCATCCGTCGCCAACGCCCGCAGCGGATCGACGCCGACAGCCTGCCAAGCTTGAACGTGGTGTACGTGGCCGGCGTGGACAGCCAGGCCAAGGCCGGCGACCTGCTGTTGTTCGAATTTGCCAGTGGCGCGATGCGTTACCAGGCGCGCCGGGTGCTGGCGGTCGAGATCGATTTCGAGGCCCAGCGCAGCACCTTGCAACTTCAGCCGTTGGGCACCCTGGTGCCGCAGGCGTTGCCAATGCTGCAGCAACTGGTGGTCGAACTGCAGAAGCTGCAGGACAACGGCCAGGGCGACGAGCGCGGGCTGCGCAACGTCACCCGGCTGCGCGATGGCCTGTACCTGGGCGCGGAAGCCTGGCCGCTATCCGAATGGGCCGAGCAATTGCAAAGCGGCGTCGAAGGCGATGCGCGCGATGCGATCGGCACGTTCGGGGATGCGCTCAAGGAACTCGAACTGCCCGGCAACGGGCCCGTCATCTCGACGCCGGACGGCGCGGTCGATGCATTGCTGCTGCCGCCGCAAGTGCAGGCCGCCAACCGCCTGCGCCTGCGCCGCGACCTGGGCCAGGCCTTCGCCCGCGGCGCCGACCTGCAACCGCAGTTGATCACTGCGTTCGCGCCACGCCTGAAGGACGCTTATTACGATGCCTGGCGCGGTTCCAACGCCGGCGCCGAGCCTTCGGCCTTGCAGGCGGTCTACCTGCTCGGCAGTGGCCAGGCGCTGTTCGGCGCCACCTCGGCGCATCCGGTACCGGCCACCGACTCGGCCGGCCTGCCGGCACTCCAGGACTGGGCCGACTGGCGTTACGCGCTCGACGAAACCCCCAGCAATGCCTTCCTCGCCAGCGCCGACCCGCTGCTGGCCGCTGGCGCGCTGGTGCTGGTGTCGCGCACCGGCGAGGACTTCGACGATCCGCCGCGCCTGGACGTACTGCGCGTGGCCCGCACCCGCAACGGCCCGCGCAGCGCGTATGGCCTGTCCGGGGACACCACCCGGATCGACTTCGGCGATGCGCAGGGCCCGAGCGAATGGCGCGAGGTCGAAGGCGGCAAGGAATCGCGCGCCTACATCACCGAACTGCGCGGCACCTGGTTCTATCCGCAGCGGCGCGTGCTGCAGTTGGCGCAGGCCCCGATCCTCGACGAAGTGGCCGGCGATACCCTGGAACTGGCGCCACTGCACGAGCAACTGCAATCCGGGCGCTGGGTGGTGGTGGAAGGCGAGCGCAGCGATATCGCCGGTGTGCGCGGGGTGAGCGCGGCCGAGCTGATGATGGTCGCTGGCCTGCGCCACGGCCAGGACCCGACCTTGCCGGGCGACCGCCCGCACACCACCTTGCAGTTGGCCACGCCATTGGCCTACCGCTATTACCGTGCCAGCGTACGCATCCGTGGCAACGTGGTCGCGGCCAGCCATGGCGAGACCCGGCGCGAAGTGCTCGGCAGCAGCGATGCGCGGCGTCCGCTGCAACGCTTCGACCTGCGCCAGCCGCCGCTGACCTGGCGCCCGGCGCCGACCGCGCGGGGCGCCACCAGCACGCTCAAGGTCTACGTCAACGACGTCGCCTGGCCGGAGGCGCCCAGCCTGGCGATGCTGGGCCCGGACGAGCGCGCGTTCGTCACTACCACCGACGGCGAAGGCGGCACCGCGGTGATATTCGGCGACGGCGAGCACGGCCTGCGCCCGCCGAGCGGTTTCGAAAACCTGCGCGCCGAATATCGCAACGGCATCGGCAAGGGCGGCAACGTGCGGCCGGGCCAGGTCGCGCTGATGGTCACCCGTCCGCTCGGACTGAAAGATGTCGTCAACCCGCTGCGTGCCTCCGGCGGCGCCGACCGCGAGAGCGAGGCGCTGATCCGCGAGAACGCGCCGCGCTCGATCATCGCGCTGGACCGGCTGGTCTCGGTCTCGGACTACGCCGACTTCACCCGCATGTTCGCCGGCATCGCCAAGGCCGAAGCCCGCCGCCTGGCCGATGCCGCCGGCGAATACGTGCAGGTCAGCTACGCCGGGGTCGAGGACATGCCGATCGACATCGACTCGGACCTGTATCGAAACCTGGCCACGGCACTGCGCACGCTCGGCGACGTCGGCCTGCCGGTGCGCCTGCAGTGGCGCGAACGCATCGCGCTGGTGTTGCAGGCACGCCTGCGGCTGCTGCCCGGTTTCCGCTGGGAACCGGTGGCCACGGCGGTGCGCGCGCGACTGCTGGCCCGCTTCGGCTTCGAGGCACGGGGGCTGGCGCAACCGGCGCTGCTGTGCGAAGTGATCGCGGCGATCCAGTCGGTGGCCGGCATTGACTGGGTCGACATCGAAAGCTTCGGCGGCATCAGCGACACCGAGATCGACCCACAGAGCGGTCTACCGCGCTTGGTAAGCCAGGCGCAGATCACCGCGCAGGTCCAGCAGATCCTGCATGGCGACTGCAGCGGCAAGTCGCTGGCGGCCAGCGCTGCGTTGCAACGGCCGCCGGCGCGCGTGGAAGCGCGCCCGGGGCGGATCGAAAACGGCACCGCGCGACCGGCGCAGATCGCCTGCTTCATGGCCAGCGTGGCCGACACCCTGATCCTCAACCCAGACTCGTGAGCACCGCCATGGACCTTCCTTCGCTGCACACGCTTCCCCGCGAGGACCGCCTCTACCGGCTGCTGCCGGCGGTCCAGCGCATCCGCGACGCCGGCCAGGGCTACCCGTTGCAAGCGCTGTTGCGGGTGATCTCCGAACAGGTGAACCTGGTCGAGGACGACATCGCGCGGTTGTACGACAACTGGTTCATCGAGACCGCCGACGACTGGGCAGTGCCCTACCTGGCCGACCTGCTCGGTTACCAGCCGGTCGAGGCGCCGCTGGGCGACCGCGCCGGCGGCCAGGCGCTGGAACGGGTGCGCGTGCCGCGCCGCGAAGTCGCGCACCTGATCTCGCAACGGCGCCGCAAGGGCACGGTCTCGTTGCTGGAGGACCTGGCGTTCGATGTCAGCGGCTGGCCGGCGCGCGCGCAGGAATTCTTCCGCCTGCTCGACCGCGCCCAACATCCCAATCACCTGCATGTCGATCGCCTCGGCACCGCCAACTTGCGCGATATGACTGCGCTGGACCACTGCGATGGCCCGTTCGACAGCCTCGCCCACAGCGTGGACGTACGCCGCATCGCTTCGCGCCACCGCCGCGGCCGCTACAACGTTCCCAGCGTCGGCGTGCAGGTCTGGCGCATGCGCAGCTACCCGGTCACGCGCACGCCCGCTTATTGCGTGGAAGAAGCCGGCGCGCATTGCTTCACCTTCAGCGTCCTCGGGCAGGACGCGCCGCTGTACCGCAAGCCGCGCCCGGAGCCCGATGCGTTCCACCAGGCCGATGCGCAGAACCTGCCGCTGCCGTTGCGCCGCCGCGACCTATTGGCGCATCTGCGCGACGACTACGGCGCCGATGCCAGCCTCGCGGTGTGGGCCGAGCAATGGGCCGGCCAGGATGGCAGCGAACCGGTGCCGGTCGAAGCGATCGTGGTCGCCGACCTGAGCGGCTGGCGCTACCGCCCGGCACGCGGCACGGTCGCGATCGATCCACAGCGCGGGCGCTTGATGTTCCCGCCCGAGCAAGTGCCGAAGAAAGGCGTGCGCGTCAGCTATCACTATGGCTTTGCCGCCGACCTCGGTGGCGGCGAGTATGCACGCGCGGCGCGGCAACCGGCGCTGCCGTACACGCTGTATCGCGTCGGCCAGGGCGGCACCTCGGCGCTGCCGCGCTTGGGCGATGCACTGCGGCAATGGCAAGAGGAGGCGCCGGCGCACGCGGTGATCGAACTGATGCACAGCGGGGTGTGGGTCGAGCCGGTGCATGTCCGGTTGCGCCCGGGCCAGTCGCTGGTGCTGCGTGCGGCCGATGGTGCGCGCCCGGTGATCCGCCTGATCGATTGGCAGACCGACCTGCCCGATGCACTGGCGGTGGAGATGGATGTCGGCAGCCGTTTCGCCCTGGAAGGCATCCTGCTGGCCGGGCGGCCGATGCAGGTCAGCGCCCCGCACGATCCGCAGGCCTATGCCGAACAAGCCGCCAGCACGCCCGCTTGCGGCGCCGAGCTGGCGATCCGCCATTGCACCCTGGTGCCGGGCTGGGGCATCGGCTGCGATTGCGGGCCCGAGCGCGCGTCCGAGCCCAGCCTGGAATTGCTCGGGGTGCAGGCGCGGGTGGTGATCGAGCACAGCATCGTCGGCTCGATCCAGGTGCGCCAGGATGAAGTAGGCACCGATCCGATCGCGCTGCGGATCAGCGACAGCATCATCGATGCCGCCGGCAGCGGCGATGCGATCGGCGCGGTGGATGCCGCGGTGGCGCACGTGCGCCTGACGCTGCGCGACAGCACCGTGTTCGGGCAGGTCCAGGTACATGCAGTGGAGCTGGCCGAGAACAGCGTGTTCGATGCCTGCCTCAACGTGGCGCGGCGCCAGCTCGGTTGCATGCGCTTCTGCCACATCCCCTGCCACTGTCGCTCGCCGCGGCGCTACCGCTGCCAGCCGGACGAAGTGGTCGCCGCGGTACGTGCGCGGCACTTGCCTGCGGCAACCGCACAAATGTTGATCGGCGCCGAGCGCCAGCGCCTGCGGCCACGCTTCCAGTCGCGCCACTACGGCCTGCCCGGCTATGCGCGGCTGCTGCCCGAATGTGCGCTGGAAATCCGCCGCGGCGCCGACGACGGCTCGGAAATGGGCGTGTACCACGATCTCTACGAACCCCAGCGCGAGGCCAACCTGCGTGCGCGCCTGGACCAACATACGCCGGCCGGCATGACGGTCGGGCTCCTGTTCGCGGACTGAACCAGAAAGGAACTTCCCATGAAAGGCGACTTCTCGCGGGTCAGCTTCGATCCCCGCCACCACTTCAGCCAGGTGCTGCTGCAACAAGGACGCGTCACCCTGGACGCCGATCCCAACGAACAGGGCGCCATCCTGCTGCACTACCTGCGCACCCTGGCGCTGGATCTGTTCGGCCCGTATGCCGCACCAGCCGGCAACCCCGGCTTCGGCCTGGCGCTGGTCGACGACGATGGCGCCCTGGGCCTGCAAATCGGCGCCGGGCGCTACTACGTGCAAGGCATGCTGTGCGAGAGCGAGGGCTGCGATTACCTGGCCCAGCCGCATTACACGCCGGCCGACGGCAAGGACGGGGCGATCGACCCGCTGCGGCGCTGGCTTGCTACCAGCAACCGCGACGGCACCCGCTTCTGGATATACCTGCAAGCGTGGGAGCGCCACGTCAGCAGCATCGAGATGCCGCACCTGCGTGAAGTCGCACTCGGCGGGCCGGATACCTGCAGCCGCTCGCAAGTGGTGTGGCAGGTGCGCGCCATCGACCTGGTCGAAGTCGAGCAACGCCTGCAGGCGCGCATCGAGGGTTGGAAGAAAACGTTGGAGCAGACCGAGGACGCGAGCGAGCGCGCCCGGTTGCAGGCGCTGGTCGACGACCTACAGGCCCAGCTCGATCTGCTGCGCGAGGCGCCCGACCAGGCCTGCGCGGTGCCGCTGCTGCTGTTCGAGCGCGATGCCGGGACGATGACGCTGCGCCTGCAACCACCCGAGCGCCTGGACGACCCCTGCGTGAGCGACCCTGATGTCGCCTACCGCGGCAGCGAGAACCACCTGTACCGGGTCGAGATCCACCGCGGCAGCGACAGTGGCGCGCCGACCTTCAAGTGGTCGCGCGACAATGGCAGCGTGCTCACGCGCTGGGTATCGGGTGGCGGCACGCGGCTGCGTGTGGCCAGCACGCGGGGCTTCGCCGATGCGCAGTGGGTCGAGCTCAGCGACGAAGACGACGACCTGCTCGGCCGGCCGGGAGCACTATGTCGCCTGGTCAGCATCGACGGCAACGAGTTAGTACTGGCCAGCGAAGCCCCACGCACGCGCACGGCCACCAGCAAGGTGCGACGCTGGGACCAGGTGGAGCGCGAGGACGTGGTGCTCGACGACGGCGCCGTTCCGCTGCGCGCATCCTCGGGCCTGGAAGATGACTGGATCGCCCTGGAAGACGGCCTGCAGGTGCGCTTCGCGCCGGACCGCGACTACCGCAGCGGCGATTACTGGTATGCGGCGGTGCGCACCACCGGCGACACCGGCTGGCCGCAGGACCAGGACGGTGAGGCCCTGCCGCAGGCGCCGCAGGGCCCGCAGCACCATCACGCACCGCTGGGCTTCATCGGCCTGGGCGACAACGGCGCGCCGGGGGTGCTGGCTTCGTGCAGTTGCACCGTCTACCCGACCAGCACCTGCGGCCTGCTCGGCCAGCGCATGAACGATGCGGTCACCCGCCCGGATGTGCCGGTCGCGCCCAAGCCGGTGGCGCCAAAGCCGGTCGTCACCGATAGCGTCGCCAAGACCCGGACGGTGCGCAAGCGCAAGGACGGATAAAGGCGGCGCGAAGGGTTACGGGGGCGCGTGGAGGCGAGCACTGCACGGCGCATCCACGCGCGATGGCGGAAGCTCTTCGCCATCGTCCCCACGCCGCCGTCCATGAACTCACCGCTGCAGAACAAGCCCGAGCTCGACACCGGCGTCAGCCTCACCCTGTACGGGCGCAGTGGTCCGCAACCGGTTGCCCTGGAGGATCTGGCGCGGTGCCAGCCCGCCGACGACGAATTGCTGTGGATCGACCTCAACCAACCCAGCGAAGCGCAGGTCGATGCGGTCTGGGAAGCCCTCGACCTCAGCGCCGACAGTCGCCCGGCGCGCCCGCTCGGCACCTACCCTGGGCTTTGGAAATACCGCGACCATTTCAGCGCCCGCGTAGTGTCGGTCAGCGTTGGCGAGGAACTGGCCTTCAACGGCACGGTACTGACGCTGGTGGCCGGCAACAACGTCGTGGTCACTCATCATGAAGACCAAATCCCGTTCCTGGCCGAACTCAAGGCGCGCGAAGACGAAGCGCTGGCCGATGTCGGCTGCCTGGGCGAAGCCAGCTTTGTGGCCACGCTGCTGGACTGGCATTTGTCGACTTATTTCGCCGCCGGGGCCGCGTTCGAGATCGAGATCGAACGACTGGAAACGCGCGTCCTGTCCGACCAGCCGCCGGGTCGCTCGGCGCTGCCGCAGCTGCGCCAGCTGCGCAAGGCCGCTTCGCGCCTGCGGCGCATGCTGGCTCCGCACCGGGCGGTATTCGATGGCCTGTCGCGGCCGGATTTCGTCCCCGACGGCGAGGAACAGGTATTCCGCCACCTGCGCGATCTCGATGAGCGCTATGAGCGCGCCATGGATGTGGTGGAGAACGCCCGCGAGTTGGTGGTCGGCAGCTTCCAGTTGTTCAGCACCCAGACCGAGCTGCAGACCAACGAGCGGATGAAGCTGCTGACCTTCGTCACCGTGGTTACCGGTCTGCTGGCGGTGGTGGCCGGCGCCCTGGGCATGAATTTCGACGCCAATTTCTTCGCCAGCAAGACCGTGGGCTTCTGGACCGCGGTCGCGGTGATGGTCGCCATGGCGTTGGTCGCGGTTGCCCTGGGCAAACGCCGCAACTGGTTTTGACCCTCTCCCTTGAGAATCCGCCGATGAGTGCCTTGCCCCCCGAACTCGATGACCTGCTGCACAAACTGCCTTCGGACCTGCCGCAATTGCGCGCCGACCACCCCGACGATTTCTGGGCGCAATTCCAGCTGCGCTGCGACGAACTGCTGGAAAATGCGCCGTCGCAACAGCGGCCCTTGGTGCAACGCCGAATCGACGAAATCCTGATTGCCCATCAGCTCGGCCCGGCCGACCCGGGCGCCTGACACGCGCGGCGACGCCCGCCGCATGTTCATCCGATCGTTACATTGACCGGTGCTAGGCTGCGCTGCGAGTCGCAATCGCCGTGATGCCAGGGTGCCAGACGCTTTGCGCATTGCCCTTCGTCTGGTGCATGCACCGCGCGCCAGCAGGCCAGCCCCTCCGGGAAGCCCGCCATGTCCGATCCGCTGGATAAATCCCCTTCGTTGAGCCGCCGCTCCCTGTTCAAGGGTCTCGGGCTGTTGCCGCTGGCGGTGGCGCTGCCCGGTTGCGGCGAGAAGGACGCCCCTGCTGGCGTTGGCGCCACCGCAGCGCCGACCGAGTACAAACCGGCTTTCTTCAAGCCCGCTGAATGGGACTTCGTGGTCGCCGCCTGCGACCGCCTGATTCCGCATGACGCAGTCGGGCCGGGCGCGGTCGAATCCGGCGTACCCGAATTCCTCGACCGCCACATGCAGACGCCGTATGCCAGCGGCGCGATCTGGTACATGCAAGGCCCCTTTCTCGATGCGCCGGCCGAATTCGGCTACCAGGGCCGCTTGACCCTGCGCGACATCCTGCGCGTCGGCATCGGTGCAATCGAGGCTTACTGCCGCAAGACCTTCCAGGGCAAAGGCTTCGCCGCGCTCGAAGCAACCCAGCAAGAGGAACTGCTCAAGGCCGCCGAAGCGGGCAAGCTGGAACTGGAGGGTATCTCGGCCAAACTGTTCTTCTCCAACTTCCTGGCCGAAGTGAAGAACGGCTACTTCGCCGACCCGCATTACGGCGGCAATCGCGGCATGGGGGCCTGGAAGATGATCGGCTATCCAGGCATGCGCGCCGACTACCTGGACTGGGTGGAGGTGCGCGACCAGGCCTATCCGCTGCCGCCGGTGGATCTTTCCGGCAAGCGGGGCTGAGGGATGGCCACAAGCAAACCGAAAGTAGATGCGGTGATCGTCGGGATGGGCTGGACCGGGGCGATCCTGGCCAAGGAACTCACCGACGCCGGCCTGCACGTGGTGGCGCTGGAACGTGGCGCCGACCGCGATACCCAACCCGATTTCGCTTATCCCAAGGTGGTGGACGAACTCGAAGGCTCGGTCCATCGCCGCTTCCTGCAAAGCCTGGCGCAGGAGACGGTGACCATTCGCCATGCACTGGCCGACACCGCGGTGCCATACCGGCAAATGGGCTCGTTCAAGCCCGGTGCCGGCGTGGGCGGCGCCGGCAGCCACTGGTCCGGCTGCCACTTCCGGCCACTGCCCGAAGACCTGCGCCTGCGCAGCAATGTCGAGCAGCGCTATGGCAAGGGCCTGATTCCGGCCGACATGACAATCCAGGACTTCCCGGTCAGCTACGAAGAGCTGGAACCGCACCTGGACCTGTTCGAAAAAATCTGCGGCACTTCGGGCAAGGCAGGCGTCATCAACGGAACGGTGCAGGAAGGCGGCAATCCATTCGAAGGCTCGCGCGCCTCGGAGTATCCGCTGCCGCCGAACCCGAACTATCTCGGCGCCGAGTTGTTCTACAAGGCGGCACGGGAAATGGGCTGGCATCCGTATCCGATCCCCGCCTCCAATGCCTCGCGCTCATACGTCAACCCTTACGGCTGCCAGATGGGTCCCTGCAATGCCTGCGGCTTCTGCAGCGACTATGGCTGCCTCAACTATTCCAAGGCCAGTCCCAACGCCTGCATCCTGCCGGTGCTGCGGCAGCGCCCCAACTTCGAGCTGCGCCCGCATTCGCAGGTGCTGCGTGTTGACCTGGACGGTAGCGGCGGCAAGGCCACGGGGGTGACCTACCTCGACGCTCAGGGCCGCGAGATCAGCCAGCCGGCCGACCTGGTGGTGTTGTGCGCGTTCTCGCTCTACAACGTGCACCTGATGCTGGTATCGGGCATCGGTACGCCCTATGACCCGCAAAGCAACACCGGCACGGTGGGCCGCAACTACTCCTATCAGAACCTCAACCGCGTGGTGCTGTTCTTCGACAAGGATGTGCACGCCAACCCGTTCATCGGTATCGGCGGCGCCGGCACCACCATGGACGACCTCAATGGCAACCAGCTCGACAACGGCAAGCTCGGCTTCGTCGGCGGCGGCCTGGTATGGGCGCGCCAGCCCGGGGCCGGGCCGGTACGCGGCATCAACGTCCCCACCGGCACGCCGAACTGGGGCAGCGCGTGGAAGCAGGCGGTGGCCGATAACTTCCGCCACTCCTTCTACTACGAGGTGCAAGGTGCATGCATGTCCTACCGCCAGCACTACCTCAGCCTCGACCCGACCTACAAGGACGCCTTCGGCCGCCCGCTGCTGCGCATGACCTTCGACTGGCACCCCAACGAGATCAAGGCCTCGCAATTCTTCGTCGCGCAGGCGTTGAAGATGAGCCAGGTGCTCAATCCGCTGTCGATGGCCGGCGATGCCAAGAAGGACGGCGAGCGCTACAACATCACCAAGTACCAGAGCACCCACACCTGCGGCGGGGCGATCATGGGCGACGACCCCAAGACCTCTGCCCTCAACCGCTACCTGCAAAGCTGGGAGGTACCGAACGTGTTCGTCATCGGCGCCAACGCCTTCCCGCAGAACAACGGCTACAACCCCACCGGCCTGGTCGGTGGCCTGGCTTATTGGGCCGCCACCGCGATCCGCGAGCGCTACCTCAAAGCGCCCGGGCCGCTGGTGGATGCGTGAGGGCGTAACGATGAAGCGCTTGCTGCTGATCGTGCTGGGGCTGCTCGTGCTGGTCCTGGCGATAGCGCTATCGGTTGCCTTCTGGCCGACGCATACCCGTGCCATCCAGGCACCGGCGCTGGACGCGGCGGCACAGGCCGCGCAAGTCCAGCGCGGCCACTACCTTGCGCTGGCGGGCGATTGCGGCGCCTGCCATACGCGGCCGGGCGGCCATCCGTTCGCCGGCGGCCTGCCGATGGCCTCGCCAATCGGCACGCTCTACAGCAGCAACATCACGCCCGACCCGCAGCACGGGATAGGCAAGTACTCGCTGGACGATTTCGATCGCGCCCTGCGCCATGGCATCGCCGCCGATGGTCGCACGCTGTACCCGGCCATGCCCTACCCGTCTTATGCGCGCCTGAGCGACGAAGATGTGCGCGCGCTGTTCGCGTACTTCCAGCACGGCGTGCAGCCGGTGGCCGAAAGCAATCGCGACAGCGACATCCGCTGGCCGCTGTCGATGCGCTGGCCGCTGGCGATCTGGCGCAAGACCTTTGCGCCAGATCCAGACAAGGTCGCCTTCGACGCCGCCCGCTACCGCAATCCGCAAGCGGCACGCGGTGCCTACCTGGTGCAGGGCCTGGGACACTGCGGTGCCTGCCATACGCCGCGTGCCTTCACGCTGCAGGAAAAGGCACTGGACGAGTCCAGTCCGGAATATCTGTCCGGCGGCCAGATCATCGACGGCTGGAACGCCGTCTCGCTGCGTGGCGACGTCGGCACCGGATTGGGCAGCTGGAACATCCAGGACATCGTCGCCAGCCTGCGCACCGCGCGCAACCCGCACGCCGCCGTGGTCGGCCAGCCTATGGCCGACGTGGTGGTGCACAGCACCCAACACCTGACCGACGCCGACCTTCAGGCCATCGCCCACTATCTGAAGTCGCTGCCCGCGCGTACCAACAACGCCAATGCGTATGTCCAGGACGACGCGACTGCGCGAGCCCTGACGGCCGGGCGCAACGACAATCGCGGCGCCGAGCTGTACGCCGACAACTGCGCCGCCTGCCACCGCAGCGACGCGCGAGGCAATCCGCATGCGTTCCCGGCTATCGCTGGCAATCCCACCGTGCTTGCCGCCAACCCCGACACCCTGGTGCGCCTGATCCTGGCCGGCGGGCGCCTGCCGTCCACCGCCCAGCGTCCCTCCGAATTGGGCATGCCCGCCTTTGCCTGGCGCCTGGACGATGCCGAAGTGGCGACGCTGGCTACGTTCGTCCGCGGCCAGTTCGGCAACCGCGCCGCGGCGGTGACGCCGGCGCAGGTACGCAAGATCCGCGACAGCCTGGCCGAGGTGCCGCGCGATGCGAAGAACGTCGCCCAGCACGACCCGACCTCGGCGGATGCCTCGGACCATTGAGGGAGGCACCCGGTGAGGCCGTTGCGCAGGCTGCAGGCATTGGGCGTGCTGCTGTTCGACCGCGGATTGCTGCGCGCAATTTTCGAGCACACGCGCAATGTCGCCATTTCCTCGGTGATCACGGCGGCAGGGCTGCAAGTGGTGAATCCCGCCGAGCAGGCCTGGTTCACCGCACCGACACTGGCCGGCTACCTGGTGGCGGCGATCGGATTGATGTTGCTGCTGCTGAACTTCATCGATGGTTTGTGGCGGCTGGCGCGCTTTCGATCGCACTGGTTCTGGCAGATTGCCTTGACCTTGGCCTACGCGGTCCTGGCCTGGCGGGTGGCGCAGCTGGTGCTGCTGTTGAAGACCGGTGCGGCGGGCGCCGGGAGCACGCCGTTCTAGCGGCTTGACGGCGCCACGCCCGGCTCACAGCGTGTCCTTGTAGATCACCCCATCCTTCATGATGACCTTGAAGTTGCGCTCCGGATCGGTGATCAGCGCGATGTCCTGCAGCGGGTCGCCATCGACCAGCAGCAGGTCGGCCAGCGCGCCCTGCCTGACCACGCCCAGTTCGCCGCGATACGGCGTGCGCTCGCCGGACAGGCGCAGCAATTCGGCGTTGGTGCTGGTTGCCATCACCAACGTCTGTGCGGGCGAATACCAGCGGGTCAGACTGGCGAGGATCGCGCCCTGGCGCCCGGCCAGCGCGCTGGAAAACAGCACGTCGGTGCCGAACGCGGTCTTGAGCTTGTGCTTGATCGCCAAGCGGTAGGTCTGGTCGGTGCCAGCGAATACTTCCTGCGCCTTCAGCCACTCGTCCGAGCCGCGCGGAAAGGCGTCGGCCAGCTCCGGCGGAAACGGTTGAGTGCTGAGCCAGATGTTGTTGCGCGCCATCAGCCGTGCGGTTTCCTCATCCATCAAGCTGGCATGCTCGATGCACAGCACACCCGCACGGATCGCGCGCTGGATCGCCTTGGGGGTGTAGGCATGCACCGTGACGTAGGTACCCCAGTCGCTTGCCGCTTCCACTGCCGCGCGCACTTCGGCTTCGGTGAAGGTGGTGACGTCCAGGGGGCTGTGCGGCGAGGAGACACCGCCACCAGCGGTGAGCTTGACCTGGCTTGCGCCATGCATCAGCTGCTCGCGAACGCGCACCCGCACTTCGTCCGGGGTGTCGGCGATCGCGCTGTCGCCGCCGATGTCATGCTGCGATCCCGGCGCACCGAGGGTGCGCGGCAAGTCGGCCATGCTGCGGAAATCGCCGTGGCCACTGGTCACGGTTATCATTGCGCCGGAAGGAAAGATGCGTGGACCGGGGACGTCGCCGCGATCGATCGCGTTCTTCAGCCCCCACACCGCGCCACCGACATCGCGCACGGTGGTGAACCCACGCATCAGCGTGCGGTTGGCCTCCACCCCGGCGACGATGTTGACGTAGCCCGGATCGGCACCCAGCATCACCTGTACCGGAAGGCCGACGAACATGCTGTGCCAATGCGCATCGATCAAGCCCGGCATCAGGGTACGGCCGCCGCCTTCTATGACTTTGGCGCCGGCGGCCTCGATACTGCCGCTCGCGCCGATGCGCTCGATCAGATGGCCGCGAACCAACACGCTGCTCGGCGCGGAAAGGCGCCCGGCCACGCCATCGAAGATGCGCACGTTGTTGAACAGCACCGCCGGGGGCACGCTGGCCGCTGGCGTACCCGGTGGCGAGGACGCCGGCGCCTGCGCGGTCGCCGCCCAAGCCAGCAATGCGGTGGCCGCCAGCAGGACCACGAGCAAACGTTTGAAGCCTGCGATCTTGAACATGGAACCCTCCTGAGGACGTAACTGCGGGATGGTGGCCAGGACGCTCATAGCGCAGCCTCCACGTAGGCATAGATGTAGTTCGAACCGCCGTCGACCGTACCGAGCATCTGCGCGCTGCCGAAGATGCCGGAGCGATGCGAGACACCGAAACCGAAATACAGCTCGTGCCAGCGCTCGCTGCCGAAGATGTCGCCGAGGCTGACATCGATGCTGGGGTCGAGGTAGTTGAGCAGCTTGGAGGTATTGCGCTCGCGCTCGGCCTGGCTGGTGACTTCCGTATAGGGCACCCGCTCGGCATAGGACAGGCCAAAGCCCAGGCCGATCCGCGTCATCACCCGATGCGACCACGGGAAGCCGTAGTAGTAGCCCTTCATGTAAGCGTCGATCTGCCAGGCGTCTTGCTGACGACCTTTCTCCAGATGGCGGACGATGCCGGCGTAGCCCACCAGGTCCAGCGGCCAGCCGTTGAGCCCGGAGACGAACGGGCGGCCGACATGCAGGCCGGCAATATCGGTGTAGTCGTCATCGTTGAGGCCCACGCACTGGAAGGTCATGATCTTGACCAGGTGGCAGCCGTCGTCGCTGTCGCGGCCGTAGAACAGCCGCACGTAGGTCGGCGTGTGCGGTTTGTTCCAGCGCACCTGGCCGTTGCCGAAATCGTACGCGGCGCCGAGCATGCCACCCCATTGCGTACGGCTGTCCACCAGCGGACTGTCGCCGACTTCGCTGGACCATTGGGTCGCGAACACCCCGCCGAGCAAGCTCCAGTTGTGCAGGATGCGGTAGCGCGCGTATAGCGCTGCGGTGAGGTTGAGGCCGGCGCCGGCCTTGTAGGCAGGCCGATCGGGCGTGACATCGGCGGCCTCCACGCCGTAGTAGTAGTCGTTGAGATCACCACTTCGCCAAGCCGCGGTGAGCACCGGCTGCAGGCTCCAGCGATCGTTTTCCCACAGGTAACCGTAGGCAGCGCGCAATTCGGTGCCGTGCGAATTGTTCGAGGCATCCTGGCGCACGCTCAGGTCCCAGTGGTGAGCGCCGCGTTCGCCGTAATAACGCGCGCCGACATCGGCTTCGCTATTGCGGGTGTCGATGCCTTCCAGCACGTCGGGTGTTTCGTCTTCCGGGTAGCCTTCCAGACGCCGCTCGACGAACAGTTCCAGGCCCGCGGCGTGGTCGCCGGTAACGCGCACGCCGGCCATGTTCGAGCGCAGGAAGAAGCGCTCGCCCTCGTAGAGGTAGAGCGGCATCAGGTCGACACGGGCATCGGCGCCGCGGTATGGCGAGCTCTCTACCCGGCTGAGGAAGCCGAGCCCGGCGGCGCCGCTGCCAGGGTCTTCGAGGATATTGCCGAGCATTGCATCCTGCGCGAGTGCCGGCGCGGCGGCGCCAAGCATGGCCGCGCACAAGAATGCCAGGCGGTGCTGGCGGTGTTGACGTACGGAGTGTGCAGTCGTCATGGCGCCTCCTAGCGGATGAAGTCGTACTTGAGCGAGGTCTGCAGGCGCATCGCGTCGGCGTCCTCGCCATCCTGCTGCTGCAACTTGCCGTAGAGCAGCTCCAGGCCCCAGCTCCAGCTCGGCGCCGGTGCCCACACCACGTTGGCCGCGGCGTAGTCGCTGCGGCGGAAGGCGGTGGGATCGAGCACAGCGTCGCGTTCGAGGTACAGCCGGCCGTAAGTGAGCGTGGAACGCCAGCGTCCATTCCACAGATGCGTATAGCCGACCCAGGCGCCCCACTCGCGCAGGGCCTGCAAGTCGCCGCCCGGCGCCACCACCGCGTCCAGGTCGAGGCCGCCGAGATCGCCCACGTAACCGGCAATGCCCTGGCCGCCGACGACGCCGTAGACCAGATAGTCGCCGCGCTGCGCGCCCCACGAACCGGTCAACGCCGCGCCGCCAGCCATCGTGCTGTCGCTGCGCCCGGTGGCGTCGTAGCTGAGATAGCGCAACAGGCCGGCCAGTTGTACGTTGCCCCAGTCGGCCTCGTGGCGCGCGGCCAACACCAGGTCCGGCGCGGCGGTGCGCGTACGTGCGTCGTCGCCATCCAGGCGGATATCCGGCGACTGGTGTTCGGCCGCCAGGATCAATTGGTTGCCGTGCGCCAGCGGGAAGTACTGGCGAATGCTGGCCAGCCGCGCCACCGGCACCGCGCCGGGGCCGGCGAAGTCGAGGGTGTCGGCGCCCGAGTCCAGGTCCATGAACGCCGACCAGCCGAAGCCGACATAGGTGTTGCCGAGCTGCCCCCAGGCATGCCGCAGGCGATAGCCATAGCTGCCGCCGGAGCCGAAGAAATCGTTCTGCAGGAAGAAGCGCAACTGGCCGGCGCTGGTCTGGCGCCGTGCTTCCAGGGTGAGGCGGGTCTGCCGCGCATGCATGTTGAACTGCGACTTGCCGCGCTGGTCGCCGACTGGAATGGACGAGGTGATGAACTGGTCGCTGTCGCCGGCGTCGTCGTTGTCGACCATCGCGTCGAGCTTGGCGTAACCGCTGAGCCGCAGCCAGGTCTCGCTGCCGGGAATCTCGAAGAAGCCGGCCAGCGCATCGCCCGGCGCCGCTTCGTTGTCGACCCTGGCGCCGGACTGGTCGTCTTCGTCGAA
>DATCVI010000169.1:0-6701 GCA_036566925.1 Stenotrophomonas sp.
GAACATGCGGCGGATCCGGCTCGCGTCCATTTCTGCGAGGCGTAGCGACGGCGCGACGATCCCCGCATTTATGACCACGCCCGTGAGCGGGCCGAGGGCAGACCCGGCCTCGCGGAACATCGAAGCCACATCGGCTTCAGAGGTCACGTCGCCCGGAACAAGTGAGCCATGGGCGCCCTTGTCCTGGACGGCGGCCAAGGTGGCGTCGGCCGCTACGCGGTCAACGCGGTAGTTGACTGCAACCGACCACCCTTCCTGTGCCGCGCGGATGGCCGTGGCCCGTCCAATGCCTCGGCTTCCGCCAGTGATCAGCACCGATTTCATAGTTCGCTCATAAAGCACTGCCCCGCGCAGCGTGCTCGCGTGAAAGGAAGATAGTGCCGATCGAGGTGAATCGAGTCCACCACGCCGTAGGGAATCACCCCACAGACGCTACGCCCTCCCCGCAGTACGCTCGTAGAGCTGGCACCTCAGCCAGTACCAGGGGGAATTCAATGCGACTGCTCATTGTCGCCAGTACGCTGCTGCTCACTGCTGCCTTCGCACCACCCGCGCAAAGCCATCCCGGCGGCCTCAACGCCGAGGGTTGCCACAACAACCGCAAGACCGGCGACTACCACTGCCATCGCAGCGGCGCCAGCAGCAGCACGCGCACCCCTCCAGCCAACAACCTGATGCCGGCTCGCAATCAAGCCGCTGGATCATCCACGTACTACGCCAACTGCGCCGCAGCCCGCGCCGCCGGCGCAGCACCGCTTTCCAGCGGCGACCCCGGCTACCGCTCAGCCCTCGACCGCGATGGCGACGGCATCGCCTGCGAATAACCTCAGTCCCGCGCTACCGGCACGAACTCGAGGTCCTGGTAGTCGTAACTGAAGTCGGCCACGGGCGACACCGCCTTCATCTTCACCTGCGCCACCTTGCCCTCGGCATCGCGCCCGAAGGTAACGTAGGCCGGCTCCAGCGAGGCGTCGTCCCAGTCGACGCGGAAGGTGTCGTACTGCCAGTAGCTCAGCGTGCCGGCCATGTCAGGGGTCTTGCGGAAATCCAGCCGCAACTTGCCGCCGCGCTGGCTGATGCTCATCGGGCCATACCACGGGTCGGCGTAGTCGCCGATGTAGCCGGCCAGCGGGAATGGCGGACGACCGGCCTTGGGCACCTGCTTGGCGGTGGCGTCGAGGGCGGCCACGCCTGCGGCCAATCGCTGGCGGTTCCATTCGTCGAAGGCGGCGACCCAATCACGCGGCGGCTGGCCGAGGTATTCGTCGAGCACTTCGTACATCAGGCCGCGCATCACGGTGACGTCTTCGGAATTTATCTGCAGCGACATGCCGAAGCCGCGCTCGGGCACCATCACGATGAAGGTCAGTACGCCGAACACCGCGCCGCCATGCTGGATCACCTTGACGCCGCGATAGTCCTGCACGTTCCAGCCGAGCGCGTATCCGGAGAACTGCGGGGTGATGTCGCTGATCGGCGCCGGATAGCGCTGGATCGGCACCAGGACCTGCGGCGTCCAAAGTTCGCGTGCGGCTGCTTCGCTGTACAGCCGCTTGCCTTCGCTTCCGGGCAATACGCCCTGCCCCAACTGCACCTGCAACCAGCGCGCGAGGTCGTTCGCACTCGATGACAGGCCGCCGGCCGGCGCGCCGACCTGGCCAAGCCCTTTGCGCTCGGGCAACACCTGCTGGTTGCCAAGCCCGCGAACGCGGCCGCCCAGGCGGGCGTGCGGCTGGGCGCGGTTGGGGTTGGCGAAGCGGTCGTTCTCGTCGCTCACCGAAGTGACCATGCCCGCAGGGCGGAATACACGCTCGCGAACGAAGTCCTCCCAACGCTGGCCCGAGACCGCCTCGGTCAGTTCACCGGCGACGATATACAGGATGTTGTCGTAGGCATAACCACTGCGGAAGCTGGTGGCCGGCTCGATGTTGCGCAGCGCATGCACGATGTCGCTGCGGCTGCGTGAGGTACGCGGTACGAACAGCAGATCACCCGCCCCCAGGCCCAGGCCACTGCGATGGACCAACAGGTCGCGCACGGTCATCTCGCGCGTCACCCACGGGTCGTACATGCGGAAATCCGGCAGATGGTCGATGACCTTGTCGTCCCAACGCAGCTTGCCGTCGTCGACGAGGATCGCCAGCGCGGCCGCGGTGATCGCTTTGCCAGTCGAGCCGGTGGGAAAGATCGTGTCCGCATCCACCGCGCCGGGCGCGCCCAGCTGGCGCACGCCGTAGCCTTTGGCTTGCACGAGCTGGCCCCGGTCGACGATGGCGATCGCCATGCCCGGCACTTCGTGCGCTTTCATGACTTGCTCGACGCGCGCGTCGAAGCCCTTGCCGAAGTCTGCGCCCAGCCCCGGCGGCGGCGTGGCCACGGCCGCGCCCGCGATGCCGGCCAGCAGGCCGATGGCGATCCACTGGGTAAAACGCGTCCACACGCTCATGCGGCACTCCTCATTGATGCGGCAGCAAGGCCGCGTTGGCGCGCGTGGCGTGACGCCATAGCCGCCAGGCGCCGACCGTCAGCAGCGGCAGCACGTAGACCGCCATGAACAGATAGGCCAGGCCGCGGTAGCCCTGCGCAATCAGCGCGACCAGGCCGAAACGCTCGGCGATGAAGATCGAGCCGACCAGCAGTACCGCGGCCATGCCCAGGCGCCCGCCGCTTGCCATCGGCCGACCCTGACGGCGCTGCCACAGCGCGGCGGCGCGCTCGTTGGCGGCATGCACCGCGGCGGTCGCGCTTTCGAGCAGGGCGCTGAAGATCATGGCCTGGAACAGCAGGTGGAACAGCGGCAGCTGCAACTGGCGCAGGATGAAATCCGAAGGCAATGCTTCGGCGCCGATCGCCGGGTACCACGCCAGCATGCAGATGAAGAACAACAGGCCCGGCAGGATCGCCAGCGGTCCGGCAAGGAGGCCGGCCACCACGGCGTCGCGACGGCTCAGGAAATGACGCGCCAACGGCAGCACGATCACCGCGCCGACGATGTTGTAGCCGGCATAGGTGAGGCCACCGACCAGCCAGCCGTCGGTAGGCTGAGGGGTGGCGAGCGTGGCGGCGGCGCGATCGCCAAAGCGCAGCAGCACTAGCACCACGAACAATGCGTAGACGCCGTAGAGGAAGAACGACACCCACTTGAACAGCGCTTCCACCGAGCGATTGCCGAAGGCGGTGAACACGCCGATGCCCAGCACCAGCAGCAAGGTGCCGACCAACTTGGGCCAACCGAACATGGCCAGGCCGATCTCGCCGGCAGCCGCACCGAACACGGCCAGTATCAGCACCATGAACAGGAAATAGGCGATTTCAAAGACGAACGCGAACGGCCCCAACAACCGCGCAAAGAAGGCGTGGTAGTCGAAGCTGCGCCAGGCGTGCGCCAATGCGAAGGTCAAGGCGCACACCGCGCTCCAGCACAACAGCGCCACGCCGATGGCCAGCACGCCACCCTGGGGGCCGCTGGGCAGGAAGAATTCGGCCAGTTCGCGGCCAGTGGCATAGCCACCGCCGATGACCGCAGCCTTGAACGCCAGGCCGGGCAGCACCAGGCGCTGGAAGCGCGTCGGCAGGGCAGCCGCTGTGCTCATGCGAGGCAGGCGTCGACCAGCCGCGCCAAGGGCTCGCCGCCGCGAATCGGATCTGCCACCGGCAGCTGCAAACGCGTGGCGGTGTCTTCGATCACTCGCGTCGACGCTTCTGCATCGAGCGCGCTGGTATTGAGGCTGATGCCGGCACAGCGAATCGCCGGGTTGGTGCGAGCGCCGAGCTGCAACGCCAGCGCGATGGTTTCCTCGATCGAGGGCAGCGCGAAGTGCGGGTGGCCGAGCACGCGCTCGCGCCCGGGCTCGTGGCAGACGACGATGACATCCGGCTGGCTGCCATGCAGCAACGCGAGCGAGACGCCGGCGTAGGCCGGATGCGACAACGAGCCCTGCCCTTCGATCACGTCCCAATGCGTGTCGTTGGCGTCGGGCGAGAGCAGCTCGGCTGCGCCTGCGGCGAAGTCGGCCACGACTGCGTCCATCGGCATGCCCTGGCCGGCGATCAGGATCCCGGTCTGGCCGCTGGCACGGAAGTCGGCCGCCAGGCCGCGCGCACGAAAGGCGCGCGTCAGCGCAAGCGCGGTGTATTTCTTGCCCAGTGCGCAATCGGTGCCAACGGTCAGCAGGCGCTTCCCCGTGCGCTTGCGACCGTTGGCGACCGGCAGGCCCGGCGGCGGCTGGCGCACATCGATCAGCCGCCGTCCGTAGACGCTCGCCGCCGCACGCAGCGGTTCGATATCGGCAAGGCGCGCGTGCATGCCGCCGATCAGGTCGAGCCCGGCCTCGAGCGCTTGCAACAGCGGTGGCAGCCAGCCGTTGGGAATGCGCCCACCCGGGTTGGCGATGCCGATGACCAGTGCCTGTGCGCCGTTGGCGCGCGCTTGCGCCGGGGTCAGGAACGGCAAGCCGGTCGTGACCTGGGCACCGCCGCAGGAGAATTCGCCCACGCAGCGTTCGCCGGCCCAATCGCGCAGGCCCATCGCGGTCTTGGCGTAAGCCGGTTCGGTGACGTCGCCGAGGAACAGCAGGTAGGGCTGCGGAAGCGCTTGGACTTCGCGTAGCGGAGCGGCGATCGACATGCGCGGTACTCGGGCTAGCCAGGGACGCCGCCCCGTGGGACGGCGGGCGAAGTCTTGGTTCAGAAGCGGAAGTCGAACTCCAGGCCGTAGGTACGCGGCTGGATCGGCACCGCGGCCAACTGCACCGTCTGCCCCGACAGCGCGCCGGCGATCGGCTCCAGCGAAGACCAGCCACGCTCGTTGCCGACGTTCTTGATGTAGCCACGAACCTCCCAGCCCCAACGCCCGATCCCCGCGTAGACGTCGAAGGCGTGGTAGCTGCCGATAGACAGTGGCGGTGTCAGTTCTTCCTGCAGCACGGTGCTCGGGTCGCCGGGTGCGGTGATGCGCTGGCGCTCGGTGGTGTCGTTGACGCGCTCGCCTACCCAGCGGAACGCCGCGCCCAGCTGGCCGCTGTAGCCCCCGGAGGTCACGAACGCGTACTCGGCCGTGGCCGACCACGACCAGCGTGGCGCGTAGGGCATGCGGTCGCCGGCCAGGCCGGTGTTGAGCACCACGTCGAAGCCATCCTGCGGAATGACGGTCGGTTCGAAGTCGTTCTTGACCGTGGCATCGGTGTAGGCGGCATTGAGGCCAAACTGCAGGTTGTCGGTAGCGCGGAACAGCGAGGACAACTCGACGCCCTCGCTGGTCGCCTCACCGCCGTTGACCAGGCCGCCGATGCCGTTGAACGACGAGGCCACTTGCACATCGTCCCAATCGATGCGGAAGGCGGTCACGTCCAGTTGCACGCGGCGCTCGGCGAACTGCGATTTCAGGCCCAGCTCGTAGCTGGTCAGCATCGAGGAATCCACCTGCGGCGGAATGCCCGGCAGCGCCACGTTCGGGCCGCCGGGCTGGTAGCCGGTAGCGACGCGGGCGTAGAGCATGACGTCATCGGCAAGCTTGAACTGCGGGCTCAGGCTCCAGGTGAAGACGTCTTCGCTGGATTCGCCGGGTGCATCGCCGATCGGCGCGAGGATGCCTTCGCTGACGTTCTGGCTGAACCACTGGTCGTTGCGCGCCTGGCGGATACCGGCATCGATCTTGAAGCGGTCATTGATGCGCCAGGAACCGTTGGCGAACAACGCGACTTCTTTGTAGGTGCTCGGCAGTGCGATCACCGCCAGCGTGCTGAACATTTCATCGTAGGGCGATGGCAGCGGCGAGCCGTCGAGCTGGCCCAGCCACACGTTCTGGTCCTGGTAGGCCTCTTCCTTGGTGTAGAAGCCGCCGACCATCCACTCGAAGCGGCCGCCGCCCTTGGAAGTCAGGCGCAGCTCCTGGGTGAACTTGTCCAGGTCGAAGGTGTAGCGCACATACGAGCTGCCCGGCTCGGGCAAGCCCAGCAGCAGGTTGGCGACTTCGCCGAACTGGATCGTGGCGTCGATCTGGTCGAGCGTGTCGGTGTGCGACCAGCCGGTCGCCGAGACCAGGTCGCCCCAGCCCAGGTCCCATTCCACGCTCAAGGAAGTCAGCCGCAGGTCCTTGGAGAAAGGCTGCGGCTGCCAGAAGCGGTCGGTGGTGTCGCTGAAAAGTGGTGCCTGGGTGTCCGGGTCGAGCGCAACGCTGGCGCGGCCGTCGGCACGGATGCGCTGTTCCAGGAAGCCCAGGTTGACGTCGACTACATCGCCGTCCCACAGCAATGCGGCGCGGGCACCGATCTGCTCGCCTCCATTGACGTCCTTGCGGCCGTCGACCTGGTTATCGATATAGCCGGGCAGTTCGTTGCGCGCGAAGCTGATGCGCAGGCCCAGGCGGTCCTGCTTCAGCGGCACGCTGGCGCCGAGGCGGACCTTCCAGGCGGTGTCGCCATTATCGACCGCGCCGTAACCGGCACCGATGCGGAATTCATCGCCGGACACTTCCGGCGCGCGCGTCACGTACTTCAGCAGGCCACCAATGGCACCTGCGCCGTACAAGGTGCCTTGCGGCCCGCGCAGCACTTCGACACGGTTGATGTCGTAGGGCAGCAGGTCCAGCGACAACGAATTGGCGCTTTGGTAGACGCCGCTGGAACCCACCGGCACTTCATCGATGTAGGTGGCCACGGTGGCGCCGGAGGACAGCGGCGAGATGCCACGCAGGGCAACGG
>DATCVI010000170.1:0-3738 GCA_036566925.1 Stenotrophomonas sp.
GCGGCACTGCCGCCCGGCGACCCGCTGTACAACTTCGCCGGCCGCGCGCTACTCAACCGCGGCCTGCCGTTGCCGCGCCCGTTCGACCGCGCGCCAGCCAGCTTCGATACCAGCAAGCGCCCGCCGGCCGACCGCGACGGCTACCGCCCGCCGCTCAAGCTCGCGGTGCTGTTGCCGCTCACGGGCAACCTCGCCACCGCCTCGGCGTCGGTGCGTGATGGCCTGTTGGCCGGCTACTACGCCGAATCGCGGCGGCGCCCGGATATCGAGTTCCTCGACACCGCCGGCACCCCCGGTGGCGCCACCGCTGCCTACGATCGCGCGGTGGCCTCGGGGGCCGACTACGTCGTCGGCCCGCTCGGCCGCGAGGAAGTCAGCGCGTTGTTCTCGCGACCGTCGCTGAGCGTGCCGATCCTGGCGCTCAATCGCCCGGCCGATTCGCGCGAAGCGCCGGCCGGCAGCGTCGGCTTCTCGTTGGCGCCGGAGGATGACGGCATCATCGCCGCCGAATACCTGCTCTCCCATGGCCAGCGCAACGCGCTGGTGATCGCCAGCAGCGACGACAACGGCAAGCGCGCCGCCACCGCCTTCCGCGAGCGCATGGCGATGCGCGGTGGCCAGGTAGCCGGCAGTCTCAGCGTGGCCGATGTGCCGGGCGATGTCTCGGCGCAGATCCGCAACTACATCGCGGCCGATTCGGTGTTCCTCGCCGTGCGCGGCCCGACCGCGCGCGCACTGGCGCCGCAGCTGGCCATCGCCGGCCTGGCTGGCAAGCCGCGCGTGGGCAGCTCGCAGCTGGTGCTGGGCACCGGCAAGGCCGAGGAAGACGTGGTGCTGGATGGCATCGCCTTCCCCGGCGAGCGTTGGACCAGCTTCGGCGTGCCCGGCCTGCCGAGTGCGGCTACCGTCGCCACCACCCTGCCGACGGCACGCGGCCCGGCCGCACGCCTGTTCGCCTTCGGCTACGACGCCTGGTTGATCACCGCCTTCCTGGAACCGCTGGCGGCCGGCACCGAAGGCGGCTTGCGCGGCGCCACCGGCACCCTGCACCTGGACGGCTTTGGCAATGTCTTGCGCACCCCCGCCTGGTCGACCTTCAGCGGCGGCCGCCCGACCGCGGTCGGCAGTAGCCGTTAAAGCCTTGGCCATCGACCGGCGCGCACGTGGGGCGGCGGTCGAAGCGGCGGCGCGCACGCATCTGCTCGCCGCCGGTCTGGCCGACCTCGCCAGCAACGCGCACTTCCGCGGCGGCGAGCTGGACCTGGTGATGCGTGACGGTGACAGCGTGGTGTTCGTCGAAGTCCGCTACCGCCGCAGCGCCGCGTTCGGCGGAGGTGCGGCCTCGGTCGATTGGCGCAAGCGCCGCAAGCTGGTGCTGGCGGCGCAACTGTTCCTCGCCGCGCACCCGGCCCTGGCGCAAAGTCCCTGCCGTTTCGACGTAATCGAAGCCGAAGGCGAGCCGCCGCGCCTGCACTGGATCCGCGACGCGTTCCGCGCCGACGAGTGAGCTTGTCCTAAACGCTACGGCCGCCCGAGGCCGCGCCTACAATAGGCCGATGCCCACTCCCCTTCCCGATGCCTTCTGCCGCGAGCTCTCGGCCCTGCTGGGCAGCGAGGATTGGCATACCGAAGACGCGACCCGCCAGTCGCATGGCCAGGATGACTCGCGTCGCTTCGCGCTGCCCGACGCGGTGGCCTTCCCACGCGATGCCGAACAAGTGGCGGCGATCGTGCGCGCCTGTCGCGCGCATCGGATCGCACTGGTGGGGCGCGGTTCGGGCACCGCGACCACCGGCGCGGCGGTGCCGTTCGCCGGCGGCGTGGTGCTGTCGTTCGCGCGCATGAACCGTATCGTCGAGATTCGCGCCGCCGACCGCTGCGCGGTGGTGCAGCCAGGGCTGCTCAATGGCGACCTGCAACAGGCGCTGGCACCACACGGGCTGTTCTGGCCACCGGACCCGTCCAGCGCGGCGATGTGCAGCGTCGGCGGCAACCTCGCCACCAATGCCGGCGGCCCACGCGCGGTGAAATACGGCGCCAGCCGCGACAACGTGCTCGGCCTGGTCGCGGTCACCGGCAGCGGCGAGATCATCCGCTGCGGCGGTGCGTATACCAAGGACGCGACCGGCTATGACCTCACTCATCTCATCGTCGGCAGCGAAGGCACCCTGGCGCTGATCGTCGAGGCGACGCTGAAGTTGGCACCGCGCCCGCGCGCGCAAGCGGGCCTGCGCGCGCTCTACCGCGATGCCACCAGCGCGGCGGCGGCGGTGTCGCGGGTGATGGCACAGCCGGTGGTGCCGGCGATGCTGGAATTCATGGACGCGCACGCGATCGCGCTGCTGCGCCACAACGGCAGCGACGTGCCTGAAGCCGGCGCGATGTTGCTGATCGATGCCGACGGCGACGAGGACACCCTGCCCTTCGCCTTGCAGGCGCTTGCGGCCGCGGCGGAAGGCGATGGCTTGTTGTCGCTGGACGTCGCCGCCGACGGCCTCGCCCGTGATCGCCTGTGGGCCGCGCGCAAGGCGTTGTCGCCGGCGTTGCGCACGATCAAGCCGGGCAAGATCAACGAGGACGTGGTGGTGCCGGTCTCGCGCATTCCCGAGCTGGTCGCGGCGATGGAAGCGCTGTCGAAACAGGCGCAATTGCCGATCGTCTGCTTTGGCCATGCCGGCAACGGCAACCTGCACGTCAACATCATGTACGACGATGGCGATGCGGCCGAGACCGCGCGCGCGCAGGCGGCGATGCCGCGGATCTTCGAGACCGTGCTGGCGTTGGGCGGCACGTTGTCGGGCGAGCATGGCATCGGCGTGGCCAAACGGCCGTTCATGGCGCAGGCATTCGATGCGGCAACGTTGGCGGCAATGCGCGCGGTAAAGACCGCGCTGGACCCGGACGGAATCCTCAACCCGGGGAAAGTGCTGCCCGATCCGCCGCGCGCGACTGGCCGATGAACCGCAGCCCCACCCCCGGCTCGGTCACGATGTAGCGCGGCGCGGCCGCCTCGTCGTGCAGCTTCTGCCGCAACTTCCCCACCAGGATGCGCAGGTAATGGGTGTCCTGCTCGTGCGTGGGGCCCCACAGTTCGCGCAACAGCTGCGGCTGGGTCACCACGCGGCCAGCGTGCCGCACCAGCAGCGCGAGCAGCGCGTATTCCTTGCGGCTGAGCGCGGCCGGTTCGCCCGCTACGGTCACTTCGCGCAGCGCCAGGTTCACGTGCAGATGGCCATCGTCGAACACGATTTCTTCCGGGGTCGCGCCGCCGGACTGGCGTAGCAGCACGCGAATACGCGCCATCAACTCCTGTACACCGAAGGGCTTGGTGACGTAGTCGTTGGCGCCGCTGTCGAGCGCGGCAACCTTCTCCGCCTCGCCCGCGCGCACGGTCAGCATGATCACCGGCACCGCCGACCACTGCCGCAATTCGCGCAGCACTTCGTGGCCGTCGCGGTCGGGCAGGCCCAGGTCGAGCACGACCAGGTCGGCGCCTTGGCTGGCCAGTACCGCCAGCCCCTCCTCAGCGGTGCCGGCCTGCAGCACCCGATACCCCTGCGCGCGCAGGCTGATTTCCAGGAAGCGACGAATCTGCGGCTCGTCGTCGATGACGAGCACGCGTGGCGGCGGGGCGATGGCGGCGTCGGTGGGCACGGGTCAGTCGGCAGGCAGGCGTGGCGGCGGCGGTTGCAGCAGCGGCAGGGTAATGCGGATCGTGGTGCCGCGCCCATCCGCACC
>DATCVI010000171.1:0-5924 GCA_036566925.1 Stenotrophomonas sp.
AAGGCCGCCGCCCCGGCCCCGGCCGCCAAGTCGGCCGCCGACAGCCTGCCGCCCGGCGCGCGCTTCACCGCGATCACCGAAGGCGTGGACCCGGCGCAGGTCGAAGGCACCGGCCGCCGCGGCGCGGTGACCAAGGAAGACATCGTCAACTTCGCCAAGGCCGGTGGTGCTGGCCGTGCCGGTGGCGCGCGTCCGGAAGAGCGCGTGCCGATGACCCGCATCCGCAAGCGCATCGCCGAGCGCCTGATGCAGTCGAAGAACTCGACCGCGATGCTGACCACCTTCAACGAGGTCAACCTGGCCAAGGTCTCGGCCGTGCGCAAGGAGCTGCAGGACGAGTTCACCAAGGCCCACGGCATCAAGCTCGGCTTCATGAGCTTCTTCGTCAAGGCCGCGGCCAACGCGCTGCAGCGCTTCCCGCTGGTCAACGCCTCGATCGACGGCGACGACGTGATCTACCACGGCTACGCCGACGTCTCGATCGCGGTGTCCACCGACAAGGGCCTGGTCACCCCGGTCATCCGCAACGTCGAGCGCATGTCCTTCGCCGACATCGAAAAGACCATCGCCGACTACGCCAAGAAGGCGCGCGACGGCAAGCTGAGCCTGGAAGAGCTGCAGGGCGGCACCTTCACCGTGACCAACGGCGGCACTTTCGGCTCGTTGCTGTCCACGCCGATCATCAACCCGCCGCAGAGCGCCATCCTGGGCATGCACGCGATCAAGGAACGCCCGATCGCCGAGAACGGCCAGGTCGTGGTCGCGCCGATGATGTACCTGGCGCTGTCCTACGACCACCGCATCATCGACGGCAAGGATTCGGTGCAGTTCCTGGTGGACATCAAGAACCAGCTGGAAAACCCGGGCCGGATGCTGTTCGGCCTGTAAGGCGTCACCCGTCCGCGGCGCATCGCGCCCGCTCTCATCCGGCGCTTTGCGCCACCTTCTCCCCGCAAGGGGAGAGGGCGATTGGAAGGAACTCTCATGGCTGAACAATTCGACGTCGTCGTCATCGGTGCCGGCCCGGCCGGCTATCACGCCGCCATCCGTGCCGCCCAGCTGGGCCTGAAGGTTGCCTGCGTCGATGCGGCGCTGGGCAAGGACGGTCAACCGGCCCTCGGCGGCACCTGCCTGCGCGTGGGCTGCGTCCCGTCCAAGGCGCTGCTGGATTCCTCGCGCCAGTTCTGGAACATGAGCCACATCTTTGGCGACCACGGCATCAGCTTCAAGGATGCGCAGATGGACGTCGGCGCGATGGTTGGCCGCAAGGACAAGATCGTCAAGCAGTTCACCGGCGGCATCGCGATGCTGTTCAAGGCGAACAAGATCACCGCCTATTACGGTTTCGCGCAGTTGCAGCCGGGCAACGTGGTCAAGGTCAAGCAGCACGACGGCAGCGAGGTCGAGCTCAAGGGCACCAACGTGATCCTGGCGCCGGGCTCGGATTCGATCGAACTGCCGTTCGCCAAGTTCGACAACGAGACCATCGTCGACAACGTCGGCGCGCTCGACTTCACCGAAGTGCCCAAGCGCCTGGCAGTGATTGGCGCCGGCGTGATCGGCCTGGAGCTGGGCAGCGTGTGGAAGCGCCTGGGTTCGGACGTGGTGATCCTCGAAGCGCTGCCGGACTTCCTGGCCGCCGCCGACACCGACATCGCCAAGGCCGCGGCCAAGGAATTCAAGAAGCAGGGTCTGGAGATCAAGCTCGGCGCCAAGGTTTCCAAGACCGAAATCAGCGGCAAGGGCAAGAAGAAGGAAGTGGTCGTCAGCTACACCGACGCCGAAGGCGAGAAGTCGCTGACCGTCGACAAGCTGCTGGTCGCGGTCGGCCGCAAGGCCGCCACCCAGGGCCTGCTGGCCGAAGGCACCGGCGTGCAGCTCAACGAGCGCGGGCAGATCGTGGTCGATGAGCACTGCCACACCGGCGTCGACGGCGTCTGGGCGATTGGCGACTGCGTGCGCGGGCCGATGCTGGCGCACAAGGGCTTCGAAGAAGGCATCGCGGTGGCCGAGCTGATCGCCGGGCTGCCGGGCCACGTCAACTTCGACACCATTCCGTGGGTGATCTACACCGAGCCGGAAATCGCCTGGGTCGGCAAGACCGAGCAGCAGCTCAAGGCCGAAGGCGTGCCGTACAAGGTCGGGACCTTCCCGTTCGCGGCAATCGCGCGCGCGGTGGCGATGGCCGAGCCGGCCGGTATGGTGAAGCTGATCGCGCATGCCGAGACCGACCGCGTGCTGGGCCTGCACCTGGTCGGCGTGGGCGTCTCCGAGCTGGTGCACGAAGGCGTGCTGACCATGGAATTCAACGGCTCGGCCGATGACCTGGCGCGCATCTGCCATGCCCATCCGACGCTTTCCGAAGCGATCCACGATGCCGCAATGGCGGTGAGCAAGCGCGCGATCCACAAGGTCAACTGACCGCGGGACCGAGGCTTCGGCGCAGGCGTTGTCCTGTCCCGGCGCCTCCTGCAACGCCGGACCGAAAGGTTCGGCGTTCTCGTTTCCACTCCCTCTGGCTGAAGATTCCCATGAAAAGCATCTGCGTCTACTGCGGCTCCAACCCCGGCAGCAAACCGGCCTACAGCGAACGCGCCATCGCCCTGGGCGACCGCATCGCCAAGGAAGGCCTGCGCCTGGTCTATGGCGGCGGCAACGTCGGGTTGATGGGGACAGTGGCCAACGCAGTGTTGGACGCGGGTGGCGAGGTAACTGGCGTTATCCCGCAGCAACTGGCCGACTGGGAAGTGGCCCATCGCGGCCTGACCTCGCTGGAAATCGTCGGCTCGATGCATGAGCGCAAGTCGCGCATGTTCGATCTCTCCGATGCCTTCGTCGCCCTGCCTGGCGGCTTCGGCACGATGGAGGAAATCTTCGAGATGCTGACCTGGCGCCAGCTCGGTATCGGCAACAAGCCCTGCGCCTTCCTCGATATCGAAGGTTTCTACGCGCCGCTGATCGGCATGATCGATCGCATGGTGGAAGAACGCTTCCTGCACCCGGACCAGCGCGCCGACCTGTGGTATGGCAGCGATATCGATCAGATGCTGGAGTGGATGCGGACGTATCAACCGGCGTCGGCGTCGAAGTGGATAGACGAGAAGCGGCGCAGCGCTTTGCGTTAGGTCGCGGCTCCGCTCCTCGGGGCTGAAGCCCCTCCTACAACGATTCCGTCTGGTAGCGCGCGGGCTGTCTGTAGGAGCGGCTTAAGCCGCGACCGCAAGCATCAAGCCACTACGAAACTACACCTGCAAAGCCTCTTCCGGCCGCGGATGCGGCTTGCCCAGCAGATAGCCCTGGCCGTAATGGCAGCCGAGCTCGCGCAACGTTCGCCAC
This sequence comes from Stenotrophomonas sp., assembly GCA_036566925.1. Classification (GTDB taxonomy): domain Bacteria; phylum Pseudomonadota; class Gammaproteobacteria; order Xanthomonadales; family Xanthomonadaceae; genus Stenotrophomonas_A. The sequence continues at coordinate 3,337 of DATCVI010000171.1, forward strand.
TGCTGCTCGGTCTCGATGCCCTCGCCTACAGTTTCTATCCCCAGCGTCGCCGCCAGCGCCAGGATGCTGCGCACCAGCGCCAATGAATCCTGGCCGCCGCCCTGGTGCAGGCCGGCGACAAAACTCTGGTCGATCTTCAACGCCGATATCGGGAAGCGGTGCAGGTACGACAAGGCCGAGTAGCCGGTGCCGAAGTCGTCCAGCTGGATCAGGATGCCGCGCTCACGCAGCGCGCGCAGGATGCACAAGGTGCGCGGCGCGTCGTCGAGCAAGGCGACCTCGGTGATCTCCAGGCGCAGTCGATTCGGATCGGCGCCGACCGCGTCCATCAACCCGAGCAGCCGTTCGGCGAAATCGACCGAGCGGAAATGCCGCGGTGATACGTTCACCGAGACGTAGCGCTCACCGCCGCGGGCCAGGTGCTCGATCACCTGTTCGTAGAGCTGCCAGTCGACCTGCTCGATCAGGCCGCTGTCCTCGCCCAGGTGGATGAAGGCATGCGGGCGCAGCAGCCCGCGGCTTTCATGTTCCCAGCGCAGCAAGGCCTCGTGGCCGACGACCACGCCGTCTTCCAGGCGCACGATCGGCTGGTAGAACGGGTGGAAATCGCGGCTGTTGAGGGCACGCCGCATGTCCGCTTCCAGGTCCAGGCTGCGCAGCGCTTCTTCGCGCATGGCCTCGTCGAACACCGCGAAGCGCTCGGTGAGCTGGGCCTTGGCCCGGTACATCGCTGCATCGGCGTCGCGCAGCATTTCCTCGCCGGTGCGATAGCGGCGGTTCCACATCGACACGCCCATGCTGCCGGAGGGAAACAGTTCGCGCCCAGCTACCCACATCGGCTGGCCAAGGACCGCCTGTAGCCGTTGCGCCAGCTCGCGCGCCGCCTCCACGCCGTCCGGGCAGCGCATCAGGATGGCGAACTCGTCGCCCCCCAGCCGCGCCACCACATCATCGGCACGCACCGTGGCGACGATGCGCTGCGCCACCTCGATCAACATGCGGTCGCCGGCGGCATGGCCGACGCTGTCGTTGACCAGCTTGAAGCGGTCCAGGTCGAGGAACAGCACGGCGAAGACCTGGCCATCGCCATGCATTGCGCGCTGGATCGACTCGTCCAGCCGGTCCAGCAGGTGCGCGCGGTTCGGCAGCCCGGTCAGGGCGTCGTGCAGGGCCTGGTGGGTCAGCCGTTGCTCGGCGCGCATGCGCTCGGCGATCTGGCTCAGCAGCTGCTCGTTGAGTTCGGCCAGCTCGCGGGTACGTTCGAGCACGCGCACTTCGAGTTCACCGTGGGCCTGGCGCAGGCGTGCGTGGGCGCGCTGGCGGGCCAGGCCGTTGCCGATGTTGTGGGCGACGAAGGTGAGCAGGCGCTGGTCGTGCGGGGTGTAGCTGACCTGCGAGGAATAGCTCTGGACCACGATCGCGCCGACCACTTCGTTTTCGATGAACAACGGCACGCCGAGCCAGCTGTGGGCCTGGGCGCCAATGTTGGTCAGCTTGCCGGCTTCGCTCATCGAATCGATGTCGCTGCGCGTGGCCAGCAAGGCCGAGCGGGTCTGGATCAGGTACTCGGTCAGGCCGCCACTGAACTTGCGCGCCGGTCGCATGCCGTTGTGCTCGTCCACCGAGTAGGCGAATTCCAGGCCATCGCCGGCATCGTTGATGAGCGCGATATAGAAGTTGCGGGCGTCCAGCAGCCCGCCGACCACATCGTGCACTTCGGCATAGAACTGCTGCAGGCTTTCCGAAGCGCCAGCCAGCTCGCTGATCCGGAACAGCGCCAGTTGCAGCTTCTCGGCGCGCTTGCGCTCGGTGATCTCGTCCTGCAGCTCGCGGTTGGCGTGCTGCAGCTCGCGCGTGCGTTCCTCCACCCGGCGCTCCAGCTGGAATTTGGCCTGGCGCCGATCGATGGCGGTGAGCACGTGTTGGGCGACGTAGGCCAACAGGATGCGGTCCTGCTCGCTGAAGCCGATGTGCTCGTCGTAGCTCTGCACCACGATCGCGCCGGCAACGTGGCCATCGCGCAGCATCGGCACGCCCAGCCAGTCCACGCTCTCGGGGCCGCGGGTGGGGTCGTAGGCGATGTTCAAGCGCTCGGACAGCTCGTCCGACGGGCCGCTGAGCGCCACGCCATGGGCGAGCAAGGCGAAGGTCAGGCTGTTGGGGATGTCTTCGCGGCGATAGGTGCGCGAAGGGTCGGCGACAAAGCCGTCCTGCTGGTCGACGAAGTACAGGAAGCGCATGCTCGCCGCGGAGGCGTCGTACTCGACGATATAGAAGTTGTCCGCGTACATCAGCGAACCGACCACGGCGTGGATACGCTGCAGCATCTGGCTCAGGTCGAGTTCGTTTCCGGCCAGGTCGGCGATTTCGTACAGGGCCTGCTGCAATAGCTTGGACTTTTCCAGGTCTTCGATTTCGGCCTGCAACAACGCGGCCTCCAGCGTCCCGCCGACGACACTCTCGGCCAGCGCCAACCAGGCCCGCAGGCGTCCTTCGTCTTTCTCGGCGCTGCAACGCCACGCCAGCGCCAACACCGCGAAACCGTCGGCGCTGCGCCACACGTGCAGATATTCCTCGCTGCCCGCCGG
>DATCVI010000172.1:0-4523 GCA_036566925.1 Stenotrophomonas sp.
GACGTCGCCCAAACGAGCCCCGCATGGATGCAGTAGTTGGCGTCCCCCGGGCAAGGGCACGGCCCCGAACGCCGCACGGAAAAACCAAGAGTCTACGAACGACCCCGAACAACCAAAGTAGCCGTCATCCCAGCCGCCAAAACCGTCCCCTCAGGCAAATGGTCCGCATCAATCCGCACCCGCACTGGAATCCGCTGCGCCAACCGCACCCAGTTGAACGTCGGATCGACATTGGCCAGCAAATCGCCACCGGCCGGGTTGTCGCTATCGGTAATGCCGTGCGCAATGCTCTCGATGCTGCCATGCAGTGGCGCGCCACCGCTCATCAAGCGCACATCCACCGCATCGCCAACGTGCAAGGCCGGCAGCTTGGTCTCCTCGAAGTAGCCGTAGATCCAGAACGAATGCTGGTCGATGACCGCCACGCGTGCGGTACCGGCGTTCGCATAGTCGCCCACGCGCACGTCTAGATTGGTCACATAGCCATCGACCGGCGCGCGTACTTCCGTGCGCTCCAGGTTCAACGCAGCCGCTGCCAATGCCACTTGCGCCTGCTCGACCGCGGCCACGGCTTCTTGCTGCGCCGCGCTGGCCTGGCGCTGGCTGGCGCGGGCCTGTTCGACCGCTGCGCGCGCGGCGTTGGCCGCGGCCAGCGAATCGCTGCGGGCTTCGTCCGAGATCAGGCTGCCCTGGATGCGCTGCCGGCGTTCGTACTGGGTCTGGTACTTGGCCAGGTTGGCCGATTGCTCGGCAGCGCTCGCGCCGGCGGCCTGGGTGCTGGCACCGGAGGCGCGCGCCGCTGCCTGCGCGGCGGTGAGGTTGGCCTGGGCCTTGTCCAGTTCAAAGCGGTAGCGGCTCTGGTCGATCACGAACAGCAGTTCGCCCTTCTTCACTACCTGGTTGTCCTTTACCGCCACCTCGGTGACCAGGCCGGCAACGTCGGGCGCAACCCGCACTACTTCGGCGCGCACGCGGCCGTCGCGGGTCCAGGGCGAATACATGTAGTGCTTCCACAGCGCCATGGCTACCAGGGCAGCGATGAGGACGATTACGGTGGTCAGGCAGAAACGCATCAGCGACAACAGGCGGGGGTTCATGGCGGGGCTCACAGCAGGAGCAGCGCAAGGCTGCTGAACAGGATGAGGAAAACGGCGATGCGGAACAGCGAGGGATGCCAGACGTAGCGATACAACTGGTAGCGGCCGGCTACCCAGTCCAGGCTCCAGAACACCGCGAGCATGGCGATGAACAACAGCAGGATGGCCGGCACCAGGGTGCCGCCGAGGGCGATTTCAGGGGGCATGGGAGGGTTCCTTCGCAGCCGCCGCGGCGGTCAGGTAGCGCGCCATCACCGACTGGTCGTCGACCAGGGCCAGGCGGATCAAATGCAGGTGTTCGCGCACGAACGTCAGGTCGGCGCTGGCGCCGGTTGGCAGCCGCGCGCAGGCCAACGCGTCTTCCACCGCGGCCAGGGCAGCCTGATAGGCAGCGACAGCGGGTTGTTCGAAGAACCGCCCCAACGCGCCAATGGCGCTGCCTGCGGCTGCCTCCAGCGGTGCTGGCAACGGTTGTTCGCGAAGGTCATGGCGCAGCGCGATGACGGCGCGGCCGGTTTCGTGCACCGCCAATGCCCAGGCCAGCAGCAGGCGCGAGTCATCGCTGCCGGCCTGGGTCTGGCTGACGATCTGGTGGAACAGATCGTGGTTCACACTCTCGAAGCGATAGCGCAGGCCGGGCAACGGCGCTTCGGCCGCCAGCGCCACCTGCGCGCGCAGCGCGGCGAGTTGACGACGGCGCAGCCAGGCGCTGCCGATCGCCGGCGGCACCAGCCCGAACATCATCACCACCGCGCCCAGGCCCAGCAGCTGGGCGATTCCGTCGTTGATGAAATGCAGCGGGTTGAAGACCATCGGGTTGCTGATGGCCAGGATGTAGGCCAGGCCCATGCAGCCGCCAAGGCCGAACAACGACCAGGCCGGCCGCGTGAACAGATAGGCGCCCACCATCAGGAACGGCAGCAGGCAGGCCACCAGCAAGGCAAAGCCATCGATGCGGGTGAGGATGAAGAACACGCAGACGAAGCCGGCCAGCATGCCGCCGAGGTAGCCGAGGGCGACTTTGAGCGTGACCCGCACAGGGCCCGGCGAGGTCGCGAACAAGCCGGAAAAGATCGTCGCCAGCAGCATCGCGTTGGCGCCGGCCGGCCACGCCGTGGCGATCCAGAACACGGCCAGCACGGCCATGGTCATGGCGGTGCGCGCAGTAGCCAGGGCGGCGCCGGCGTAGTCATTGCCACGCACGAAGCGCGCGCGCTCGACCAGGTTGCCAGGGACCGCTTCGCTGCGCAGCTCGAGCTGGGAAGTGACGTACTGCTCCAGCTCGCGGGCGAAGCGCTGCACCAGGCTGGCGCCGATATCGAATTCCTCGGCGCGTTGCGGCGCGATCCTCGCCCGCGCGGCGCTGGCCAGGCCGGGCATTTCCTCGCGCGCGGCCCGCAGGCGTTGCAGCAGCGCGGGCGAGGCCACGGTGTCGCCCAGGGCCTCGCCCAATGGTCGGTATAGCGCGATGATCGCGGCCGCCACGTCCTCGCTACCGCTGCGCTGCAACCGGTTGAGCAGGTGGTGCAGCGACTGGAAACTGGTCGAAACGGCCATGAAGCGTTGGTTGGCCAGTTCCATGTGGGCGCTGCGCGCGCGTGCCTGTGGGTCTTCGAAGATCACCGAGCTGCGCAGGTCTTCCAACGCTACCGCGTCGCGCACGAAGCGCAAATGCGCCTTCTCCATGTCCGCACGCGCAATCGCGCCGGCGGTGCTGCCGCGCATGAAGTCGATGAAATGCTGGTACTGCTGGCGCGCGGTCTGGCGCAGGGTTTCGCGCACGCGCACCGGGAACACCACATCGTTGATGACCGCGCTGACCAGCAGGCCCAGCATCACTTCGGTGATGCGGTACATCGCCGATTCGAATACTCCGCCGGGAGCCTCGATCACCGGCAGCGCGATGATCGCGGCGCTGTAGCCGGCCAACACGAAAGCGTAGGACTTGAAATTGCGATACAGCGTGGCACCGCCCGCGCACAGGCCGATCCACAGCGCCATTGCGCCAAGGAACAAGCTGCGTTGCTGCGGGAAGGCAGCAACAATAGCCACCGCCGCCGCCGCGCCGGCAAAGGTGCCAAGCACGCGATAGAAGCTCTTGGCCAGCACCATGCCCGACTGCCGGTGCATGACGATGATGGTGGTCATCGCCGCGGTGTTGGGCGAAGGCAGTTGCAAGCGCATCGCCAGCCACAACGCGATGAAGTAAGACAGCGCGGTGCGCACGATGAACAGCCAGGCATCGCCCTCCTCGCGGAGGAATTGCCAAAGCGCCGTGCGCCGCGTGGCGGATGAGGGAACGGAGAGAGTCGACATGGGGTTTGCTGGCGCGACCAGTTACGGCGCTTCCATGCCTTCGAGCATCTTCTTCAGCAGCGTTTCCAGCCGCACCTGTTCGGCATCGCCGAGACCGCTGAGTTCGGTCTCCAGCAGCACGCAGATGTCGGGCAGCATGCGTTCGATCAGGGCAACGCCGGCCGGCTCCAGGGTCAGGGTGACCTTGCGCCGGTCATCCTCGTTGCTGCTGCGGCGGATCAGCCCCTTCTCGCAGAGCTGGTCGGTCAGGCGGGTGACGTTGGCCGATTTCTCGCCGGCCGCTTCGGCCGCCTCGCTGGGGCTCAGCGACTGGTCCGGGGTGCCGTACATCATCATCAGCACGTCGTACTCCGGATGGCTGATGCCGAAAGGCTTCAGCGCGCCGTTGGCGTTGGCGTGGATGCGCTTGTAGAGGTGCTTGATCAGCCGAACGAGTACGGCCGGCTCGCGCGGAAACGCGGGATAGCGCTCGCAGGTCACCGCCAGGCGGCGTTCGACGGGTTCAAAGCTGCTCATGGCGGGCCTCGGTTAGGTCAGGCCCATATATTACACTTCTGAACTATATAGGTGTGTAGGGAAGCTGTTCCGGTGGCGGAACAGTGTCTGTTTATGAATGGGTGGTCCGGGGCCACGCGCGGGCGCGGTCGGGGCTGAAGCCCCTCCTACACGGGGGTCAGCGGACGGGGTTGTAGCCGCCCGGCACGCCCTCGGGCGACAGCACCAGCTGCCATAGCTGCGCGTGGCGGCAGCGGAAGCTGGCCATCGAGGCGGCCAGGTAGAACCGCCACATGCGCCGGAAGCGTTCGTCGTAGCGCGGGTCCAGCTGCGGCCAGGCCGCCTCGATGTTGCTGCGCCAGGCCTGCAGGGTCCGGTCGTAGTCGGCGCCGAAGTTGTGCCAGTCCTCCATCACGAACAGGCCTTCGCTGGCCTCGGCGATCTGGCGGATCGAGGGCAGCATCGAATTGGGGAAGATGTAGCGCGCGATCCACGGGTCGGTGCGATGGCGGCTGAGGTTGCCGCCGATGGTGTGCAGCAGGAACAGGCCATCGGCACGCAGGCAGCGCCTGGCCACTTCGAAATAGTGGCGGTAGTTCTTCTCGCCGACATGCT
>DATCVI010000173.1:0-29755 GCA_036566925.1 Stenotrophomonas sp.
GTTCAGAATGTTCCACCCCATCTGGCGGGTCCGGAGCGAATGTCGATTCGCTTCGTGGTGGCAAGCCAGACCCCCTTCGCCGAAGTTGCGGCGCTTTCTCATGCTGGGGCGCATAGATTTCGCGCGAGTCATCGAGTCTCCCGGAACGCACCGCCAGTGACGAAGGCTGGCTTGCCAATACCTGCCAATCCGAGCCGCGGGCCATTGGCAACTGATGCGCCTGTCCTTGAGGCCATCTCTTCGGCCCGGACTGCGGCGGCCGTGGCTGAGCCTCCGATCTTCAAGAGCACTTCTTCGCGAATTTTCGCCGAAAGCCCGCAGGCCATTCGCTTCCGACCGGCCCCCGAACGATTCAAGGTCAGGGCAAAAATTACGACGGAATTGATAGTCCGCGAGTTTGGACGACTAGCCGGTCTATGGCCCCCGGGCTACACAGATGATCCTTGCCCTGGCATCAATCACACCCTCGAGGAGGGTAAGAGCATCGGCGTCGCGTCCGAGGCCGAGCGCCGTTTGCTTGCCGACGCCGCAATGGTGCACCAGCGGTTCTGCAGATGACGTTGGCGCGGCGACCGAAAGCTTTGTCCCACAAACCAGGCTGATCTATCGGGTGGTCGGGGGCAGACCCTGTTCGGGACAATCGGCGACATGGATGTCGCATATCGGCCGCGCATTTCTCTGGCCGTTGCGACGGCATCACTTCTTTGTCCACGGAGACGCTGAGGGGGCGCGGATGGGTTCACGGCGTGTCCCGAACAGGGTCTGCCCCCGGCCGCCGCACGCAAAAACAAAACAAAAGAAAGGCCACCGCAAGGTGGCCTTTCTTCAAAAAACAAAACCAACCCGCTTACTTACCCTGCGGCTCGTTCTTAGGCTGCTCCCCATCGCCACCGCCCACGGTCAAGCCCCGCTTCTCCAGCAACGGCTCGATCTTCGGCGCGTGCCCGGCGAAATCCTGGAACAGCGCCATCGCATCCACACTGCCGCCCTTGGACAACAGCGTCTTGCGGAAATGGTCGCCGTTCTCGCGGCTCAGGCCACCGTGCTGGCGGAACCACTGCTGGGTGTTCGCATCCAGCACTTCGGACCAGATATACGCGTAATAACCCGCCGCATACCCGCCCATGATGTGGCTGAAATACGGCGTGCGATAGCGCGGCGGTACGGGTGCGTAGGCAATGCCGTCGGCGGCCAGCGACTGCGCTTCGAACGGCATCACGCCGGCGGCGTCGGGGACTTTGTCCACCGGCAACTGGTGCCAGTTCTGGTCGAGCATCGCCGCGCCCAGGTATTCGGTGGTGGCAAAGCCCTGGTTGAACTTCGAGGCGGCCACGACCTTGTCCAGCAATGCCTGCGGCATCGGTGCGCCGGTGGTGTGGTCCTTGGCATAGTTCTTCAGGATCGACGGCCAGTCGGCCCACATTTCGTTGACCTGCGAGGGGAACTCGACGAAGTCGCGCGGCACGCTGGTGCCCGAGAAGTAGGGGTACTTCACGTCCGAGAACATGCCGTGCAGCGCATGGCCGAACTCATGGAACATCGTGGTGACTTCGTCCCAGGTCAGCAGCGTCGGCTGGCCGGCGGGCGGCTTGGGGATATTGAGGTGGTTGGCCACGACCGGCTGGTCGCCGGTCAGGGCCGACTGCGATACGTAGGAGTTCATCCAGGCGCCGCCACGCTTGGAGGCGCGCGCGTAGGGGTCGTGGATGAAGATCGCCAGTTGCTTGCCGTTGGCGTCGAACACGTCGTAGACGTAGATGTCGTCGCGGTACTTGGGCAGGTCGTGGCGTTCCTTGAAGGTCAGGCCGTATTCCTGGTTGGCGGCGAAGAACACGCCGTTCTCCAGCACGTTCTTGAACTCGAAGTACGGCTTGAGCTGGGACTCGTCGAAGTTGTACTTGGCCTGGCGCACCTTCTCGCTATAGAAGGCCCAGTCCCACGGCTCGAGCTTGAAGGTCGGCTTGCGCGCCGCCTTCTGCTCGGCGTCGATCATCTTCTGCAGGTCGGCAGCTTCGCGCTTGGCATTGGCCACGGCCGGCGGGGCGAGCTGGCCCAGCATCGCGTTGACCGCTTCGGGGGTCTTGGCGGTCTGGTTCTCCAGCGAGTAGGTCGCGTAGTCGGGGAAGCCCAGCAGCTTGGCCTTCTCGGCGCGCAGTTTCATGATGCGCGCGACCAGCGCAGTGTTGTCGAATTCGCCACCGTGGCTGCCGCGGTTGACCGAGGCTTCGTAGATGCGCTGGCGCAGGGCGCGGTCCTTGAGCTGCGCCAACGGCGGCTGGCCGGTGGTGTTGAGCAGGGCGATGACGTACTTGCCGTCGAGCTTGCGCGCCTTGGCCGCTTCGGCGGCGGCGGAGATCTGCTCGTCGGACAGGCCGTCGAGTTGCTTGACGTCGTCCACCACCACGGCGGCGGCATTCACTTCGGCCAGCACGTTCTGGCTGAACTGGGTGCCCAGGCGCGCCATTTCGGCGTTCATCGACTTCAACGTGACCTTGTCGGCGTCGGAGAGCTTGGCGCCGTCGCGGACGAAGTCGGTGTAGTACTTCTCCACCAGGCGCACGCCTTCGGCGTCCAGGCCGAGCGAATCGCGCTTGTCGTAGAGCGCCTGCAGGCGGGCGAACAGCTTGCCGTTGAGGTTGATCGCGTCGCGATGGGCGGCGAACTTGGCCGAGTAGTCGGCCTGCAGCTGCTTGCGGGTGTCGTTGGTGTCGGTGCCGACCAGGTTGAAGAACACCGTGGTGGCGCGGTCCAGGACCTGGCCGCTCTTTTCCAGCGCAATGATCGTGTTGTCGAAGGTCGGCTTGGCCTTGTTGTTGGCGATCGCCTCCACTTCCTTGAGCTGCTGGGCCATGCCGGCGTCGAAAGCGGGCGCGAAGTCGGCGTCCTTGATCTTGTCGAACTGCGGGTAGTGCAGCGGCAGCGGGCTCTCGCGGAAGAACGGGTTGGCCGAGGCCGGGGTGGCGGCAGTGGCAGCGGTGGCGTTCATGGCGTCGACGGCGGTGGCGTAGGCGGGCGTGGTCGCGCCGAGGGCGACGGCCAGGGCCAGGGCAAGGCGGGTGGTCAAGGAGAACTCCTGCGAAATCGGAATTCCCGAGGCTACCCGATGCCGACCCGCCGCCGCCCGTGACGAAAGGCATGCGACAACCCGGCGCTGGGCACCGGTCTACAGGACTTCGAATTGGCGCGCGATGAAGACCAGCTGGTAAGCCAGGCCCGCCAGTGCGAAGGTGGCGTGGAAGCGCGGATTGCGGGTGGCGATGGCCGCCAGGCTGAATACGGCGTAGGCGACGTCGCGCACCAGCATTTCGTGGCCCACGGCGGCGAAATAGGCCGCGCCCTTGACCCGCGTGTCGGCCAGGTCGATCAGGTAGGCGGCTGCCAGGAAGCCAAAGAACCAGGCCCGCCGCGCGTAGAAGTAGTCGCGCCAGTCCTGGTATTCGTCGATGTTCTCCGGCAGTACCAGGGTGCACAACAGGTACAGCAGCAAGGCATAGACGGTGACGAACAGGTACAGGTTGAAGGTCCACTGCGTCACCAGGCTCAGGCGATATTCCCACCACCAGAACGACAGCAGGTAGAGGAACATCGACGCCGCCCACACCAGGTGCACCCAGTACACGCGCTTGCGCCCCGGGTGTTCGATGATGCGGGCGAACTGCCGCAACAGATGCGTCAGGCCCAGGCCCACCACCATGCCGAGCACGATGCGCATATGCAGGAAGCCGGGGGACAGCGCATCGACGGTGGGGGACATGCTGGAGCTCCAGGCCAGGGCGGCAGCGCGATCGCGGCCGATGGTGTGCCGATTGCGGCGGCAATTCAACCCGCTGGCACATCGCCCCTCGGGGTGGCTATGCTGCGGGGGCGGACTCAGGGGGACGCGATGACGACAGCCTACGATTTCAGCTACCACGACGCTGACGGCGTGCCGCATGCGTTGGCGCAATGGCGCGGTCAGCCGCTGCTGCTGGTCAATGTCGCCTCGCGCTGCGGCTTCACCCCGCAATACGCCGGCCTGCAGGCGCTGTGGCGCCAGTATCGCGAGCGTGGCCTGGTGGTGATCGGCTTTCCCTGCAACCAGTTCGGTCGCCAGGAGCCGGCCGGCGACGATGCGATCAAGGTGTTCTGCGCCCTCGAATACGATGTCGACTTCGCCCTGTCGCGCAAGATCGAAGTCAATGGCGCCGGTGCCGACCCGCTATGGCGCTGGCTGCAACGCGAACGTCGCGGCCTGCTGGGCAGCGCGGCGGTGAAGTGGAATTTCACCAAGTTCCTGGTCGATCGCCAGGGCGCGGTAAGCGCGCGTTTCGCGCCGGCCACGCCGCCGCAGGCACTCGCCGAACGGATCGAACATGTGCTGCGTTGAATTGCCGGCGCCGGTGCACGAATACCTTCTGCACTTCGATGCGCAGGGCAACACGCTACGGGTCGAGATCGAAGGCGCTACCGCCACCCAGCAGGCGCGGCTTGCGTGTTGGACGCAGGTGGCCGAAGAAGTTGCGCGCTCCGGCGCGGCCGCGGTGCTGGTCATCGACCGCCGTCAGGGCACGCTCGCCACCGCGCGCGAGTGGCGAGGGCTGCTACGCCAATTGGACACGGCCTTGCTCAAGGCGATGCCGCTGGCCTACGTCGGCAGCTGGCCGCGCTTTACCCAGATGGAAACGTTGAACCTGTTGCTGATCGAGCGGGGCTTCCACGCCCAGGTGTTCGACGACGTTGCCGCCGCCGAACGCTGGCTGCGCTATGGCGAACACGGGCGCAGCGTGCGCCCACTCGATCACTTCTCGACGAAGGCGCGCTCGAACACGTAGTGGCCGGGCTGGCCGATGCGCGGCGAGGTTTCAAAGCCGCGGGCGTCGAGTACCTGGCGCAGGTCGGCCAGCATCTGCGGGCTGCCGCAAATCATGAAACGGTCATTGGCCACGTCCAGCGGCGGCAGGCCCAGGGTGCGCTGCATCTGGCCGTTCTCGATCAACTCGGTGAGGCGGCCGCGGTTATGGAATTGCTCGCGCGTCACCGCCGGGTAGTACAGCAACTTCTCGCGCAGGATCTCGCCGAGGAATTCATGCTGCGGCAGTTCGCGCTCGAAGTACTCGCGGTAGGCCAGGTCCCGCTCGAAGCGCACGCCGTGGGTGAGGATCACCTTGTCGAAGCGCTCGTAGGTCTCCGGGTCCTTGATCACCGACAACCACGGCGCCAGGCCGGTGCCGGTGCCCAATAGATAGAGATGGCGGCCCGGGTGCAGGTCGCTGATCAGCAGGGTGCCAGTGGGCTTCTTGCCGACCAGCACCTTGTCGCCCGGCTGGATGTGCTGCAGGCGCGAGGTCAGCGGGCCGTTGGGCACCTTGATGCTGAAGAATTCCAGCTGCTCTTCCCAATTGGCGCTGGCGATCGAATAGGCGCGCAGCAGCGGCCGGGTCTCGGTCTCCAGGCCGATCATGACGAACTGGCCGTTCTCGAAGCGAAAGCCGCTGTCACGGGTGGTGGTGAAGCTGAAGTAGTCGTCGGTCCAGTGCCGGACCTCGAGCACCGTTTCGGCGCCAAAAGCGGAAGACATGCCGGGGAGTCGTTGTTGGGGGACAGCCAATTCTACGCCAAATGAGATTTTCTCTCATTGGCGAGCGGCGTGGCTTTCAGCGACGACTACGCCTTCGGCGGCTCGATCTGCAGCAGCTGCCCCTGTTCCTCGTCGGTCAGCACGTAGACCTTGCCATCGGCGCCCACCCGTACATCGCGCACGCGCTGGCCGAGGTCGCCGAGCAGGCGTTCTTCGCCGCTGATGCGCTCGCCGTCCAGGCTCAGCCGGATCAGGTTGCGCTCGGCCAGCGAGCCGATGAACAGGCTGTCGTTCCAGGCACTGCCGGCGTGCCCGGTATAGAACGCCAGGCCGCTCACGGCCGGCGACTTCGGCCAGTAGTGGTGCGGCTGTTCGAGGCCTTCGCGGCGTTGGCCGGTGGACTCGGCGATCGGCTGGCCGGAATAGTCGATGCCGTAGGTGATCAGCGGCCAGCCATAGTTCTTGCCGGGCTGCGGCAGGTTGATTTCATCGCCACCGCGCGGGCCATGTTCGGTCTCCCACAGCTTGCCACTGCGCGGGTCGATCGCCAGCCCTTGCGAGTTGCGGTGGCCGTAGCTCCAGATCTCCGGGCGCGCGCCGTCGTCGCCGACGAACGGGTTGTCGGCCGGGATGCTGCCGTCCAGGTTCAACCGCACCAGCTTGCCCTGCAGCTTGTCCAGTTCCTGCGCCATCGGCCGCAAGGTGCGCTCGCCCTGGCTGACGAACAGGTGGCCCTGGCCGTCGAAGGCCAGGCGCGAGCCGAAGTGGTTTTCGGTGTCCACCTTGGGAATTTGCCGATAGATCACCTCGACCTCGCTCAGCCCGGCATCGCCTAGGACCGCGCTGGCCACCGCGGTGCCGGCCAGCACGCCTTCGCCCGGCTCGGCGTAACTGAGATAGATCCGCCGGCTCTGCGCGAAGTCCGGCGCCAGGACCACGTCGAGCAGGCCGCCCTGGCCGCGAGCGTAGACCGCGGGCACGCCGGCCAGCGGCGCCGAGACGTTGCCATCAGCGCCGATCCTGCGCAGGTTGCCGACGCGTTCGGTCACCAGGAAGCCACCATCCGGCAGCAGTGCCAGGCCCCAGGGGTGGCGCAGGCCGGTGGCCAGTTCGCGCACCTGGATCGGCCCGGCCTGGCTGTCCATCGGGCGTGGCGAAGCATTGGCGGCACTGCGCGCGCTCGGCGCGGCGGCGGCCGGGTCGGCGGACTTGTTGCAGGCGGCGAGCGCGGCCAGGCATAGCAAGAGGGGAAGGAACAGCGCGCGGCGGGGGGCGGCCAGGGACATGCGAACAACCTCGGTCGTCGGGGACTCAACGATAGCCAGCGGCCTGCAATTCGAACAGCTCCGCGTAGCGGCCGCCGGCGGCCATCAGTTCCTCGTGGGTGCCGGCCGCTTCGATCCGGCCGTTGGCCAGCACCAGGATGCGGTCGGCCATGCGCACGCTGGAGAAGCGGTGCGAGATCAGCACCGCGGTGCGTTGGCTCGACAATTCCTTGAAGCGCTGGAACACCTCGTACTCGGCGCGCGCGTCTAGCGCGGCGGTGGGCTCGTCGAGGATCATCACCTGCGCATCGCGCAGGTAGGCGCGGGCGATGGCGACCTTCTGCCACTGTCCGCCGGACAGGTCCACGCCGGTCTTGAAACGCCGGCCGATCAGCTGCTCGTAGCCGTGCGGCAACTGCTCGATCATCTCGTCGGCCAATGCCCGGCGCGCGGCGGCGGCAATGCGGGGGCTGTCGTCCATCGCTTCGACCCGGCCAACGCCGATGTTCTCGCGCGCGCTCAGGTGGTAGCGCACGAAGTCCTGGAAGATCACCCCCATGTTGGCGCGCAGGTCGTCCAGGTCGTAGTCGCGCAGGTCGCGGCCGTCCAGCAGGATGCGGCCTTCATCAGGGTCGTACAGCCGCGCCAGCAGCTTGACCAGGGTGGTCTTGCCGGCGCCGTTCTCGCCCACCAGCGCCAGCACTTCGCCGGCGCGCAATTCGAAATCCAGGTGCCGCACCGCCCACTGCTCGGCCTCGGGATAGCGGAAGCCGACGTTCTCGAACACGAAGCCCTGGCTGATCGGTCGCGGCACCGGTACCGCGCCCGGGCGGGAGACGATTTCCGGCTCGATCGCGAAGAACGAGAACAGGTCGTCCAGGTACAACGCCTGCCCGGCGACCTGCGAGAAACCGATCAGCAGACCCTCGAGCAATTGCCGCAGGCGCAAGAAGCTGCCGGCCAGGAAGGTCAGGTCGCCAATGCTGAAGTCACCGCGAATGGTGCGCCAGGCGATGTAGCCATAGGCCACGTAGTAGCCCAGCGTGCCGAGCGCGGCCAGCAGGGTGCCCCAGACCGCGCGCTTGCGGGCCAGGGCGCGGTTGGCGCGGAAGTAGCGGTCGGCCAGCTGCCGGTAGCGTTCGATCAGGAACCGGTGCAGGTTGAAGATCTTCACTTCCTTGGCGGTCTCGACGCTGGCGCCGACCTGGCGCAGGTAGTCGAGCTGGCGCCGTTCCGGCGTCCATTGATAATTGAGCGAATAGCCCAGCGCATTGAAGTGCGACTCGCCGATAAAGGCCGGCACCAGGGCCAGGGCCAGCAGCGCCATCAGCCACGGCGCGTAGACCAGCAGGCCGACCGCGAAGCTGGCCACGGTGATCGCGTCCTGCACCTGGCCGAACAGCTGGCTCATCAGGTTCATGCGGCCCATGCTCTGGCGCCGGGCGCGGTCGAGGCGGTCCTGCAGCTCGGGGTCTTCGAAGTCCTCCAGGTCCAACTGGGCGGCGTGCTCCATCAGGCGCACGCTGGTGACGTTGTTGAATAGCTCCGAGAGCAGGTTGTCGGCGTAGGCCACCATCCGCCCGAGCAGGTCCGAGCCGATCGCCAGCCCCAGTTCCAGCGCCAATAGCCCCAGTAAATGATCCAGACGGCCACTGGCCAGCGCCTCGCCCAGCGCATGCAGCGGCGGCGCAGTGCCGGCCAGGCGGATCGCTTCGTCGATGATCAGCTTGCCGATGTACAGCGTGGCCACCGGCATCAGCGCGCGCAGCAGGCGCAGGCCGAGGCTGGCGATCGTCAGGCCGGGACTGGTCTGCCAGATCTGGCGCAGGAACGGCGGCAGGTTGCGCAGGGCATGGAAACGCTCGCGCAGGCTGGGCTGGCGGGCAGTCGTGGGAGCAGGACTCATGCGCCGATTGTGGCGTCAAAGCCGGCGCGGCGGCAGCGGCAGTGCGCCGCAGTGCCGCCGGCGGTGATCAAGATGAGCGGCCGCTGCTCAAGTCCTGCTGCCGCCGCCCGTGCTGCGCGGGGCCTCGGTCGGGCCGGGGTTCTCGTCCGGGTCCAGGCCGCGCACCGCTTCGCCTGGCGGTCCGAACGAATCGGCGCCGTCGTCATAGCGGATCAGGTTGCGCACGCTGCGCACGCCCGGCAGGCCGGCAACGATCTGTTCGGCCAGCGCCCGCATCTGCGGCTCGGGCACATCGCCGCTCAAGGTGACTTCCGCGTCCTTCACTTCGACCGAGACCTCGCTGGCCTCGATACGTTCATCGCGGCCGAGGGTCTCGACCGCGTCGTCGCCAATCAAGGCATCCGAGCGCACGGCGCCGGCATCGTTTCGGGAATCGCGTGACATGGCGTGCTCTGTGCTGGGGGCAGGAAGGCATTTTTGCGCCGTTGTCGTGACGGCGGCGCAAAGCGCCGGCTCACTCGTCCAGGCGCAAGGTCAGGCACTTGGCCGCCCCGCCGGACTTGAGGAACTCGTCCAGCGCGGTTTCCAGGGTGCGATAGCCCCAGCCGGCCAGCGCCTGCCGTAGCGAGGCGCTGGCGCGGTTGAGCACCACGACCTCGTCCAGGTCGACCGCATTGCAGGCGAAGGCCAATGCATCGGCTTCGGACACGGCGATGCGCAGGTGGGGCGGCACGCGCGCGGCGATCTGCGCTTGCGCGGTGTCGTCGAAGGCGGGTGGGTAATACAGCAAGCGGCCGTCGCGCAGCGGACAGAAGCAGGTATCCAGGTGATAGAAGCGCGGGTCCACCAGGCGCAGCGCGACGACATCGATCGCGAGCATGCGTTCCAATTCCGGTGCCACCGCCGCATCGCTACGATGGCCGTGGCCGAACCACAGCAGTGCCGGCCGGCCACGATCGAACAGAGCATCGCCGGCGCCTTCGAAGCGCAGCGGCTCGGGCAGCGGGCGAATGCGATAGCCCGCGCGGCGGAACCAGTCGATGCACAGCGGCTCCTCGCCACTACGCTCGGCGTGGCGGAAGCGGCTGGGCAGGAAGTCGTTGCCGCGCACCAGGCCGGCATTGGCGGTGAACACCAGGTCGGGCAGACCGGCGGCCGGTGGCAGCAGCGCCAGCTCGGCATGTTCACCCAGGGCGGCCTGCAGGGCCTGCCATTGCGCGCGGGCGCGGTCGCTCTCGGTGGCCTTGAGGTGCGCGGCCATCCACGGGTTGATGATGTAGTCCACGCCGAAATGGTCCGGCGCGCACAACAGCAGGCGATGGCGGGTCGCGGCGCGCTCGTCGTTGGCGGCGGGCGCCGGGGCGTAGTCGCCAACGAGCACGGGCAAATCGAGCTTGTGGTCCATCGCTGGGCTCCGCGTCGGGGGAGCCATCAAGCTAGCGGCGGCGTGTTGCACCCAGGTGTCCACGCCGCCGCACTGCGCCCGGTCTCAGGGCAGTTGCGGTCGCAAGCCCACGCCCAGTCGGTTCCAGGCATTGATCAGGGCGATGGCCAGGGTCACCTCGGCGATGCCGGCCTCGTCGAACTGCGCGGCCAGCGCGTCGTACACGACATCTTCGGGCGCGGCGCTCGGCAGGCGGGTGAGAGCATCGGCCCAGGCCAGCGCAGCACGTTCGCGAGCGTCGAACAGCGGGCTGTCGTGCCAGCCGGCGAGGGTGTCCAGCTTGCGCGGGTCGGTGCCGGCCTTGCGCAAGGCGCTGGCATGCATGTCCAGGCAGAAGGCGCAGCCATTGATCTGCGATACCCGCAGGAACAGCAGGTCGACCAGCTCGGTACCGATGCTGCCGGCATGCACCTGCATGCTGGCGCTGGAGAGACCCTTGAACGCGGCGGGCAGGAGCTGGGTGTAATCAACGCGCTGGAACTTCATGGTTATCCCCGGTGAGCAGCCACGGTGGCCACTTTCGATTTCCAGGACGCACCAGCGCGCAGCGGCGTGACAGCCTCGCCGCTCAGTGGTTGCCGAGCTTGTCGGGGTTCATCAGCGTCAGCAGCTCGACGATGCGCTCGCCGTCGACCACCGCCAGGGTGGCCGAATGCAGCTGTCCATCGGGATGGAAGCGCAGGACCGCCGGCTCGCCATTGACCCAGCCCATGCGCGACACCAGGCCGAGGCCGCGCCGCGCCACCGCGGCATACAGGCGGCCGATGCGCTCGGCACCCAGCAGCGGGCGCAATGCGGCAGTGACCTTGCCGCCGCCGTCGGACAACATCCGCGCGTTCTGGTCGAGCAGCGCGGTAATCGCGGCGCTGTCGCCGGCTTGCGAGGCGACCATGAAGCGTTCCAGCAGCGCCCGGTGCTGGGCCTGCGGGACCTCGAACCGCGGCCGCTCGGCCTGCAGGCGCAGGCGCGCGCGGTGCACCAGCTGGCGGCAGTTGGCCTCGCTGTGGCCGAGCAACCGGCCGATGTGGGCGTAGTCGTAGTCGAAGGCTTCCTTGAGCAGGAAGGCGGCGCGCTCTTCCGGCCCGAGACGCTCGAGGACGGCCAGCAACGCGATGGAGACCTGCTCGGCCTGTTCGCGCTGCTGTTCCGGGCTTGGCTCCTCGCTGATCCGCAGTGGCTCGGGCAGCCACGGCCCGACGTAGTGGCGGCGGGCGCTGCGGGCCGCGCGCAGACGGTCCAGGCCGAGGCGGGTGGTGGTGGTGACCAGCCACGCCTCGGGATCGGCGATGACGGCCTGGTCGCTGCCGTGCCAGCGCAGCCAGGCATCCTGGACCACATCCTCGGCGTCGCCACGGGCGCCGAGCAGGCGGTAGGCGAGGCTGAACAGACGCGGGCGGTGGCGCTCGAAGACGGTGTCGGTATGCATGCAACCAGGACGGAACAGGGTGTGCCGGCGTGACACCCCGGCGCAGGGGTGGGTTTGCTCTAAAATAGCCGGGTTTCCTCCCCGCAAGCCTCCAGAGCCAGCCGTGACCTCGATCAAGCAGGAAGACCTCATCCAGAGTGTCGCCGATGCGTTGCAGTACATCAGCTACTACCACCCGGTGGATTACATCAAGAACCTGGCGGCCGCCTACGAGCGCGAGCAATCGCCGGCGGCCAAGGACGCGATCGCGCAGATCCTGATCAACTCGCGCCTGTGCGCCGAGGGCCACCGCCCGATCTGCCAGGACACCGGCATCGTCACCGTGTTCCTGGAAATCGGCATGAACGTGCGTTGGGACGACGCCACGATGGGCGTGGAAGACATGGTCAACGAAGGCGTGCGCCGCGCCTACAACCACCCGGACAACAAGCTGCGCGCCTCGGTCCTGGCCGACCCGGCGGGCAAGCGCCAGAACACCCGCGACAACACGCCGGCGGTAGTCAACGTCAAGGTCGTGCCGGGCGATACGGTCGATGTCATCGTCGCGGCCAAGGGCGGCGGCTCGGAGGCCAAGAGCAAGTTCGCCATGCTCAACCCGTCCGATTCGATCGTCGACTGGGTGCTCAAGACCGTGCCGACCATGGGCGCCGGCTGGTGCCCGCCGGGCATGCTCGGCATCGGCATCGGTGGCACCGCCGAGAAGGCGATGCTGCTGGCCAAGGAGGCGCTGATGGAGCCGATCGACATCGTCGACCTGCAGGCACGCGGCGCCGCCAACCGCATCGAGGAGTTGCGCCTGGAGCTGTACGAGAAGGTCAACGCCCTGGGCATCGGCGCGCAGGGCCTGGGTGGCCTGACCACCGTGCTCGACATCAAGATCAAGGATTACCCCACCCACGCCGCCAACCTGCCGGTGGCGCTGATCCCGAACTGCGCGGCCACCCGCCATGCGCATTTCACCCTGGACGGCAGTGGCGCCGTTGCACTCGATCCGCCTTCGCTGGAAGACTGGCCCAAGCTCACCTACAACCCGCAGAACGCGCGTCGGGTGAACCTGGACACCATCACCCGCGAAGAAGTGGCCCAGTTCAAGCCGGGCGAAGTGCTGCTACTCAACGGCAAACTGCTGACCGGCCGCGATGCCGCGCACAAGCGCATGATCGACATGCTCAACAAGGGCGAGACGTTGCCGGTCGACTTCAACAACCGCTTCATCTACTACGTCGGGCCGGTCGACCCGGTGCGCGACGAAGTGGTGGGCCCGGCCGGCCCGACCACCGCCACGCGCATGGACAAGTTCACCCGGCAGATGCTGGAACAGACCGGCCTGCTGGGCATGGTCGGCAAGTCCGAGCGCGGCGATGCGGCGATCGAGGCGATCCGCGACAACAAGGCGGTCTACCTGATGGCCGTGGGCGGCTCGGCCTACCTGGTGTCCAAGGCAATCAAGGCCAGCCGCGTGCTGGCATTCGAAGACCTGGGCATGGAGGCGATCTACGAGTTCGAGGTCAAGGACATGCCGGTGACCGTGGCGGTGGACGCCAGCGGCGTGTCGGTGCACAAGACCGGCCCGCGCGAATGGCAGGCCCGGATCGGGAAGATTCCGGTGGTGGTCGAACCGGCCTGAGTTTTTCCAGCGGCGAACGGATGCCGTTTGCCGCTGGCGCCGGATTC
This sequence comes from Stenotrophomonas sp., assembly GCA_036566925.1. Classification (GTDB taxonomy): domain Bacteria; phylum Pseudomonadota; class Gammaproteobacteria; order Xanthomonadales; family Xanthomonadaceae; genus Stenotrophomonas_A. The sequence continues at coordinate 13,273 of DATCVI010000173.1, forward strand.
GGACCTTGCTTAGCGTGGCAGCTCCGTCAGCCCGGAGCTTGCCGATGAACAACCGCCGTAATTTCCTCGCACCCATGGCACTGGCCTGGGTGCTGGTCCTGGCCGCTTGCAGCAGTAGCGGACGCACTCCGCTGGCCGGCGGCGATCCGCAGGTCTGTATGGCCACCTGCGAGCGTCTGGCCGCAGACTGCCGCGCCGATCCCCGCGCCGCACCGGTGTGCAAGGGCGCCATCAGCCCGGCTCAGTGCGACTCCCTTGATGGCGATGCGCGCCGCGCCTGCTTGAGCCGCGGACTTGACTGCGCCCTCCCTTCGCAAGCGCACTGCGAAGCCCGCCGCGCCACCTGCGTACAATCCTGCGGTCTGTGACCGGGGAACTGCGATGAGCGCCATCCTGTACCACTCGCCCAGTACCGCCGCGCTGGTGGTGCATTGGCTGTTGATCGAACTGGACCTTCCACACGAGCTGCGCGCGCTGGACTTCGACAAGCGCGAACAGAAGTCGCCGGCGTACCTGGCGCTGAACCCCGCCGGCGTGGTGCCCACGCTGGTGCTCGATGGGCAGGTGCTGACCGAAGCGGCGGCGATCGTCATGCACCTGGCCGACCGCCACCCCGCGGCTGGCCTGGCGCCGGCACCGGGCAGCGCCGAGCGTGCCGAGTACTACCGCTGGATGTTCTGGTGTGCCAATACGCTGCAGCCGGCGTATCGGGCCTGGTTCTATCCCGACGAGCCGGCCGGTGCCGGCCAGGAACAGGCGGTGCGTACGCAGGCGCGCGCGGTGATCGAAGGCGCCTGGGATCGCCTCAGTGCACACCTGCAGGCGCACGGGCCGTACCTGCTCGGCGCGCGCGTGAGCGCGGCAGATTTCTTGCTGACCATGTTGATGCGGTGGTCGCGCAACATGCCGCGGCCGGTGGACGACTGGCCGCTGCTGCACGACTACGCCCGGCGGATGAAGGATCGGCCGGCGTTTGCCGAGACCTACCGGCGCGAAGGCCTGACCGATTGGGCGTGATTGCAGACTATCGGGGCTGAAACCCCTCCCTGTAGGAGGGGCTTCAGCCCCGACGAACGAAGCCAGAGAATCCTCAGAACCACTCCAGCAACGACACACCGATACCCACGTACGTCGCCCGGTGGTTGTAGTCGATCAGGCTCTCGCCATAGCCATCGAACACCTGCAGGTGGCCGCGCAGCAGGTGGGTGATAGGAAAGCCGTAGTCCAGCTGCAGCGCGCCGTGCGAACGATCGCCGCCGCGAAGCGAGTGCCGCGCCATCAGCGAGACCTCGTGGCCGTTGCGGTTGTAGACCAGGGTGGCATCGCCCCGGCCCATGTAGTCCTCGATGTCCGGGTTGTTGTCGTCGCTGCGGTCTTCCTTGATGCGGAACCACGGCCGCAACATCAGCGCCCAGTTTTCGCGGTCCAGGCCGAAGTCGAGGATGACGCGGTTCCAGCTGCGCGAGAGCGGGTCGCTGCGGCCATTGGACTGGTGGTTGAGCGAGATCCCGCTCATGCGCCCGCGCCAGCCGAACAAGCTGTAGTTGTTGCGAAACACCAGCATCGCTTCCGGTTCGTAGTTGGTCTCGCGGAACGGGCGCGATTGTTCTGCGTTGTAGGACTGCCAACGCGAGGACTGGGTGTAGCCGACCCAGATGTCGCCGTTATCGTCGAACAGATTCTCCACCACCTTGGTCTTGAAGCTGAGCTGGAACTTCAACTCGATGTCGTCCAGGGCCTGCGGCGTGGTCACCGTGTTGTTCGGATTGGGCGAAGTCGGCGTCTCATTGGTATCGCTGGTCCAGAACGCCGGCAGCAGGTAGACCGGCTTGTAGGCGCGCAACTGGAAGGTACCGAGCTTGGAGTCCTTGGCCAGTTCCCAGCGGCTGTCGAGCAGGGAGCCGCGGCCGGCGTTGGCCAGTTCGAGGTCGTCGGTCTTGAAGATCTCCTTGGCCTGCTTGCGCTCCTCGCGCGTGCTCGCGCCGGCCAGGGTTTCGCGTTGAGTCTCACGGGCCGCCTCTGCGGCGGCATCGGCCTGCGCGGTATCGGCCGCGGTGTAGCCGAGCACGCGGTCGTAGCAGGCCAGGCGCAGTGCATTGCTGGAAATGGAGGTGCAAGCCGCGGGCGTAGCGGCTTCGGGGGCGATTTCCTGTGCGTGCGCCAGCGGCGTGGCGGCGAGCGCAAGCAATAGGTAGGGCGTGGGGCGGGTCATGGCCGAGGCGGCTCCATGCGGGGGAGGCAAGGCAGAAAATACCCGAACACCCACCCATCGCGCAGTGCGCGCTGCAGCGTGCTCGGCCTCAGACCCACCAGGCCAGCGCAAAGATACCGATCATGCAGAAGCCCAGCGCCAGCTTCGAGGCGGTGCCGAGCAGGATGCCCAGCCAGGTGCCCAGGCCCACGCGGGTGGCATGGCCCACGCGCCGGCTATGCCAGTACTCGCCAACCCAGGCGCCGACGAAGGGGCCCAGGAACAACCCGAGCGGGAGGAAGAACAGGCCGACCAGCGTCCCCAGGGCCGAGCCCCACAAAGCCCAACCGCTCGCGCCCAGGCGCTGCGCGCCGTAGACGGTGGCGAGGAAATCGATGAGGAAAGAGAGCGCGGTGAGCAGTCCTATCGCCACCAGCGGCAGCCAGCCGACGCGCTCGAAACCATCGGCCCAGGCCGCCACCAGCAAGCCGGCGAAGACCAGGGGCAGGCCAGGCAATGCCGGCAGCAAGACCCCGGCAAAGCCCACCAGGACCAGTACGCCGCCGATCAGGTAATAGATGAATGCAGGGTCCATGGCGGTCAGTGTGTTCCGAATAGGGGGTCAAATGGGGGTTGACAATGTGATGCCGGGGTGATTGACACTGCGTTTTGCTCGGGTTAAGTTGCAGCCGCTGCGCTTGGCAAGGTCACCGTGAATCGTGGCCTGATGGGTCGGCCTCCCCGGCGTCCCCTGTACCTCGCTTCCTCCTTGCAACCAGCCACCCATTGCCGTCAACCAACCGAATGTGTCGTCAGGGAGTAATGCGAGATGTCAGAGCGTGAGACCGGTACCGTCAAGTGGTTCAACGATGCCAAGGGCTTCGGATTCATCAGCCGCGAGAATGGCGAGGACGTGTTCGTGCATTTCCGCGCGATCCAGATCCAGGGCTTCAAGAGCCTGAAGGAAGGGCAGAAGGTCAGCTTTACCGTCGTGCAGGGCCAGAAGGGCCTGCAAGCCGACGCCGTGCAGCCGGCCTGACCCCCACCTTGCGATCAGCAAAAAGGCCCGCTAGCGGGCCTTTTTGCTTTGGCTGGAAGCTCGCGCTCAGCGCAGTACGACGCGGCCGTTGACCACCCGTACGTAGGTGTTCTCGCGAATGCCGTTGAGGTCGCGCTGGTTGATCACCAGCACGCGGCCGTCATCCATGCGCACCTGCACGTCGTACGACTCCCCGGTGACATTGTTCTGAATGGCGTTGCCAGCCACCGCGCCGGCGCCGGCGCCGAGGACCGTGGCGACATTCTGGTTGCCCTTGCTGCCGCCGGTCTCGTGCGAAATGGTGCGGCCTGCGACGGCGCCGACGATGCCACCCAGCACGGCGCCGGTCGCCGAGGGCGCGCTGCGGTTGGACTGCACGGCATCAATGCGGGTGACGATGCCGCAGTCGGCGCAGCGACCTTGCGAATAACCGGCGTTGCCTGAGTTGTAGCTGCCACCACCGTAGTTGCTGTAGCCCGGTTGGCTGGTGGCGCAGCCGGCCATTAGGGCAGCAGTTGCAACGCCAAGGCCGATCTGACGGATATTCATGGGTCCTCCAAGGTCAGCGCGGCGGCTTGCCGCGGGTGGCCTCATCCTGTCGTGGCCCGGGTGAACGCGGCGCCAACCGACGCCGGGCGTTGCGATGGCAGTCAGCGAAAATCCTGGTGACAGGCCTTGCAGGCCTCGCCAATACGTGTGTTGACAGTGGCAAGCGCGGTGCAATCGCCCGGCACGGCCGCCAGTGCCTGGTCCAGGGCCGAGCGCATATCACGCGCGTGCGCGGCGAAGCGGCGGTCGTCGCGCAGGCTGGGGAAGGCCGCTTCCAGATCGTTGGACAGGTAACGCAGTGTCTGCAGGCGCGGCTGGCTGTCGGGCACGGTGCAGCGATTCTGCTGTTGGCTGCGCTGCAGCAAGTCAGTCTGCTTGGCCATCACCTGCATCAGGCTGTGCGGAAACGGGTCGCGCCGCGCCTGGATTGCCCGCATCAGCATCACCGTGCCGATGATGCCCACCAGCAGCCCGATCAGGGCCATGAACAGATAGCGGTAAGCGGCGGAGGGACGGCGGGGCTGGCTGGACATGGCGGGCTCCGGGCCGGCGGGCGGCCTGTGGCGTGGCGGGCGTGAGTGCGGGCTCGATCCTACGACGGTCCGGGTCCGGCTGACTACGCGTAAAATCGCCGCATGAATCCGCAATGGCTCGAAAGATTTGCCGGTGTCGACCGGCTCTATGGCAGTGGCAGCGTCGCCAGCCTGGCCGGCTGCCGCGTGGCGGTGGTCGGCATGGGCGGCGTCGGCTCGTGGGTGGTGGAGGCGCTGGCGCGTAGCGCCGTCGGCCACTTGACCCTGATCGACGCCGACGACATCTGCGTGTCCAACACCAACCGCCAGCTGCCGGCGCTGGCCGGGCAGTACGGCCAGAACAAGGCCCAGGCGATGGCCGCGCGTTGCCGCGCCATCAACCCGGAAATCGACGCCGTGGCGGTGGAGGCCTTCCTCACCGTCAACAACATGGAAGCGCTCCTCGATCAGGGTTTCGACCTGGTCGTGGACGCCTGCGACAGCTTCCGGGTCAAGGTCGAAACCATCGCCTGGTGCCGCCGCCGCAAGCTGCCGTTGATCACCGTCGGCGCGGCCGGCGGGCGCACCGACCCGACGCTGGTACGAGTGCGCGATGTTTCGCGCACAGAGCACGACGCGATGCTGGCGCTGATTCGCAAGAAGCTGCGCGGCGAGTTCAATTTCCCGAAGAACCCGCAGCGCTATTTCGGCGTGCCGGCGGTGTATTCGCTGGAGAACGTCAAATATCCGCAGGCCGATGGCAGCGTCTGTGGGCTGCGCCCGGCGCTCGGCGCCGACGCGGCGTTGAAGCTGGACTGCGGCGCCGGTCTCGGCGCGGCCACGCATATCACCGGTGCTTTCGCCTTCGCCGCGGTGGGCAAGGCGCTGGAAATGCTGCTCAAACCGCGCCGGACGCAGGCGCCGGCCGAGGCTGCCGAGACCGTCGAAGCAGGCTAGGGCGGGTCAGTCGGCAGCGAGAACAAGCGCCGGGCATTATCGGCGGTCTGCGCGGCGACCTCGGCGACCGCCATCCCGCGCAGCCCGGCGATGACCTCGGCGATGTGCGCCAGGCGCCCCGGCTCGTTGCGCTGGCCACGGATACCGGCATCGGGCTGGTCGGGGGCGTCGGTTTCCAATAACAAGTGCTCCAGCGGCATGCTCGCGGCGAGCTGGCGCAACCGGCGCGCGCGCTCGTAGCTCACCGGCCCGCCGAGGCCGATCATGAAACCGTGCTCCCACAACTGCTGCGCTTGTTCCGGGCTGCCGGCGAAGCTGTGGACCACGCCGCGCACCTCGCCGGCCTTGCGGATGGCCAGGATCACCGCCTCGACCGCGCGCCGCGCGTGCACGATCAGCGGCAAGTCGTAGCGGCGCGCCAAGGCCAGCTGGCCGTCGAAATAGTGCGCCTGGGCGGTGTGGTCCAGATCTTCGATGAAATAGTCCAGGCCGCATTCGCCAATGGCCAGCGGGCGTTCGCGTTGGATCCATTGCTGCAACTGGTCCAGGTGCTCGGGCCGGTGCTCGGCCAGGAACACCGGATGCAGTCCGTAGGCGGGGTACAACCCGGCTTGCCCCTGGCAGACCTGGCGCAGCTTCGGCCAGCTCGCCGCCGTGGTGGCCGGGACCAGCTGGGCGACCACGCCTGCGGCATTGGCGCGTTGCAACACCTCGCTGCGATCCGGATCGAATTCGCTCGCGTCGAGGTGGCAGTGGCTGTCGATCAGGCGCATGACCCGCCAGCGACTCAGCGACCCGGTAGCGAGGGCGGGGTGCCCTTGCGATATTTCCAGTTGGCCAGCAGCACCGTGGCCAGGCCCAGGACCAGTTCGTCCACGAATGGCACCGGGTCCGGCAGGAACACGTCGATTACGAACAGGGCCGCGACAATCTTGGCCAGGGTCGGGAAGCGCAGGCGTCCGGCCCAGTTCAACAGCGGCAGAGTCAGCGGGTTGGGCATGGCGCGTCCTTGGAAACGATTAAGCGTGAATGAAATCACGTGCCGGGATCCTTCACGTGCACGTTCTGCGGAAAGGCGTGGATTTGTTCAGCTGAGTCATGTTCGAATCCACCCGTCCAAAACGCGGACCGTCCGCAGGGAGCAGGATCAATGAAAAGCAACACGACAACTATACTGGTCGCGGCAGGCGCACTGCTGGTGGGCGGTGTGGCGACGGCCGCCTTCATGAACAACCGTGGCAAGTCCGACGAGTTCGTCGCGCCCTCGGCGCAGACGCGGCCGGCGCTGGACACCACCATGGCAGAGGATCCGAACGCGGTAGCGCCGGGCAAGGGCCTGGAGTACGCCGACGTGGTCAAGGTCGACCCGATCACGCAAAAGGAAAAGGTCTACGCCACGGTGATCGGCAGCGAGGCGGTGCGCGAGACCACCAGCACCAGCACGCCGCACGAAGTTTGCCAGGACGTCGTGGTGCAGGAGCGGCTGCCCGAGCGCGACGGCAACGTCGGCGGCACCGTGGCCGGCGCGGTGATCGGTGGCCTGCTCGGCAACCAGGTCGGCGGCGGCAATGGGCGCAAGGTCGCCACCGCGGCCGGCGCAGTGGCCGGTGGCGTGGTCGGCAACCAGGTCGACAAGCGCCATGTCGGCGGCCGGGTGGTCAATCGCACCGAGCGCCAGTGCCACACCGAGAATGCAACGTCCGAGTCTTCGCGCATCACCGGCTACAACGTGACCTATCGCAACGCCGATGGCACCACCGGCACCATGCGCATGGACAGCAAGCCCGGCGAGCGCATCGCGATGGGCAACGCGGACAACGTCATCGGTTACAACGTCACTTATCGCTACGACGGCGAGGAAAAGACCGTGCGCCTGGACGACAAACCGGCCAGCGACCGCTTGCCGGTGATCGACGGGCAGTTGGTGACGCAGACGGCGGCCGCCGATGGTGCCGACAATCGCCAGTAAGCACTCGCTCGGTTTGGTTTGAGGAAAGGAGCCGGCTTGCCGGCTCCTTTCTTTTTGCGCCTCTGGTGGCGGCGCCCGCACCTGGTTACGCACCTACAATCGGCGTTCCGCCTTACGAGTTCCCCGCCATGGCCCTGCCGCCCGACGATCTGTTCGACGTGCACTCCCTGCTCGGCGAGGACCACCGCGCCATCCAGGCCGCGGTCGCCCGCTTCACCGACGAGCGCGTGCTGCCATTGATTGCCGATGCCTTCGAACACGGCCGCTTCCCGCGCGAGCTGGTGCCGGAAATGGCCGACCTCGGCCTGTTCGGCGCGACCCTGCCGGTCGAGTACGGTGGCGGCGGGCTCGATGCGATCGCCTATGGCCTGATCTGCCAGGAACTTGAACGCGGCGACAGCGCCTTGCGCAGCTTCGTCAGCGTGCAGTCCTCGCTGTGTATGTACCCGATCTTTGCCTATGGCGACCCGGCGCAGCGGCAGCGCTGGTTGCCCGACATGGCCGCCGGTCGCGCGATTGGTTGTTTCGGCCTGACCGAGGCCGAAGGCGGTTCGGACCCGGCGGCGATGCGCACGCGCGCGCGCCGCGACGGCGGCGACTGGGTGATCGACGGCGCCAAGCTGTGGATCACCAACGGCAGCATCGCCGATCTGGCCGTGGTCTGGGCGCAGACCGACGAGGGCGTGTGCGGTTTCGTGGTCGAGCGCGGCACGCCGGGCTTCAGCGCGCAGGATATCGGCCAGAAAATGAGCCTGCGCGCGTCGGTCACTTCGGCCCTGTACTTCGACGCTGTGCGCATTCCCGAGGCCCAGCGCCTGGCCGGTGCGACTGGCCTGAAAGGACCGCTGGGTTGCCTCACCCAGGCCCGTTACGGCATTGCCTGGGGCGCCATCGGCGCGGCCATCGCCTGTTTGCGCGAGGCCCTGGCCTACGCCGGCGAGCGCCAACTGTTCGGCCGGCCGTTGGCGGCCAACCAGGCGGTGCAACTGCGTCTGGCCGAGATGGCGCGCGCCATCGCCTCCGCCCAGCTGATCGCGTTGCAACTGGGCCGGCTCAAGGATGCCGGGCGAATGCAGCCGGCCCAGGTTTCGCTGGCGAAGTGGAACAACTGCCGCATGGCGCTGGAGGTGGCGCGCGATTGTCGCGACCTGCTGGGCGCGGCCGGGATCACCCTGGCGCACGGCGCCATCCGCCATGCCTTGAATCTTGAGTCGGTCATCACGTATGAAGGAACCCAGACAATCCACCAATTGGTGGTAGGCCGGGAGTTGACCGGTCTCAACGCGTTCTAGGGCAGGATGCCCACAAGGGGGGAGTGTGCGGTCTAGCAAGGGGAAATGGCTGCTCGCTGCGGCCTGGTTGCTGTGCTTTGGGCCGGCGCTGGCGGCCGAGCAGGCGCCCGCAATGGCCGCTGCGCCGGCGTGGGTCCAGGTCGAGACCGTGCCAAACGCCGGCACCGCCAGCGGCGGCTTGCGCTATGAGTTGGTGTCCGACCAGATCGACCTGAGCGGCGCGAAGCCGCTGTGGTACCGCCGCGTCAGCTACACCGTGCAGCGCGACAACGCCCTGGCCGATGCCGGGCAGATCGGCCTGTACTACCAGCCCGAGTACCAGCAACTGGCGCTAAACCAGCTGGAGGTGTGGCGCGAGGGTCGCCGCATCGACATGCGCCAGCGCGCCCACTACGCCCAGCTGAGGCGCGAGAGCGAACTGGAACAGGGCCTGCTGGACGGGTCGCTGACGCTCAACATCAGCCTGCCGGACCTGCGCGTGGGCGATCGCATCGACTATGCCTACACCGTGACCGGCGCCAACCCGGTATTCGGTCGCGGCTACTACGACAACTACACCGCCCGCTACGACGTACCGCTGGCGGCGCGGCGCCTGCGCGTGCGCTATCCCGACGGGCTGCCGTTGCGCTGGAAGGTCAGCGTGCCCGGCTTCCGGCCCACCCAGCAACAGGTCGGCGGTTTGCAGGAGCTGCGGCTGGAAGCCGAGGCGATACCCTCTGTGCGCGCAGAGAAGGACACCCCGGCTGGCCACGACAGCTATGGCCGAATCGAACTGTCCACTGCTGCCAACTGGCGCGGCGTGGTCGATTGGGCCGTCGGCCTCTACCCGCGCGGCTTCCGCGACGCAGCCGTGGCCAGCGCCATGGCCAAGCAGTTGCGGCTGGACCCGGCCGACCCGCAGGGGTCCATGCAGCGCGCCATCGCCTTCGTCCAGGGTGATATCCGCTACCTGGGCCTGGAGATGGGCGCCAATTCGCACGCCCCGCACGCGCCGGAGGAAACGCTGCGCAACCGCTATGGCGACTGCAAGGACAAGGCCACCCTGCTGGTGGCGTTGCTGGCGCTGGCGGGTGTGCCGGCCGAACCGGTGCTGGTGAACTCGGCCACCGGCATGGACCTGTCCGCGCGCCTGCCCAGCCCGTTGGCCTTCGACCACGTGGTGGTGCGCGCGCGGCCGCACGGCGCAACGTTCTGGATCGACGCCACCCGCGACCGCGAGTACGGCACCTTCGATGCGCGCGTGCCGCTGCCGTTCGGCCAGGGCCTGCCGGTCATGGCAGGACAGGCGGCGCTGGTGGACATTCCCTACCCGCCAGCATCGACCCCTGAAGTGGTGGTCGAGGAGGGCGTGGACATCGCCATGGCGCAGCCACGCCGGCAGGCGCGCTTTACCGTGGTCACCGACTACCTGCAGGGCCGCGGCGACGATGCCCGGCAGATGTTCGAAAGCCAGGGCGCCGAAGCCCTGGGCGACCAGTACCTGGACTTCATGCGGCGCTTCTACAGTCAGTTGCAGCTCGATGGCTTGCCGAGCGTGGACGACGCCGACCCGACCCGCCTGCGCATCGCCGAAAGCTACCGGCTGGCCTGGCACCGTAGCGAAAACGACGTCGTCGGCTTCCCGCTGTTCCAGCTGCAGGACTGGATGAAGGAATTGCCGCGTACCGCACGGCGTACGCCCCTGGCCCTCGGCGGGCCGCGCCTGGCCACGCAGACCGTGCGGGTGCGCAGCGACGGCGGCGTCCATGTACGGCCCAGCAAGGACGTGGTCGAGAACCCATGGTTCCGCTTCAGCCGCCGGGTCGATGTGCAGGACGGACAACTGGTCATCGAGGGCGAGTGGGAGCGGCGCGCGCTGGCGATCCCGCCCGAAGGCATCGGCCGCGCAGCCAACGATATGGCGCGGGCGCGCGAGCTGCTGTTCTTCGAACACGACTTCAAGCCGAACCCGTTGCGCAGCATCGGCCTGCGGCCCTGGTTGTGGGCCCTGGCCGGGCTCGGGCTCAGCGTCCTGCTGCTCGGCCTGGCAGGCTGGAGCGCATGGCGCGGCGGTCTCGGCGGCATGTTGTATACGCCGTACCGCACCGGGCTGCAGCTGTGGCAGCAACCCCGCCTGCGCTGGCTGGCCTGGGCGGCGCTGGGGTTGTCCTACGTCCTTTCGCTGAGCCTGTTTCGTGACGCGGGCGTGGTCGGAGTTCTGCGCCAGTTGGGCATCGCGCTGGCGCAAGCGGTTTTTGGCCTGCTGCTTTTCTGGGGCCTGCTGACCGCGCTGCGCGTGCGCATTGGCGCCGGCCGCCTGGCCACCGCGATGGCCGCCGGCATGCTGCCGCAGTTGCCGCTGCTGGCCGGCATCGTGATTGCCACGATCGGCTCGGCCGCCTGGCTGGCAGGTGCCGCCGCCACGCCCCCGGCGTGGCCGGGCATTGTCGTCACCGCGCTGCTGTTCGCGCTTGCCGTGGTCTGGACGGTGGTGTCGTGCACCGCCAGCGTGGCAGCGGCCAGCGGGGCCTCGCGTTTGCGCGTGTTGCTGGCGGGGTTCGGCGTGTTCGCGGTCGGCCTGTTGCTCGCCGGTGGTGCGCTGCTGGCGCGTCTGCTGGTGCAACAAGCCAGCCACTGAGCCCTGGGCGGCCAACGCCGCGCGGGGCTTTGCAAAGGCGGCCGCGGCTGTGACACTCGGTGACCTTCCTGTAACCGGGCTTGACCATGTCCTCTGCACGCGCGCCGCTGACCGTCTATGGCAAGTCCACCTCGGGCAACTGCTACAAGGTGCAGCTGCTGCTGGAGCAACTGGGCAGCCGCTACGTCTGGGAAGAGGTCGACAGTGCCAATGGCCAGACCCGCACGCCCGAATACCTGGCCAAGAATCCCAACGGCAAGGTGCCGATGGTCGAACGCGACGACGGTCGCGTGCTGGTCGAATCCAACGCCATCCTGTACTGGCTGGCAGAGGGCACGCCATTCCTGCCGGCCGATGCCTGGCAGCGCGCGCAGACGCTGAGCTGGATGTTCTTCGAACAGTACAGCCACGAACCGTACGTGGCGGTGGCGCGCTTCATCCGCGGCTGGACCCCGCTCGATTCCCCGCGTCGTGCCGACCTGCCGCGCCTGCGCGCCGGCGGCGAGGCGGCGCTGGGAGTGATGGAAGGCCACCTGCGCCAGCACGCCTGGTTCAGCGGTGGCGCCTACGGCATCGCCGACATCGCGCTGTTCGCTTATACCCATTGCGCGGCGGAGGGCGGCTTCGAACTGTCGCGCTGGCCGGCCCTGAGCGACTGGCTCGAACGCGTGCGCGCTACCCCCGGATTCGTCGCCATGGCCGAGCCCGAGCCCGAAGCGCGCGTGCGCCTGGCAAGCGCCGAGCCGGCCTGAGGGCGCACGACGATGTGTGGACTGGCCGGACTGTGGCTGCCCCTTCCGCGCCTGCATGGCGAAGCGCTCAACGCGCTGGCCACGGCCATGGGCGCCAGCCTGCAACACCGCGGTCCCGACGATGCCGGGGTGTGGTGCGACGCGCAGGCCGGCATCGCCCTGGCGCACCAACGCCTGAGCATCCTCGACCTGTCGCCGCTGGGCCACCAGCCGATGACCTCCAGCGACGGCCGCTATCAACTTGCCTACAACGGCGAGATCTACAACTTCGCGCAACTGCGCGCGGCACTGTCGGCGCTGGGCCATCGCTTCCGTGGCCACTCCGATACCGAAGTGCTGCTGGCCGCGATCGTCGAGTGGGGCCTGGAGCAGGCCCTGGCGCAATGCAACGGCATGTTCGCGCTGGCGCTGTGGGATAGCCGCGAACAATGCCTGCAACTGGCGCGCGACCGCGTTGGCAAGAAGCCGCTGTATTACGGCTGGGCCGGCGACACCCTGGTGTTCGGCTCCGAGCTCAAGGCTTTGTGGCGGCATCCGGATTTCGACAACGAAGTCGACCACGACGTGCTCACGCTGCTGCTGCGGCTGGGCTACATCCCGGCGCCGTATTGCATCCATCGCGGTGCGTTCAAGCTGATGCCGGGGCGGATTCTCAGCCTGCATCCCGGCGACATCGCCGCCGGCGCCGCCGCGCACCGGCCCGAACAGGCGCAGCGGCCGTTCTGGGACGCACGCCAGGCCATGCAAGCCGCGCTGGCGCAGCCGTTTCAGGGCGATGCCGCCGCCGCGCAAGCGCAGCTGGACGCGCTGCTGCGCGACGCCGTTGGCCTGCGCATGGTCGCCGACGTGCCGGTGGGCGTGTTCCTTTCCGGCGGCACCGATTCCTCCGTGGTCACCGCGCTGATGCAGGCGCAGAGCACGCGGCCGGTGCGCAGTTTCAGCATCGGCTTCAGCGGCTCGCACCATGACGAGGCGCCGCTGGCGCGCGAGGTCGCCGCGCACCTGGGCTGCGAACACACCGAACTTTATGTCGATGGCCGCGATGCCCTGGCAGTAGTGCCGCAGTTGCCACAGATGTTCGACGAGCCGTTTGCCGACGCCTCGCAAGTACCGACCGCGCTGGTGGCGCGGCTGGCGCGCAGCGGCGTGACCGTGGCGCTGTCTGGCGACGGTGGCGACGAATTGTTCTTCGGCTACTCGCGCTACGTGCGCGCACTGCGCAACTGGCAGATGCTGCGCCTGCTGCCGGGCGCGCTGCGCGGGGCGCTGGCGCGCCGCGGCGGTGGCGAAAGTTCGCGCGTGGGCGGGTTGGCGGTGCTGTTCAACGAAGCCGGTGCGCGCGGTATCGGCGATGTCTACCGCAACCGCATTTCGCGCTGGCGCACGCCGGCCGCGGCGGTGCAGGGCGCGCACGAGCCAGAGACCTTCTACAGCCTGGCGCAACCGCTGCATGGCGCCGGCACCCCGGCTGACGCGATGATGCTGGCCGACTTTGTCACCTACCTGCCCGACGACCTGCTGTGCAAGGTCGACCGCACCAGCATGGCGGTGGGCCTGGAGGCGCGCGCGCCGTTGCTGGACTGGCGCGTGGCCGAGTTCGCCTGGTCGTTGCCGCTGGACTACAAATACCGCCAGGGCACCAGCAAGTACCTGCTCAAGCAGGTGCTGCGCGGCTATCTGCCCGACCACATGGTCGACCGCCCCAAGCGCGGCTTCGGCGCGCCGGTCAGCAGTTGGCTGCGCGGCGACCTGCGCGACTGGGCGCAGGCCTTGCTCGATCCGGCACGCTTGGCAGCCGAAGGCGTATTCGTGCCCGAGGCCATCCAGGCGCCGTGGCAAGCGTTCCTGGACGGCCAGCGCAAGTGGCATACCCATTTGTGGACGGTGCTGATGTTCCAGGCCTGGCAGGAGGGCTGGCGGCAAGCGCGAGCGGCGACTGTTCCACTTCACCCCGAGTGAGCGCGCGGCTGGCTAGATTCGGGCCGGACCCTTACCCCGGAGCCCGTCATGAGCCAGTACAAGATCGCCGTGTTCGTCGGCAGCCTGCGCAAGCACTCGTTCAACCGCCAGCTGGCGCATGCGCTGGAGCCGTTGTTTGGCGGCAAGGCCAGCTTCACCCACGTCGAGATCGCCGACCTGCCGTTGTACAACCAGGATTTCGACCACGACTACCCCGAGCAGGGCAAGCGCCTCAAGCAGCAGGTGCGCGAAGCCGACGCGGTGCTGTTTGTCACCCCCGAATACAACCGCTCGATCCCCGGGGTGCTCAAGAACGCCATCGACCTGGGCTCGCGCCCCTATGGCGACAGCTGCTTTGCCGGCAAGCCCGCCGCGGTGCTGGGCATCTCCGTCGGCACGATAGGCACTGCGCTGGCCCAGCAGCACCTGCGCAATGTGTTGGCCTACCTGGACATGCACGTGCTCGGCCAGCCCGAAGTGTTCCTGCAGCACAAGGACGGCTTCTTCGACGAGCAGGGCGGCTTGGGCGATGCCGGTACCGCCAAGTTCCTGCAAGGCTACGTCGACAAATTCCTGGCGCTGATCGCCAGCGCCGGCAAAAGCCGTTGAGCGGTCGCGGAAACTGAGACGGGGCGGGGCTAGCCTGCGAATCACGCACCGGCTGTGCACGGCTTATCCACAGACTTGTTCCTAGCAAGTGGGGCCGTGCCTGCCTATCCTTCCTGCCCCCGTCCTTGCGTCAGGTTTCCGCCCGCATGTCCGCCCGAGCCGGTTTTCGTTCCAACCGCGATCGCGACCGCGATGACCGGCCTGAGCCGCGCATCGACCAGTTGCGCGTGCCGCCCCACTCGGTGGAGGCCGAACAGGCGGTGCTGGGCGGGCTGATGCTCGCGCCCGACGCCTACGACCGGGTCAACGACCAGCTCACTGAAAACGACTTTTACCGCCGCGACCACCGGCTGATCTATCGCGCCATTCGCGAGCTGGCCGAGAAGAGCCGCCCGTTCGACGCGGTCACCCTGGGCGAATGGTTCGAATCGCAAGGCAAGCTCGAACAAGTGGGCGACGGCGCCTACCTGATCGAACTGGCCAGCACCACGCCCTCGGCCGCCAACATCGGCGCCTACGCCGAGATCGTGCGCGACAAGGCGGTGTTGCGGCAGTTGATCGAGGTCGGCACCAATATCGTCAACGACGGCTTCCAGCCCGAGGGCCGCGAGAGTTCCGAGTTGCTGGCCACCGCCGAGAAGGCCGTGTTCCAGATCGCCGAGGCCGGCGCTCGCGGGCGCAGCGATTTCGTCGCCATGCCCGGTGCGCTGAAGGACGCTTTCGAAGAACTGCGCAACCGCTTCGAGAACGGCGGCAACATTACCGGCCTGCCGACCGGCTACAACGACTTCGATGCGATGACCGCCGGCCTGCAGCCGACCGACCTGATCATCCTGGCCGCGCGCCCGGCGATGGGCAAGACCACCTTCGCGCTGAACATCGCCGAGTACGCGGCGATCAAGTCGAAGAAGGCGGTGGCGGTGTTCTCGATGGAAATGTCGGCGCCGCAGCTGGCCATGCGCCTGATCTCCTCTAACGGCCGCATCAACGCCACGCGCCTGCGCACCGGCCAGCTCGAAGACGAGGATTGGGCGCGCGTCACCGGCGCGATCAAGATGCTCAAGGAGACCAAGATCTTCATCGACGACACCCCCGGCCTGTCGCCGGAGGTGTTGCGCTCCAAGGCGCGCCGGCTCAAGCGCGAGCACGACCTTGGCCTGATCGTGATCGACTACCTGCAGCTGATGTCGGTGCCGGGCAACAGCGAGAACCGCGCCACCGAGATCTCCGAGATCTCGCGTTCGCTCAAGGGCCTGGCCAAGGAGCTCAACGTACCGGTGATCGCGCTGTCCCAGCTCAACCGCTCGCTGGAAACGCGTACCGACAAGCGCCCGGTGATGGCCGACCTGCGCGAATCGGGCGCTATCGAGCAGGACGCGGACATGATCGTCTTCATCTACCGCGACGACTATTACAACAAGGAAAATTCGCCGGACAAGGGCCTGGCCGAGATCATCATCGGCAAGCACCGCGGCGGCCCGACCGGTTCGTGCAAGTTGAAGTTCTTCGGCGAGTACACCCGCTTCGACAACCTGGCGCACGACTCGGTGGGTAGTTTCGAGTAGGGAAGGGCGGCCACCACGGCCCTCCCGTCAGGCATGAGATTTTTCAAACAAGTGGCTTAGTTGTGCCCGTTGCACGGCCGTTGCGCCCGATCCATGCCATAGGGTGCTGATCGGGCGTCACCTGCTGCGGTCGCACGAAATGCAGAACGGCTGAGCACCACAGTGCTGGCCGTAGCGAGGAAACGCCCTGGGGCAACCTGCCCCCCGGGAAGAGTGCACGGCAGTGTCTCTTCCGGCGTATCCATTGCTACGGAGACTTATGCATTTTTTTAACTTTCCTCTTGAAGTGCCGTTACCTCGACATCGCATCAGCTGTGGCGTCACCCTGGCGCTGTTGTGTGGACTGATGTCCGCCGCGCCCTCGGCGTTCGCCCAGGAGACCGGGCGTGCCGGCGTCCCCGATAGCTGGCGAAGCGCCGAATTCAACCGCGACTGGGGCCTGGCCGCGATCAACGCGCACTACGCCTATGCG
>DATCVI010000174.1:0-30845 GCA_036566925.1 Stenotrophomonas sp.
GGAGATCGGCACGATGCCGTCGCGGCTCACCAGGCCAACCGTGGGCTTCAATCCCACCAGCCCGTTCACTGCGGCCGGGCAGACGATGCTGCCGTCGGTCTCGGTGCCGATGCCGGCCGAGGCCAGGTTGGCCGAGATCGCCACGCCGGTGCCTGCGCTCGACCCGCACGGGTTGCGGTCGAGCGCATAAGGGTTGCGGGTCTGCCCGCCCTGGGCGCTCCAGCCGGAGGTGGAGTGAGAGGAGCGGAAGTTCGCCCATTCGCTGAGGTTGGTCTTGCCCAGGATCACCGCGCCCGCTGCGCGCAAACGTTGCACCAGGAAAGCGTCCTTCTGCGGGTGCAGGCCGGCCAGCGCCAGCGAGCCGGCGGTGGTCGCCATCGGCGTGGCATCGATGTTGTCCTTCAACAGCACGGGAATGCCGTGCAGGGGCCCGCGTACGCGCCCGGCACGGCGTTCGGCGTCGCGCGCCGCCGCTTCCTTCGGTGCGTCCGGATTGAGGGCAATAACCGAATTAAGGCGTGGGCCGTTGCGATCCACCGCAGCGATCCGCTGCAGGTAGGCACGGGTAAGCGTGGTGCTGTCCAGCTCGCCGCGCGTCATGCGCGCCTGCAGATCGGCTATGTCGAGCTCGGCGTAGGGGAAGTCCTCGGCCGGTGCCGGCGCCGCCCCTTTCTCGGCCACTGCGACGGTGGCTGGCGCGGGCTGCTGGCAGCCGCTGGCCAACACGCACGCGCCGAGCAAAAGCGGGATGAAGGGGCGCAGAGAAGAAGGTGTCCGGGTCACGTCAAGCAGGCTAACCATGCGCCGCAGGGTTGGCAACGCGCACCGGTGGGTTTCAACGGGGCAGCTTGCGCCGCCGCAGGTCCCGCGCCAGTACCGCGATCACCAGCAGGTTGATCACCAGCACGCTCCACGCCGCCCAGCCGGGGTGGCGCATGATCGCGAAAATGTCGAATGGCAGATATAGCGCCGCGGTCAGGCAGCCAAGCCATGAGGCCCAGGCCTTGGCCCGCCACAGACCCCAGGCTTCGACTACATGCAGCAGGCCATAGGCGAAGATGCCCGCCGCGGCCATGTGCACCGCGTCCGGGCTGATCATCTTCAACAGCGAGGGCAGGGCGCCGTGATCCGGGTCGAGATTGAAGCGTCGGATCAGGTGGCTGACGGCCCCCTGCAACGGCAGGGGGCCGAGGATTTCCAGCCCGGTGGCGGCCAGGATCGCCAGCAGCCCCTTGCACGCCTCGAACAGCGCAATCAGGTGCAGTCCCGGATGCGCGTGCGGATCCGGGTTGTAGGGCTTGGCGGTCACGGAGCCGTCTGAGAAGCCTTACGCGGCGCGGCTGGCGCGCTTGCGGTCGCTCTCGGTCAGGTGCTTCTTGCGCAGGCGGATCTCCTTCGGGGTGATCTCCACCAGTTCATCGTCATCGATGAAGTCCAGCGCCTGTTCCAGGGTGAACTTGATCGCCGGGGTCAGCTGGATCGCATCGTCCTTGCCCGAAGCGCGCATGTTGGTCAGCGGCTTGGTCTTGATCGCGTTGACGGTCAGATCGTTGTCCTTGGAGTGGATACCGATCAGCTGGCCTTCGTAGACGTTGTCGCCTTCGGCGGCGAACAGCTTGCCGCGTTCCTGCAGCGGCCCCAACGAATAGGCCGGCGTAGCGCCCGGCGCATTGGCGATCATCACGCCGTTCGGACGCTTGGCGATGGCGCCCTGTTCCTTCGGGCCGTAATGGTCGAACACGTGGAACAGCAGGCCCGAGCCCTGGGTCAGGGTCTTGAACTCGTTCTGGAAGCCGATCAGGCCACGCGCCGGGATTTCATAGTCCAGGCGCACGCGGCCCTTGCCGTCCGGCTCCATGTTCTTGAGCTGGCCCTTGCGCACGCCGAGCTTTTCCATCACGCCGCCCTGGTGGGTTTCTTCCACGTCAACCACCAGCTGCTCGATCGGCTCCATCAACTGGCCGTCGATCTCCTTGATGATGACTTCCGGGCGCGAGACGGCCAGTTCGTAGCCTTCGCGGCGCATGTTCTCGATCAGCACCGACAGGTGCAGCTCGCCACGGCCGGAAACCAGGAACTTGTCGGCGTCTTCCAGCTGTTCCACCTTCAGCGCGACGTTGTGCACGGTCTCGCGCTCGAGGCGGTCCTTGAGCTGGCGGCTGGTCAGGAACTTGCCGCCCGACAGGTCCTTGTTGCCGGCGAACGGCGAATTGTTGACCTGGAAGGTCATCGAGATGGTGGGCTCGTCCACGGTCAACGCCGGCAGCGCCTCGGGGGTGTCGAGCGCGCACACGGTGTCGGAAATGGTCAAGTCCTGGATGCCGGAGATGGCGACGATGTCGCCGGCCTCGGCCGAGTCCTGCTCGATGCGCTCCAGGCCGAGGAAGCCCAGTACCTGCAATACCTTGCCCTGGCGCTTCTTGCCTTCGCGGTCGATCACCGCCACCGGCATGTTCTTCTTCAGGGTGCCACGCTGGATGCGGCCGATGCCGATCACGCCAACGAAGTTGTTGTAGTCCAGCTGGCTGATGCGCATCTGGAACGGGCCGTCCGGGTCGACCTCGGGCTTCGGCGCGTGCTGCATGATCGCCTGGTACAGCGGGGTCATGTCGCCGTCGCGCACGGTGTCTTCAAGGCCGGCGTAGCCGTTCAGGGCCGAGGCGTAGACGATCGGGAAATCCATCTGCTCGGGCGTGGCGCCGAGGCGGTCGAACAGATCCCACACCTGCTCCACCACCCACTCCGGACGCGAGCCGGGGCGGTCGACCTTGTTGATGACCACGATCGGCTTGAAGCCCATCGCGAAAGCCTTCTGGGTCACGAAGCGGGTCTGCGGCATCGGGCCGTCCATGGCATCGACCAGGATCAGCACCGTGTCCACCATCGACAGCACGCGCTCGACCTCGCCACCGAAGTCGGCGTGTCCAGGGGTATCGACGATGTTGATGCGGTTGCCCTGCCAGGTGATGGCGGTGTTCTTGGCCAGGATGGTGATGCCGCGCTCCTTTTCCTGGTCATTGCTGTCCATCACGCGCTCGGCCAGCACCGTGCGTTCGGACAACGTGCCGGACTGCTTCAGGAGCTGGTCGACCAGCGTGGTCTTGCCATGGTCGACGTGGGCGACGATGGCGATATTGCGGAGGTTTTCGATGGACATGCGGAAGAGGGCCCGGGTGGCGCCAAGACGTAGGAGGTAGCCGAGCATTATACCTGTCAAGGCGGTCGCCGCGGTGACCGCGGGTCGGAAGGCCTGTTCAGGTTTCACGGAGCGGTGTGATCCGCGGCCGGTCGCGCCTCCTTCGGCACGCAGGGGAGGGCGCGGGTGGGTGCTCTCGCGGGGCTCGGGTGTATCCTATATGGCTGACGCCATCGCCCCAAAAACCCCAAGGATTTCCATGTCCGTCATCGCCAATTTCGACACCACCCGCGGCCCGATCAAGGTCGAGCTGTTCGCCGACAAGGCGCCGCTGACCGTTGCCAACTTCGTCAACCTGGCCAAGCGCGGCTTCTACGACGGCCTCAGCTTCCACCGCGTCATCGCCGATTTCATGATCCAGGGCGGCTGCCCGGAAGGCTCCGGCCGCGGCGGCCCGGGCTATCGTTTCGAAGACGAGGCCAACAACGGCGTCGGCCATGACCGCGGCGTGCTGTCGATGGCCAATGCCGGCCCGAACACCAACGGCAGCCAGTTCTTCATTACCCATGTCGCCACCCCGTGGCTGGATGGCAAGCACACCGTGTTCGGCAAGGTGCTCTCGGGCCTGGAGACCGTCGACAGCGTCGCCCAGGGCGATGTGATCAACAAGGTCACCATCGAAGGCGATGCCGACGCCGTGCTGGCCGCCAAGGCCGACCGCGTCGCCGAGTGGAACAAGATCCTCGCCGCCTGACCCCGGCGCATGCACTTCCCCCGGCCCGGTGAATCCGGGCCGGGTCGTTTCTTACCCCACTGATTCGCTTTACAAGCAGAGGAAACACCCATGAAGACCCCCGTACGTGTTGCCGTGACCGGTGCCGCCGGCCAGATCGGCTACGCCCTGCTGTTCCGCATCGCTTCCGGTGAAATGCTGGGCAAGGACCAGCCGGTCATCCTGCAGCTGCTCGAGTTGCCGGTGGACAAGGCCCAGGCCGCGCTGAAGGGCGTGATGATGGAGCTGGAAGACTGCGCCTTCCCGTTGCTGGCCGGCATGGTCGGCACCGACGACGCCGAGGTGGCCTTCAAGGACGCCGACATCGCCCTGCTGGTCGGCGCGCGTCCGCGCGGCCCGGGCATGGAGCGCAAGGACCTGCTGCTGGAGAACGCCAAGATCTTCACCGCCCAGGGTGCGGCGCTGAACAAGGTGGCCAAGCGCGACGTCAAGGTGCTGGTGGTTGGCAATCCGGCCAATACCAATGCCTACATCGCGATGAAGTCGGCCCCCGACCTCAACCCGAAGAACTTCACCGCCATGCTGCGCCTGGACCACAACCGCGCGTTGAGCCAGCTGTCCAACAAGCTCGGCAAGCCGGTGGGCAGCATCGAGAAGCTGGTGGTGTGGGGCAACCACAGCCCGACCATGTACCCGGACTACCGTTTTGCCACCGCCGAGGGCGCTTCGGTGGCCGAAGCGATCAACGACCAGGAATGGAACGCCGGCACTTTCATCCCGACCGTGGGCAAGCGCGGCGCGGCGATCATCGAAGCGCGCGGCCTGTCCTCGGCCGCCTCGGCCGCCAACGCCGCCATCGACCACGTTCGCGACTGGGTCCTGGGCAGCAACGGCAAGTGGGTGACCATGGGCGTGCCGTCCGATGGCAGCTACGGCATTCCGGAAGGCGTGATCTTCGGCTTCGCGGTGACCACCCAGAACGGTGAATACACCCTGGTCAAGGATCTGCCGGTAGACGACTTCAGCCAGAAGTACATCGACAAGACCCTGGCCGAACTGGAAGAAGAGCGTAGCGGCGTGGCGCATCTGCTCGGCTGAGCAACGCCACTTCCGCAGTACCACGGAACGCCGGCCTCGCGCCGGCGTTCTGCTGTGCGGCACCGGCCGCCATGCGACCAAGGTCGCAGGGAACGCCGCACTCTCCTGGGCCTATGCTGGACATCGCAGCAACGGTTCTGGGAGGGACCACGATGGGCTACGACACCGAGTACCAGCGCTCGATCGAGCGCCCCGAGGAATTCTGGGCTGAAGCCGCGCAAGCCATTTACTGGCACAAGCCGCCGCAGCAGATCCTCGATTATTCGAACCCGCCCTTCCGCCGCTGGTTCGTCGGCGGGCAGACCAACCTTTGCTACAACGCGGTCGACCGCCATCTTCCCGAGCGTGCCGGGCAACTCGCGCTGGTGGCCATCTCCACCGAGACCGAAGTCACTCGCGAGATCACCTACGCGCAGCTGCACGAAGAGGTCAATGCATTCGCCGCGGTGCTGAAATCGCTCGATGTCGGCCATGGCGATCGCGTGGTCATCTACATGCCGAACATGGCCGAGGCGGTGTTCGCGATGCTGGCCTGTGCGCGCATCGGTGCTATCCATTCGGTGGTGTTCGGCGGCTTTGCCGCGCACAACCTGGCGTTGCGCATCGATGATGCGAAGCCGAAGTTGCTGATCGCCGCCGATGCCGGTAGTCGCGGCGGCAAGGTCATCCCGTACAAGCCGCTGATCGATGCCGCATGCGCCGAGGCCATCAGCCCCCCGCCGAAGGTGCTCATCGTCTCGCGCGGGCTGGATGACGCGATGCCGCGCATCGAAGGGCGCGATGTCGAATACGCGCCGCTGCGCGCGCAGTTCCTGGGTACGCAAGTGCCGGTGGAATGGCTCGAATCCAACGAGCCCAGCTATTTGCTCTACACCTCCGGCACCACCGGCAAGCCCAAGGGCGTGCAACGCGACGTCGGTGGCTATGCGGTGGCGATGGCCCAGTCGATGCGCACGGTCTTCGACTGCGCGCCGGGGCAGGTGATGTTCTCCACCTCCGACGTCGGTTGGGCCGTGGGCCATTCGTACAACGTCTATGGCCCGCTGATCGGCGGTTGCACCTCGCTGCTCTACGAAGGCCTGCCCACCAATCCGGACGCCGGCATCTGGTGGGCGTTGTGCGAGCAGTACGGGGTGCGGACGATGTTCTCCTCGCCCACTGCCATTCGCGTGCTGAAGAAGCACGACGTCGATTTCATTCGCCGCCACGATCTCTCCGAATTGAAGTACCTGTTCCTCGCCGGTGAACCGTTGGACGAGCCCACGGCGACCTGGATCAACGGCGCGCTCGGCAAGCCGGTGATCGACAACTATTGGCAGACCGAAACCGGCTGGCCGGCGCTGACCTTGTTGCCCGGCGTGGAGATGAAACCGGTGAAGTTCGGCTCGCCGGGGTTTCCGAACCTCGGCTATCGCATGAAGGTGATCGACGAGCAGAGCGGGGCGGAGGTGGCGCCCGGGCAGAAGGGCGTGCTGGTGATCCAGCCGCCACTGCCGCCAGGCTGCATGAGCACGATCTGGAACGACGACGCGCGCTTCCTGCAAAGCTATTTCAGCCACTTCAAGGAGCTGCTCTACAGTTCGCTGGACTGGGCGATCCGCGATGAACAGGGCTACACCTTCATCCTGGGCCGTACCGACGATGTGATCAATGTCGCCGGCCACCGCCTCGGTACGCGCGAGATTGAAGAGGCCATCGCCGGCCATCCGGGCGTGGCCGAAGTGGCAGTGATCGGCATGCACGACGAGCTCAAGGGCCAGGTGCCGGTGGTATTCGCCACGATGAAAGTGGCGCCGCAGGACCCGGCCGCGATCGCGCTGGAACTGCAGCAATGCGTGACCCGGCAACTCGGCGCAGTAGCGCGGCCGGCGCATGTGTACATCGTCAATGGCCTGCCGAAAACGCGCTCGGGCAAGTTGCTGCGGCGCTCGTTGCAGGCGCTGGCCGAAGACCGCGATCCGGGCGATCTATCGACCCTGGACGACCCCGGCGCGCTGGAGGAGATCCGGCGGGCATTGGGGCGCTGAGTTCGGCCTAGGGCCGGCGGACCGCCCCCGGGACGGCTGCCGTTGCAGCGGCGGCCGATGCTGCTACGCTTGGCCTCGGCGCGCGGGAAGGGCGCGCCTACAGGGGGAGGGGAAACATGAGCTTTGCAAAGACCGAGGCGGGCCGCCAGGAAATAGAGGCGCGTACCCGCCGTTTGCCGACCGCGTTGCGGTCGATCCTGCTGATGATCGATGGCCAACGCACCGATGCCGAACTGCGCAGCTTGATCGAAGGCTTGAAGGCGCCGCCGGACGCGCTCGAACAATTGGTGGAAATGGGCTTGATCGCCGACGGCTGGAACGTCGCCGCGGGCGTGCCCGCCACGGCCGCGGTGCGGCCGGCTGCCACTGCGGTTGCGCCAGCGGGCGAGGCGCCGGTCTACGACGCCGCGCAGGAATACCGTTGGCTCTACGACCGCATGAGCGGTGCAGTGGGCCGCTACCTCGGGCTGAAGGGTTATTTCCTGCAGCTCAAGATCGAACGGTGCACCGATGTGGCGTCGCTGCAGGCGGTGCTGCCCGAGCTGGAAGCGGCCTTGCGTAAAGCGCGCGGTGCGGCGTTCACCACGCAATGGTCGGAACAGACGCGGCAACCCGTGCCGTCCTGAGGACGACACGGGGCAATCACCTCAAGACAGGCCTTCTGCCTGCAGTGCGGCCTGCACGTCGGGGTCTGCGCTCATGCGGGCGAAGAACGCATCCAACGCGTCGAGGCCGGAGAGGTCGACGCCGAGCTTGCGCGCCCAGCGCAAAGTGACGAACAGGTAGGCGTCGGCACCGGAGCGATCACCGGCCAACCAGTGGCGATCGCGCAACTGTGCATCGACCCGCTCATAGAGCCCGCGCAATTTGGTCAGCGCGTCTTGCTTGCTCAGGGCAATGAACTTCTCATCGCCCAGGTAGGCGGTGGCACCGAAGATCGGCTTGAACGCCGGATGCAGGTCGGCGTTGACGAAGGCGATCCAGCGGGCGATTTCCGCCCGTCCGCGCGCGCTGCCATCACCGCCCAGGCCAGACAGCGGCGCGGTGTCGGCGATGTAGCCGAGGATCGCCGCGTTCTGGGTCAGCACCCAGTCGTCGACCGTGAGCACGGGCACGGCGCCGGCGGGATTGAGCTTGAGGTAGGCCGGCGACTTCATGCGCTCGGCGTCCACGACCTCAAGTTCGAACGGCAGGCCCGACCAGCGCAGCAGGATGTGGTCGGCGAGCGAACACGCGCCCGGCTTGGTGTAGAGCTTCATGGCAACTCCGCAATGGATAGACCACGCATTATCGCCGTGGCGCGCCGTGATGGCAGTGCATCAGCGGAAACGCAGCGTGTCCCGTCGGGTACCTTGCGCGCCGTCAGGAAGCGCGCGGGCGCAGCTTCTGCACGCGGTAGAACGTGTGGTCGCCGATCGTCGCTACCTGGTAGGCGTTGCGCCAGCTCGGGCTGGCGATCGCACTGGCGGCGAAATGGCTGGCGCCCGGCACGATCTCCTTGCGCTGGCCGCTGGGCAGGGCCCAGTTCTGTTCGGCAGCGAAGGCGACATCGACGGCCTTGTTCCAGGCGGCGTTGTTCTTCAGCTCGGTCCCCGGGGCCACCAGGGTCGGGGCGAACTGCTTGCGGGCGGTGACCACCTCGCACATCGAATCCCCCCACAGGCCGCTGTCGAGGCGGCGCAGGGCGACCTCGGCGACGGCTTGCTGGCCGCGCAGGGTCTGGTCACGAGCTTCCAGGTAAACGGTGGTGCTCAGGCAAAGCGAATCGGCGGCCGGCTGCGGCAACAACTGCGACAGCCAGAGAATCCAGGCCAGTTTCATGGGACTCCTTGCTCCGTGTGGGTCGCACCCCGCCTTCCTCCAACGCGGGGTCGGAGCGAAGCGGGTCACGACTTGGCGTCATGGGGAGGCGGCCATACGGGCCGCCCAGGGTCCGGCTCGAAATGTAAGGAGGCCGGAGGGCTCGCCGAACTGGGTGGCGGGCCCGAAAGTGGGCGCAAGGTAGACGGCGGTCACGCAACGCCGCGTGAATGTGAAGGCTTGACAGGGGCGGCTGGAGCGGGTGCCTGAATGGGGAGGGCGGGGTCCGGGGACCGCCGACTTCCCCATCTTCAAAGCCGCGCGGCGAGCCGGCTGCCCTGGTCGATGGCACGCTTGGCGTCGAGCTCGGCGGCCACGTCGGCACCGCCGATGACGTGCACCGAATGGCCCGCGGCCTGCAGCGCGTCCAGCAGCTCCCGGCGCGGTTCCTGGCCCGCGCACACCACCACGTGACCCACCGGCAGGGTCTGTTCCTGGCCTTCCAGGCGGATCCGCAAGCCGGCATCGTCCATCCCCAGGTACTCGACCCCGCCGAGCATGTGCACGCCCTTGGCCTTGAGCGTGGCCCGATGGATCCAGCCGGTGGTCTTGCCCAGGCGCGCGCCCGGTCGCCCGGGGCTGCGCTGCAGCAGCCAGACTTCGCGTGCCGCCGGCTCGGGTTGCGGCCGCAGCAACGCACCGCGGGCCTCGAAGGTTGGGTCCACGCCCCACTCGGCCATCCAGCGGCCGGGGTCGAGCGCTGGCGATGGGCCGTGATGGACGAGGAACTCGCCGACATCGAAGCCGATGCCGCCGGCGCCGATGATCGCGACCTTGTCGGCCACCGTCACCCGGCCCATCAATACGTCCAGATAGCTCACCACGTTGGGGTGGTCGGCGCCGGGGAAATCGACCTGGCGCGGGGTGATGCCGGTCGCCAGCACGATCTCGTCGAAACCGGCCAACTCGGCGGCCTCGACCTGCCGGCCCAGACGCTGCTCGACGCCGGTCTCCTGCAGCAGGTGGCGGAAGTAGCGCAGGGTCTCGTGGAACTCTTCCTTGCCGGGGATGCGCTTGGCGACATTGAACTGGCCGCCAACCTCACTGGCCGCATCGAACAAGGTCACCGCATGACCACGCTGGGCGGCCACCGTCGCGCAGGCCAGGCCCGCCGGGCCGGCACCGACGACCGCGATACGCCGCGGTTGCGCCACCGGCAGGTAATTGAGTTCGGTCTCATGCGCGGCGCGCGGGTTGACCAGGCAACTGGCCACCTTGTTCTCGAATACATGGTCCAGGCACGCCTGGTTGCAGGCGATGCAGGTGTTGATCGCCTGGACCCGGCCACTGCGCGCCTTGTTCGCCCATTGCGGGTCGGCCAGCAACGGGCGCGCCAGCGACACCATGTCGGCGCCGCCGCCGGCGAGGATCTTCTCGGCGACTTCCGGCATGTTGATGCGGTTGGTCGCCACCACCGGCACCCGCAGGTGCGGCTTGAGCTTGGCCGTGACCCCGGCAAACGCGCCGCGCGGCACCGACGTGGCGATCGTCGGCACCCGCGCCTCGTGCCAGCCGATGCCGGAGTTGATGATCGTCGCGCCGGCCGCCTCGATGGCCTGGGCCTGGGCGACGATTTCCTGCCACTGGCTACCCTCGTCGACCAGGTCCACCAAAGAAAGCCGGTAGATGATGATGAAGTCCGGCCCGCAGGCTTCGCGGATGCGGCGCACGATCTCCACCGCAAAGCGCATGCGCCTGGTCGCATCGCCACCCCAGGCATCGTCGCGGTGGTTGGTGCGCGGGGCGATGAACTCGTTGATCAGGTAGCCCTCCGAACCCATCACTTCGACGCCGTCGTAACCGGCCTCGCGCGCCATCCGTGCGGCGTGCGCGTAGGCATTGATCTGCCGCTCCACGCCGCGGGCAGACAAGGCGCGCGGGGTGAAGGGGTTGATCGGCGCCTTGAGCCTGGACGGTGCCACCGACAGCGGGTGGTAGGCGTAGCGGCCGGCGTGCAGCAGTTGCAGGCAAATCTTGGCCTCATGCGCGTGCACGGCCGCGGTGAGCTGGCGATGCGGCCGTCCTTCCCAGGGCCAGGAGAGCTTGCCGCCGAAGGGCTTGAGCCAGCCGGCGACATTGGGTGCGAAGCCGCCGGTGACGATCAGCCCGACGCCGCCGGCAGCGCGCTCGGCGAAATAAGCGGCCAAGCGCGGGAAGTCCCGCGCGCGATCTTCTAGCCCGGTATGCATCGAACCCATCAGCACGCGATTGCGCAGGCGGGTGAAGCCCAGGTCCAGCGGAGCGAATAGGTGCGGAAAGGCGGGGGCGGACAGGTCGGCGGGCATAAGGATACGCTGGCGTACGGATGGCCCATTGTCGGCCATGTGCCGACTTCGGGCCAGTGTTTGCTCGCCGTCCCGGTGCCATTGGGCACCGGGCTCCAGGTCTCGCGCTACCAGCCGGCCAGGGCGAGCTTGCCGATGGTGCGGCCCGATTCCAGGCGCCGATGGGCTTGGCGCAAGTTGGCGGCATTGATCGGACCCAGCACCTCGGTCAAGGTCGAGCGCAATTCGCCGGCGTCGACGAGGCTGCCGGCGCGGCCGAGGATGCGGTGCTGCTCGCCCATGTCGGCGGTGCGGAAGCGCGCCCGCGCGAACATCATTTCCCAGTGGATACCGATGCACTTGGCCTTGTAGGGATCGCCAATGCGCAACGCCCCGGCCGGTTCGACGATCAAGCCGACATGGCCCTGCGGCGCTACCAGTTCGCCCAGCGCGTCCCAGTAGCGGTCGGTGTCGGCCAGGTTGATGGCCGCGTCCACTTCGCCAATGTCCAGCGTCCGCAATTGCTCGGCCAGCGGCTTGCGGTGGTCGATGACGTGGTGCGCGCCCATCTGCCGGCACCAGGCCACGGTCTCCTCGCGCGAAGCGGTCGCGATGACCTCGAAGCCGGCATGGCGGGCGAGTTGGATGGCGATCGAGCCGACACCGCCGGCACCGCCGATCACCAGCAGGCGCCGGCCACGATTGGTCTCATCGTCGAAACGGTAGGGCATGCGTTCGAACAGCAGCTCCCAGGCGGTTAGCGTGGTCAGCGGCAGGGCCGCGGCCTGGGCGAAGTCCAGGGTGTCCGGCTTGCGCCCGACGATGCGTTCATCGACAAGCTGGAACTGCGCGTTGGCACCGCTGCGGGTGATGTCCCCTGCGTAGTACACCTCGTCGCCCGGCGCGAAGGCAGTGACCTCGGGACCGACTGCCTCGACCACGCCGGCGGCATCGAAGCCGAGGACTTTCGGCTGTGATTCGACTTGCGGCTTCGGGGCGCGGACCTTGGTGTCCACCGGGTTCACCGACACCGCCAGCACCCGCACCAACAGATCGCGGCCCAGTGGGGCGGGCGGAGCGGGCAGGGTCACATCTTCGAGCGAATGTGGGTCGTCTATCGGCAAATAACGTGTCAGGGCAACAGCTTTCATGGCACCTCCAGGCCTTTGGAAAACATGCGCGAAAACCTTCGCTGCAAATGCACTACTAATTGTCCGCCGAGCGCCATGGCTGTAAGCAGTCAATTATTGGAAAACAAGCTTTCACCCTTTTTCACTCCCCATGCACTGGGTTTTGTGTTATGGATTTCATGAACCTGTATACGTAGGATTAACAGGCTTTCCCGACGGTACGCAGGCTTGGACTTGTTATGTCACCGTTAACGCGGTCTTCACTTAAGCGAGCTTAATCTGCGCCGCGATGGCGTGCGGAACGGCCGTCTGGATGTGACGAGACATCTGAACTGAACCATGCCTCTATCGGCTTTATACCCCCGAAACAAGGAGCTGTATTCATGAACAAGAAAATCCTCACTGCCGCGTTGCTGGGTGGTCTGGCCGTTGCCCAGGCAGCCTCCGCGCAGGAGTTCGATGATCGCTGGTACCTGACCGGTTCGGCTGGTTTCAACTTCCAGGACGGCGACCGCACCACCAACGATGCTCCGTTCGTCACGCTGGGCCTTGGCAAGTTCGTCAGCCCGAACTGGTCGATCGACGGTGAGCTGAACTATCAGAACCCGAACTTCGACGACAACCAGGACTTGAACTGGAGCCAGTACGGCATCTCGTTCGACCTGCGTCGCCACTTCATCCAGGAAGGCCGCGGCTGGAACCCGTACCTGCTGTTCGGCGTGGGCTACCAGAAGACTGAAGAAGAATTCGACGCCTTCCCGAACCCGAATTCCCCGGGCGAGCGTAAGGACGGCGAGTTCGCCGCCAAGGTCGGTGTCGGCCTGCAGACCACCTTCGACAAGCGCGTCGCTGTGCGCGCCGAAGTGGCCTACCGTGGCGACTTCGACGACCAGAGCATTGCCGCTCCGGACGAAAGCTGGTTCGGCGACATCCTGGCTTCGGTCGGTGTCGTGATCCCGCTGGGCCCGCCGCCGGCTGCCCCGGTTGCCGCCGCCCCGGTCGCGCCGAGCTGCGCCGATCTGGACGACGACGGTGACGGCGTCAACAACTGCGACGACAAGTGCCCGAACTCGCAGCCTGGCCAGACCATCGGTCCGGATGGTTGCCCGGTGCCGGTTTCGATCGACCTGAAGGGCGTGAACTTCGACTTCGACAAGTCGAACCTGCGTCCGGACGCCGTGGCGATCCTGAGCGAAGCCACCGAGATCCTGAAGCGTTACCCGGATCTGCGTGTCGAAGTGGCCGGCCATACCGACCTGTGCGGTAAGGACGACTACAACCAGAAGCTGTCCGAGCGTCGTGCCACCGCCGTGTACAACTACCTGACCCAGAACGGCGTCGATGCTGGCCGCCTGCAGGGCCCGATCGGCTACGGCGAGAGCCGTCCGCTGGAACAGACCCCGCAGACCATGCCGGCCTGTAAGTCTGAGAAGAACCGTCGTACCGAGCTGAACGTCCAGAACTAATCGGACGCGAAAGCTTCAGGCAAAGCCCGGCGAAAGCCGGGCTTTGTTTTTTTGCGGATCGAAAAACCGGTCCCTGCACCGGCAGAAATCCGGTTTCGCGCCGGCGCGCACGTTCGTGGTCGTTGAAAGCCCCGGCAGCGCTGCCTACACTCTCTGCGTCGCCCACCCACGGAATTCCGATGCTGCGTATCGCACTGGCCGGACTCATCGGTCTCGCCCTCGTTCCCGCTGCCCATGCCGCGACCAACTGCGCCGCCACGCCTGCTTCGGCCCCGTTGCCGCTGCCGGCCACGGTGATCGCCCCGGCCGCATCCGAGTTCTTTACCCGCAACGGCCAGCTCGGCATGCCCTCGGGCGTGCTGGCACAGCCTTTCAGCCCCGACCAGTCGGTCGACCGCGTACTGCTGCGGTTGCGCGTGGAAGGTTGCCAGGACATCAGCAAGGCGCTGCCGGCCGGCGGTACCGCCAACCCCAACGACCCGGCGGCCTACAAGCCGCAGACCGCGTTCGACAACACGCCGTGGCGCTTCAACATGAGCCAGGACGGCAAGCGCATGACTGCCGACGAGTTCGATGCCTGGATGAAGGCGCGCGGCGTGCGCGTGATCAAGGCACGTCCGGCCACCGCGCCGGCGGCCGCGGCGCCCGCCCCGGAAGCCAAGCCGGGCGAGTCGAAGTAACCCCCCGGGGGCTGGCAGTGAACCGGCGTCCGCCGCCGGCTTCCTCCCGGCCCCGCCGCGCAGGAACCGGCACCGCGAGCAGCGGCGCCGGCCCGCGCCACGGCCTGGCGCGGATGTTGTCCAAGCTCGGCGTGTGCTCGCGTACCGAGGCCGCGCGCTGGATCGCCGAGGGCAGGGTGCGGGTCGATGGCCGCATCGTCCGCGATCCGGAATTCCCGCTGCAGCAATCGCCGACGCTGTCGCAACGGTTGCGCGTGGACGACCTGCCGCTGCAGGGGCCACCGCGGCATTACCTGATGCTCAACAAGCCGCGCGGGCTGGTCACCACCGCCCGCGACGAGCGCGGCCGCGACACCGTATACCGCTGCTTCGATGGCGCCGGTTTGCCGTGGCTGGCGCCGGTCGGCCGCCTGGACAAGGCCAGCGAAGGCCTGTTGCTTTTCAGCAACGATCCGCAGTGGGCGGCAGCCATCACCGATCCGGAGCGCGGGCCGGACAAGACCTACCACGTGCAAGTCGATCGCCGGCCGGATGCGGCCCAATTGCAGGCGATGCTCGATGGCGTCCACGACCAGGGCGAGCAACTGCGCGCGCAGCGCATCGCCGTGCTGCGCGAAGGCGAGCGCCACGCCTGGCTGGAAGTGGTGCTGGACGAAGGCCGCAACCGCCAGATCCGGCGCCTGCTCGCAAGCCAGGACATCGAGGTCCTGCGGCTGGTGCGCGTGGCTATCGGCAGCTTGGTGTTGGGCGAACTGGCCAAGGGCGCCTGGCGCCCGCTCAGCGAGGATGAGCGCAAGGCCCTGGTGCCGGCCGCCAGCCGTCGCTGAGCGCGGCGAAGGCGTCGCTCAGGCCGAGTTGCGCCGGCGGTCACGTTCCGCGCGTGCGCCTGGCGGGCAGATCGGCAGATCCGCCGCCATAACGCCCGGACCGCGCCTACACTCAGGTCATCTCTGGGGAGAGACGCCGATGTGGGGAACACTTGAATCGCGGCCGCGTGCCGCTCGCCTGCTGGTGTGCGCCAGCCTGCTGCTGACGCTGTGCGCCTGCGCCACGCACCACGAAAATGCCCGACCGCCAGCACCGACGACTTCGAGCGCGACACCGCGCGGCGAGCGCGACGCCACCGGCGCCTACCGCTTCAACATGACCCAGAACGGCCGGCGCATGAGCGCCGACGAGTTCGATGCCTGGATGAAGGCGCGCGGCATCCGCGTGGCCAAGGGCGCGCCGGCCGCTGCCAAGCCCGCCACCCGCACCGCCAAGGCCACCCCCGCCAAGCCCAGCGCGAAGCCCATCGTGGCCAACGCTGCGGTGGCCAAGCCGAAAGCGCAGGCGGTTGCCCAGGCTGCGCCGAAAGCCAAGCCCAAGCCGAAACCCGCCGCTGCGGAAGTGTCCGTGCAGCAGGGCAAGGCCACGAGCAAGCAGGCGACCGGCGAAGGCTGAGCGCCCTCAGCTCTTCAATACGTCCAGTTCGCGGCCGATGCGGGTAAACGCATCGATCGCCCGGTCCAGGTGTTCGCGCGTGTGCGCGGCACTGATCTGCGTGCGGATGCGCGCCTGGCCCTTGGGCACCACCGGGAAGAAGAAGCCGATTGCGTAGATGCCTTCCTCCAGCAGGCGCTGGGCGAAGCGCTGCGCCAGCGGCGCGTCGTACAGCATTACCGGGCTGATCGGATGCACGCCCGACTTCACGTCGAAGCCGGCCGCGACCATCTTCTGGCGGAAGTAAGCAGTGTTCTCAACCAGGCGCTCGCGCAGATCACCGGCTGATTCGAGCATTTCGAACGCCTTGATGCCCGCAGCCACCACGTGCGGCGGCAGCGAATTGGAAAACAGGTAGGGACGCGAGCGCTGGCGCAGCAGTTCGATCACCTCTTTCTTCGCGGTGGTGAAGCCGCCCAGCGCGCCGCCCATGGCCTTGCCCAAGGTGCCGGTGAAGATATCGATGCGATCCAGCACGCCCTTGACCTCGGCCGAGCCGCGGCCGGTTGCGCCAAGGAAGCCAGTGGCGTGGCATTCGTCGATATGCACCAGCGCGTTGTATTTGCGGGCCAGCGCGGTGATTTCATCCAGCGGGGCGATGAAGCCGTCCATCGAGAACACGCCGTCGCTGGTGATCAACTTGGTCTTGCAACCGGCGGCATCGGCCGCCTGCAGCTGCGCTTCCAGGTCGGCCATGTCGCAGTTGGCATAGCGGAAGCGCTTGGCCTTGCACAGGCGCACGCCATCGATGATCGAGGCATGGTTGAGCGCATCGGAGATGATCGCGTCGTTCTCGCCCAACAGCGGTTCGAACAGGCCACCGTTGGCGTCGAAGCACGCGGCGTAGAGGATCGTGTCTTCGGTACCGAAGAAGTCGGCGATGGTCTTTTCCAACTGCTTGTGCAGGTCCTGGGTGCCGCAGATGAAACGCACCGACGCCATGCCGAAGCCGTGCGTGTCGAGCGCGTCCTTGGCGGCCTGGATCACATCGGGGTGATCGGCCAGGCCCAGGTAGTTGTTGGCGCAGAAGTTCAACACCGTGCGGCCGTCGGCCAGGGTGATCTCGGCCGACTGCGGGCTGGTGATGATGCGTTCGGACTTGAACAGCCCCTGTTCGCGGATGGCGTCGAGTTCCTCGGCGTAGTGGCGGGTCAGGCTGGCGTCGGTCATGGCGGGGTCGGCAAGTCGGAAAAAACCGATTTTACCGCGCCGGCCGCAGCTGCCCCGCGCGCTCATTCGCAATGGCTATAAGGGCCGCCCCTTTGGTCATTTCCCCGCCGCCATGTGCGGTTGCAGCATCGTCCGTCCAAGGGCAAGGGGGCTTGTCCAGTGAACGGAGAGCGGGGAATGCAAGGATCACAGGCACGCGGCACCAAGGCACGACACTGGCGCAGAACCGGGCTGGCGCTGGCCTGTGCCCTGGCAGGACTGCCGGCCTGGGCGCAAGCCGCGCCTCCCACCGTGCAGGAACTTCAACAGCGCCTGGAGGCGCTGGAGCGCCGCCTCGGTGCCACGCCCCAGGGTGGGGCAACGGCGGGCGAAGGCCTGGCCGACCTCGACCAGCGCTTGCGGGTGATCGAACGCAAGCTCGAGATCCAGGACGAGGAGCGCGTGGCCAAGGCCAAGGAAACCCCGGTGGTGGCGGTCAACGACAAGGGCGTCTCGTTCAAGTCCGCCGACGGCGCCTATGAAATACGCCTGCGCGGCCTGCTGCAGGGCGACGCCCGCTTCTATATCGACGACAACGCGGTACCGCAGAACGACACCTTCCTCATCCGCACCGCGCGGCCGATCATCGAAGGCTCGCTCGGCAAGCTGGTCGCGTTCCGGTTGACGCCGGAATTCGCCGGCGACAGCGCCAGCATTGTCGACGCCTACCTCGACGTGCGCTTCGACCCGGCCTATACGTTGCGCGCCGGCAAGTTCACCTCACCGGTGGGCCTGGAGCGCCTGCAGTCGTCTTCCGCTCTGGCCGACACCGAGCGCGCGCTGCCCAGTGAGCTGGCGCCCAATCGCGATATCGGCGTGCAGCTGCAAGGCGAGGTTGCCGCCGGCACCTTCACCTACGCGCTGGGTGTTTTCAACGGTACCGTCGATGGCCGCGACGCGGTCACCAGCAATCCGGACAACGAATTCGAGTACGCCGGCCGGGTGTTCTTCGAACCGTTCAAGAACGACGCCAGTGCCTGGTCTGGGCTCGGCTTCGGTATCGGCGCCAGCGTCGGCGACAAGCACGGCGTAGGCAACAACTTCCTGCCGCGCTACCGCACGCCGGGGCAGGTGCAGTTCTTCAATTACCGCGGCACCGTGGCCGCCGATGGACAGAATCTGCGCTGGTCGCCGCAGGGCTATTACTACCGCAACGGCTTCGGCTTCCTCGGCGAATACATCGTGTCGCGACAGGAAGTCGCCCTCGGCGCACGGCGCGCAGACTTGGAGAACACGGCATGGCAAGCTACGGCGAGCTTTGTATTGACCGGCGAAGATGCCGGCTATCGCGGCGTCACGCGTCCCTCACATCCGGTCGGTAAAGACGATGGTT
This sequence comes from Stenotrophomonas sp., assembly GCA_036566925.1. Lineage (GTDB taxonomy): Bacteria > Pseudomonadota > Gammaproteobacteria > Xanthomonadales > Xanthomonadaceae > Stenotrophomonas_A. The sequence continues at coordinate 18,419 of DATCVI010000174.1, forward strand.
GGGGTGCATGGGAGCTGGTAGGCCGGTATGGTGTACTGGATGTGGACGATGCCGCCTTCCCGCTGTTCGCCAGCGCCGACGTGGCGGCTCGACGTGCCGAGGCGTGGACGTTCGGTGTGAACTGGTACCTCACCAGCAACCTCAAGCTGGTATTCAATTATTCGCAGACGCGGTTCGACGGCGGTGCTGTCGCCGGCGCCGACCGCGAAGATGAGAAGGCGGTGTTTTCCCGCCTCCAGGTGGCTTTCTGATCATGGAGAACTTGTCGATGAAGAAGCACGAATTGCGCTGGGCCAGGCCGCTTATGGCGCTGCTGGTGGCTGCGGCGCTGGCATTGCCGGCGAGTGCCCGCGACGTGCAGCTGCTCAACGTGTCCTACGACCCGACGCGTGAGCTGTACAAGGACTACAACGCCGCCTTCGCCCAGCACTGGAAAGAGACCAAGGGCGACACCGTTACGGTCGAGACCTCGCATGGCGGCTCCGGCAAGCAGGCGCGCGCGGTCATCGACGGCATCGAGGCCGATGTGGTCACGCTGGCGCTGGCCTACGACGTCGATGCGATCGCGCAGAAGGCGAAGTTGATCCAGCCGGGCTGGGAGAAGCGCCTGCCCGACAACAGCGCGCCGTATACCTCGACGATCGTGTTCCTGGTGCGCAAGGGCAACCCGAAGAACATCAAGGACTGGCCGGACCTGTTGCGTTCGGGCGTGTCGGTGATCACGCCGAACCCGAAGACCTCCGGCGGCGCGCGCTGGAACTACCTGGCCGCCTGGGCCTACGCCGACCGCATCTTCAAGGGTGACCGCGAGCGCACGTTGAATTACATGCGCGCGTTGTTCCGCAACGTGCCGGTGCTCGACACCGGTGCGCGCGGCGCCACCACCACGTTCGTCCAGCGCGGGATCGGCGATGTGCTGCTGGCGTGGGAAAACGAAGCCTTCCTGGCGCAGGAAGAACTGGGCCCGGACAAGTTCGAGATCGTGGTGCCGAAGCTGTCGATCCTGGCCGAGCCGTCGGTAGCGGTGGTGGACAAGAACGTCGACAAGCACGGCACCCGTGAAGTGGCCGAAGCCTATCTCAAGTACCTGTACGCGCCGGAAGGGCAGAAAATCGCGGCCAAGCACTATTACCGTCCGCGCCATCCCGAGTTCGCCGACCCGGCCGATATCGCTCGCTTTCCGAAGCTCGAACTGGTGACGATCCAGTCGGCCTTCGGCTCGTGGGACAAGGCCCAGGCCGAACACTTCGCCGATGGCGGCATCTTCGACCAGATCCAGGCGAGCAAGTAGCCGATGGCGGTAGACGTCCTCTCCGCGCCGCAGCGCAAGCCGCGGCGCAACGTGATCCCCGGGTTCGGACTGAGCCTGGGGATTACCTTTGTCTGGCTCGGGCTGATCGTGCTGATTCCCTTGCTGGGGGTCTTCATCAAGACCAGCGGCCTGGGCTGGTCGGGCATCTGGCATGTGTGGAGCGAGCCGCGCACGCTGTCGGCGCTGCGGGTGAGCTTCGGCACCGCGTTGGCAGCCTCGGCATTCAACGCGGTGATGGGAACCTGGGTGGCGTGGGTACTGGTGCGCTACCGGTTCCCGGGCAAGCGCCTGTTCGACGCGATGATCGACCTGCCGTTCGCGCTGCCCACCGCGGTGGCGGGCATCGCCTTGACCGCGCTGTACGGCGGCAACGGTTGGGTCGGCCAGTGGCTGGAGCCGCTCGGCATCAAGGTCGCCTATACCCAGCTCGGCATCATCGTCGCGCTGGTGTTCGTCGGTTTGCCGTTCGTGGTGCGGGTGGTGCAGCCGGTGTTGATCGAGTCGGAAAAGGAATTCGAGGAAGCTGCCGCGACGCTGGGTGCCGGCCGCTTCCAGACGGTGCTGAAGGTGGTGCTGCCGGCACTGTGGCCGGCGGTGCTGACCGGATTCGCGCTGGCGTTTGCGCGCGGCGTCGGCGAATACGGTTCGGTGATCTTCATCGCCGGCAACCTGCCCAACGCCACCGAAATCGCGCCGTTGTTGATCACCATCCGCCTGGAGGAATTCGACTACGCCGGCGCCACTGCCATCGCCGCGGCGATGCTCCTGCTGTCCTTCGGCGTGTTGGTGCTGGTGAACGGGTTGCAGGGGTGGATGCAGCGCAAGGGCCGGGAGTAGGGCAGGATGAACCAGATCGCCACCCGCCTTTCCGTTCCCTTGCAGGAGTCCGCCATGCCGGCCGGCCGGGCCCGCCATGCCGCCGCCAGCCCGACCACCGAGCCCCGCTGGGTGCGGGTGCTGTTGGTGCTGGGCGCGCTGGCGTTCCTGCTGTTCTTCCTGCTGCTGCCCCTGGTGCTGGTGTTCGCCGAAGCGCTGCGCGGCGGGCTTGGGGTGTTCTGGCGCGCGATCAGCGATCCCGACGCCCTCGCCGCCATCCGCCTCACCCTGTGGGTCACCGCCATTGTCCTGCCGCTGAACCTGGTGTTCGGCGTGGCGGCGGCCTGGCTGATCAGCAAGCATCAATTCCGTGGCAAGCGCGTGCTGATCAGCCTCATCGACTTGCCGTTCTCGGTCTCGCCGGTGGTCGCCGGCCTGATCTTTGTGCTGATCTTCGGCCGCAATGGGTGGGCCTGGCCGTTGATCGACGAAGGCTGGCACCTGCAGCTGCCGATCCTGGGCGAAACCCTGGTGCAGCTGCCGAAAATCATCTTCGCCATCCCCGGCATCGTGCTGGCCACCACCTTCGTCACCTTCCCGTTCATCGCGCGCGAACTGATGCCGCTGATGGAGCAACAGGGCAGCGATGAAGAACTGGCCGCACTGAGTCTTGGCGCCGGTGGTTGGCAGATGTTCTGGCGCGTCACCCTGCCCAATATTCGCTGGGGCCTGCTCTACGGCGTGTTGTTGTGCGGCGCGCGGGCGATGGGCGAGTTCGGCGCGGTGTCGGTGGTGTCCGGGCATATCCGCGGCCGGACCAACACGCTGCCGCTGCACGTGGAAATCCTCTACAACGAATACGCCTACAGCGCCGCCTTTGCCTGCGCCGCGCTGCTGGCATTGAGTGCGCTGGTCACCCTGGCGCTGAAGTCCTACCTGGAGTGGCGCCACGGCGAATCGCTGGCGTCCAACCACCGTCACTGAGGCGTCCATGGGTATCCGCATCCACAACGTGCACAAGCGTTTCGACCAGTTCGCCGCCCTCGACGGCATCGACCTGGACATCCGCAAGGGCGAACTGCTGGCGTTGCTCGGGCCTTCCGGCTCGGGCAAGACCACGTTGCTGCGGATCATCGCCGGGCTCGAAGCGGCCGACCGCGGCCAGGTGTTCTTCGGCAACGAGGACACCACCCACATGAGCGTGCAGTCGCGCCGGGTCGGCTTCGTGTTCCAGCACTACGCGCTGTTCAAGCATATGAGCGTGTTCGAGAACATCGCTTTCGGCCTGCGCGTTCGTCGTGGCCAGGCGCGCTGGCCCAAGCAGCGCATCGCCGAGCGGGTGCATGAGTTGTTGTCGTTGGTGCAGTTGCAGGGGCTGGAAAATCGCTATCCCACCCAGCTATCCGGCGGCCAGCGGCAACGCGTGGCGCTGGCGCGCGCGTTGGCGATCGAGCCGCGCGTGCTGTTGCTGGACGAACCCTTCGGCGCACTCGACGCGCAGGTCCGTCGCGACCTGCGGCGCTGGCTGCGCGAGCTGCACGAGCGCACCGGCCTGACCACGGTGTTCGTCACCCACGACCAGGAAGAAGCGCTGGAACTGGCCGATCGTGTCGCCATCCTCAACCGCGGCCGTATCGAGCAACTGGACAGTCCCGCGGTGGTCTACGACCAGCCTGCTTCGCCGTTCGTCTACAGCTTCGTCGGCGAAGTGAACCGGTTGCCGGGGCAGGCGCGAGCAGGGCAGATCGAAGTGGCCGGGCGCGTCCTGCCGTTGCCGAATGCGGCACCGGGCGAGGGCGAGGTGGCCCTGTTCGTGCGGCCCGAGGACCTGGTGCTGGAAGAGGGCGGCTGGCCGGCCACGGTGGTGTCGACACAGCGCAGCGGCGCGCGGTTGCGCCTGCGAGCGCGCCTGGAGGGCGCGGCCGACGAAGTGGAAGTAGACCTGCCCGCGGCCGGGGCGGCCTTCTCAGCCGGACAGTCGCTGCAGGTGGCGGCACGCCGATATGGGGTTTTTGCCGCTGAAACATGACCGCGGCACGGTGACCAGCAGACATCCGCAGGACAAGGTAGCGGCACAGTTGCGGATGTAACAGACACAAAAGTGACGGCGGTGTTGCACTGCAGCGTAAGCTCGGTTAAGAATCCGTAAAAGACGGTTTCGCTCCGCAGTGTCCTCGCCCACCCCGCCACAGGAGATGTGTCGTATGAAGAAGTCGCTGCCGTTCGCGTGCGCCGCCGTGCTCGCCCTCTCGTCGCTGTCCGCCACCGCCTTCGCCCAGGAAGCCGAGGAAGAAGATTCCTCCGGCCTGAGCGGCACCTTCGCGGTGACCAACGACTACGTCTTCCGTGGCATCTCGCAGACCAACGAGGACCCGGCCTTCCAGGCCGGCCTGACCTACACGACTTCGTTCGGCCTGTATGTCGGCACCTGGGCCTCCAATGTCGATTTCGGCGCCGGCGATCCGGATTGGGAAGTCGATGGCTTCGTCGGCTACAACATCGGCTTCGCCGAGAACTGGAACTTCGACGTCATGGTCAACCGCTACAACTACCCCGGTGCCGGCGCGTCCAACTACAACGAGCTGATCACCAAGACCACGTTCCTGGATACCTATAGCCTCACCGTCGCCTACACCGACGACGTCTATGGCCTGGATGAAGACAGCTTCTACTACGCGCTGGGCGCGGACTGGGCGCTCCCGTCGGACTTCAGCGTCGGCGTGCATGTCGGCCGCACGACTTATGGGTCGGGCATCGACTACAAGGACTACACCGACTACAGCGTCACCCTGGGCAAGGCTTGGGGCCCGCTGGGCGTGACCGTGGGCTACTACGACACCGACAGCAGCGGCGAATACGACTTCGGCAAGCAGAACTCCGATAGCCGCGTCGCCGTCGTCGCCACCGTCAGCTGGCCCTGAGCCAGCGCCGCAGCCCAGGGGCGAGGGAAACAGAAAGGCGCCCTGCGGCGCCTTTCTTTTTAAGTCCCGGTTTTTCAGTTCCAGCTCAATACCACCTTGCCGGCCTTGCCCTGTTCCATCAGGTCGAAGCCCTTCTGGAAGTCGTCGATCGGCAACTGGTGGGTCAACACCTTGCCGAGCGGGAAGCCGGACAGCACCAGCTGCGTCATCTTGTACCAGGTCTCGTACATCTTGCGGCCGTAGATGCCCTGCACGGTAAGGCCCTTGAAGATGATCTTGTCCCAATCGCAGCCGGCGCCGCGCGGCATGATGCCGAGCATGGCGATCTTGCCGCCGTGGTACATGCAGTCGAGCATGTCGTTGAACGCGCGCGGGTTGCCGCTCATCTCCAGGCCAACGTCGAAGCCTTCCATGTGCAGGTCCTTCATCACGTCCTTGAGCGAGGTGTTGGCGACGTTGACCACGCGGGTGGCGCCCATGTCGGCGGCCAGCTTGAGGCGGAAGTCGTTGACGTCGGTCACCACCACGTTGCGCGCGCCGATGTGCTTGCAGATACCCGCGGCAATGATGCCGATCGGGCCGGCGCCGGTGATCAGCACGTCTTCGCCGACCACGTCGAATTCAAGCGCGCAGTGCGCGGCGTTGCCGTAGGGATCGAAGAAGGCGGCCAGCTCGGAGGGGATCTGGTCGGGAATCGGCCACAGGTTGGAGGCCGGCATCACCATGTACTCGGCGAAGGCGCCGTTGACGTTGACGCCAATGCCGACTGTATTCGGGCACAGGTGCGGACGCCCACCGCGACAGTTGCGGCAATGGCCACAGACGATATGGCCTTCGGCCGAGACCCGCTGCCCGACCTGGTAGCCGGTGACCGCCGAGCCCAGCTCGGCGATGCGGCCGACGAACTCATGGCCGATGGTCAGGCCCGGCTTGATCGTGCGCTGGCTCCAGTCGTCCCACAGATAGATGTGCAGGTCGGTGCCGCAGATGGCGGTCTTCTCGAGCTTGATCAGTACCTCATTGGGGCCCGGCACCGGCACCGGGACGTCTTCCAGCCAGATGCCCTTGGCTGCTTCGCGCTTGACCAGCGCCTTCATCGTTTGCGTCATTGGAGCCGAAACCTGCGGGGAAGTGAGGGCGCGAATTATAAGGGCGCGCGCCCGCCAGGCCGTGCTGCACCGCCAGAACGTCCAGTGCCGTTGGACAGAGGTTTAGGCGTGAAGGCGTGATTACACTCCACGCACTGTCCATGGAGAGCCCTGATGCGTCCCACCCCGCTTGCCCTGTCGCTAGCCATCCTGTTTGCCGCCGGACCCGGTGCCGTTTCCCACGCCCAGGCCGGCGAGGGCATGTGGGTGCCGCAGCAACTGCCGCAGATCGCCGGTCCACTGCGCCAGGCCGGGCTCAAGCTGGCGCCTGAACAACTGGCCGAGCTCACCGGCGACCCGATGGGCGCCGTGGTCGCGCTCGGTGGCTGTACTGCCAGCTTCGTCTCGCCGCAAGGCCTGGTGGTGACCAACCACCATTGCGCCTACGGCGCCATCCAGCTGAACTCGACGCCGCAAAAGAACCTGATCAAGGATGGCTTCAACGCGCCGACCGCCGCCGCCGAGCTGAGCGCCGGTCCGAATGCGCGCATCTACGTCCTCGACGGCATCACCGATGTCACCACCCAGGCCAACGCCGCGATCGCCGGCGCCGGCAACGACGCGCTCAAGCGCACCCAGGCCCTGGAAGCCTTCGAGAAGGCACAGGTAGCCGCCTGCGAAGCAGAGCCGGGCTACCGCTGCCAGTTGTTCAGTTTTTCCGGCGGCAACAGCTATCGGCTGTTCAAGAACCTGGAGATCAAGGACGTTCGCCTGGCCTATGCGCCGCCGGCCAGCGTGGGCAAGTTCGGCGGCGACATAGACAACTGGATGTGGCCGCGTCACACCGGCGACTTTTCCTTCTATCGCGCCTACGTCGGCAAGGACGGCAAGCCGGCCGCCTATTCGCCGGACAACGTTCCCTACCAGCCCAAGCACTGGCTGAAATTCGCCGACCAGCCGCTGGGCGCGGGGGATTTCGTCATGGTCGCCGGCTATCCGGGCCGTACCAACCGCTACGCCCTGGTGTCCGAGTTCGAGAACAGCGCGCAATGGACCTATCCGACCGTGGCCGGGCATTACCAGCGCTTGATCGCGCTGGTCGAAGCCGCGGGCAAGCAGGACCCGGACATCGCGGTGAAGTACGCCAGCACCCTGGCCGGGTGGAACAACACCCAAAAGAATTACGAAGGGCAGCTCCAAGGCTTCAAGCGCATCGATGCCGCCGGCCAGAAGCGCGCAGAGGAGGCCGCGGTGCTGGCCTGGCTCAAGCGCGAGGGCGCGTCCGGCAAGCCCGGGCTACAGGCGCACCAGCGGTTGGTGGCGCTCAATGAACAGGCGCGCGCCACCCAGGGGCGTGACCTGGTGCTGGGGCAACTCAACCGCACCGGCACGGTTGGCGCGGCGGTGAGCCTGTATCGGCTGGCGCTGGAGCGCGCCAAGCCGGATGCCGAGCGCGAGAGCGGCTACCAGGAACGCGACCTGCCGCAGCTGCAGGGCACCCTGAAGCAGATGGAGCGCCGCTACGTCGCTGCGATGGACCGGCAATTGCAGGCTTACTGGCTCAATGAGTACACCCGCCTGCCGGCGCAACAGCACGTGGCCGCGGTCGACCAATGGCTGGGCAGTGCCGATGCTGCTGCGGTAGAGGCTGCCGTATCGCGCCTGGCCGGTACCCGCCTGGGCGACACCGACGAACGCCTGAAGTGGTTCCAGGCCGACCGCGCCGCCTTCGAAGCCAGCGATGATCCGGCCATCCGTTATGCGGTGGCTGTGATGCCGGCGCTGCTGGCGATGGAGAAGGAGGCCAAGGCACAGAAGGGCGAGGCGCTGAAGTACCGCCCGGTGTACCTGCAGGCGCTGGCCGACTACAAGCAACAGCAAGGCGAGTTCGTCTACCCGGACGCGAACTTCTCGCTGCGCATCACCTTCGGCAACGTCACCGGTTACGCGCCGAAGGATGGCGTGGCCTACACGCCGTTCACCACGCTCGAAGGCGTGGTCGCCAAGGAAACCGGCGCCGACCCGTTCGACTCGCCGAAAGCACTGCTCGAAGCCGCCCGCGCCAAGCGCTATGCCGGCCTCGAAGATTCGCGCCTGGGTTCGGTGCCGGTCAATTTCCTCTCCGACCTGGACATCACCGGCGGCAACTCCGGTTCGCCGGTGCTGGACGCGCACGGCAAGCTGGTCGGCCTGGCCTTCGATGGCAACTGGGAGTCGGTGAGCAGCAACTGGGTGTTCGACCCGGCGATGACCCGGATGATCTCGGTCGACAGCCGCTACCTCGAATGGATCATGCGCGAAGTGGCGCCGGCGCCGCAGTTGCTGAAGGAATTGAACCTGCAGCGCTGACGGGCCACGAGTCGCCAGGGGCCGACGCTCCCCTGGCGGCTGCGGGTTATGATCCCGCTCCCACGTCGGCCGTCGGCCGACGCGCCCCCAGGAACCACTCCCCCATGCGTATCTTGCTTGCCCGCCACGGCGAAACGCCGTGGAACGCCGAAGGCCGCTACCAGGGCCAGATCGATATTCCGCTTTCGCCCGTGGGCGAATCGCAAGCGCGCGCGCTGGGCGAACGCCTGCGCGAGGTGCCCATCGACCGCGCCATCGCCTCGCCGCTGTCGCGCGCGCAGAGCACGGCACGTTTCGCCCTCGGTCCGGCGCGCGAGTCGATGCTGACGCTGGATGCGGACCTGCAGGAAATCGCCCATGGCGAGTGGGAAGGGTTGCTGGCCAGCGAGATCCACGACAAGGACCCGGCGCGACTGCGCGCCTGGCGCGAAGAGCCGGATACCGTGCTGATGCCGGGCGGCGAATCGCTGCGGCAGGTGCTCGAGCGCTCCTGGCGCGGCCTGGCCACCGCGGCCGAGGGGCTGGGCGCCGACGACACCTTGCTGGTGGTCGCGCACGACGCAGTCAATCGCGTGCTGCTGTGCAAAGTGCTGGGCATTCCGTTGTCGCGGCTGTGGACCTTCCGCCAGGCCCCGACCACGCTCAACTTCCTCGAAGGCGACGATGTCGATCACCTGGAAGTGGTGCGCCTGAACGACTGCAGCCATCACACGCCATTCTTTGGTGAAGCCAAGCACCGGGCGCTGTAGGTAAAGGCCAGGCGACTGCGGCGTCGCCACGCGTCAGGGCTTTCCCTATGTCGCGCCGTCGCGCGCTGACTTAGGCTGGCGAGGGCGGTGGAAGATGTTCGGCCAGCCCTGATCCCATCGCTTCGGGCCGCCTCCCCCCATGCCTTACTACAGCACTCCCCAGGACGCGCAAGCCAAGGCGCACGCCTTCGTGCGCCGCATCTATCCGATGCGCAACCTGGGCCTGCTGCTGTTGGCCGTCCCGTACGTGTCGGTGCTGGCCGAGCAGGGCTCGCTGCCGCGCTACGCCTGGCTGGTCGCGTTGAATGTGCTGGTGTGGCCGCACCTGGCGTTCTGGCTGGCTCGGCGCGCGCGCGAGCCGAGCGCCGCCGAACATCGCAATCTCATCGCCGACGCCGCCCTGGGCGGTTTCTGGATCGCGGCCACGCAGTTCAGCCTGGTGCCTGCGGCGGCGATGCTGAGCATCCTCGCCGCCGATCGTCTGGCCGCCGGCGGTTGGCCGCTGCTGGGGCGGGCGGCGCTGGCTTGCTTGGCCACCGCACTGCTGAGCGGCTGGCTGCTGGGCTGGCAGACCCAATTGCACGCCTCCACCCGCACCGTGCTGTGCGCGCTGCCGCCGATCTTCATCTACATGCTGGCGCTGAGCCATGTCGGCCATGACCTGGCGCGCCGAATTGCCCAGCAAAACCGGCAACTGGACCGGCTCAACCTCACCGATCCCGGCGTGGACCTCCCCAACCGCCGCTTCTTCAATGCGCGCGCGCTGGAGTTGATCGTGTCGGCGCGCGTCAGCCAGGCGCAGGCGGTGCTGCTGATGCTGGACGTGGATGGCTTCAAGGCCATCAACGATCGCCATGGCCATGTGGCCGGCGACGAGGTGTTGCGCGAGATCGCCCGGTTGATGCGCGAGCAGGCCGGCGCCAGTGGCTTTCCGGCGCGGCTGGGCGGCGACGAGTTCGCGCTGCTGCTGGCCGGCACGTTGACCGAGGCCGAGCGCGTGGCGGCACATCTGCGCGACACGGTGGCGGCGTTGGTGCTGCCGAACTGGCCGGAACTTCGGGTAGGTGTGAGCGTCGGGGTGGCGGCCTTGGCGGCGCATCACCGTGGCCTGGACGAATGGATGGCCGCCGCCGACCGCACGATGTACGTGGCCAAGGCCTCGGCCCGCACCCGCCGTTGAGGGACCCTGCCGGGAATGCCGGCAAACCGCGATAATGAGCGCGTTTTTCCCGCACAGCGCCGCCGTGGACACTTCCAACTCGCTTTCCGAATGGCTCGAGTACATCGAGCGCCAGCATCCGCAATCCATCGCGATGGGCCTGGACCGTGTCCGCGAGGTTGCCGCCCGGCTCGGCCTCGGGGCGCCGGCCAGGAAGACCATTGTCGTCGGCGGGACCAACGGCAAAGGTTCGACCGTGGCTTTCATCGAGGCGATCGCGCGTGCCGCTGGCTGGAAGGTGGGCGCCTACACCTCGCCGCACCTGCTGGCCTACAACGAGCGCGTGCGTATCGATGGCCGCGAGGCGGACGACGCGGCGCTGGTCGAAGCATTCGTCGCGGTCGAGGCGGCGCGCGCGCAGACGGCGCTGACTTATTTCGAGTACGGCACCCTGGCTGCGCTGTGGCTGTTCGGCCGCGCCGGGCTCGACCTGGCAGTGCTGGAAGTCGGCCTGGGCGGGCGCCTGGACGCGGTCAACCTGGTCGACGCCGACGTCTCGGTCATCACCACCGTGGACATCGACCATACCGATTGGCTGGGCGAGGACCGCGAGGCCATCGGCGCGGAGAAGGCCGGGATCATCCGCGGCTGGAAGCCCGTGGTGCTGGGCGAGATCGACCCGCCCTCCAGCGTCTTGCGCCAGGCTTACGTGCTCGGTGCCAATGCGATCCGCTACGGCAGCGACTATTTCTGCGAACCGATCGACGCCGGCGGGTGGCGCTGGCGCGATGTCTCGGTGCGCCTGGACCTACCGATGCCGACGCTGCAGGCACCGGTGCAACTGGCCAATGCCGGCGCGGCGATTGCCGCATTGCGCGCGTTGCGTACGCCCATCGCACGCGGCGCCTGGGCCGAAGGCGTCGCCGCGGCGGTGGTGCCCGGTCGCTTGCAGTCGCGGAGGGTCGGCGAGGTCGAAGTGGTGGTGGATGTCGGCCACAACCCGCAGGCGGCGCGCACGTTGGCGGCCTGGCTGCAGGCACGACCCGCGCAGGGCACTACGTGCGCGGTCTATGCCGCGCTGGCCGATAAGGACAGCCGGGCGGTAGTGGAGGCGCTGCAGGGCGATATCGCGCAGTGGCACCTGGCGGGGCTGGAGGGGCCGCGTGGGCAGAGCGCGGCCGCACTGCGCGAGCGCCTCGGCGACACCGCCGCCGCAGCCGGTGCCCCCGCCGACACCGTGGCACAAGCGTTGACGCACGCGCTGGCGCAGGCACAGGCGGGCGATCGCGTGCTGGTGTTCGGCTCGTTCCACACCGTTGCCGAAGCGCTACAGGCACTTCGTTCATTTGATTGAGGCCGGCGCCGGTGCGCGGGCCTTATAATCGCCGCGTTCTTCCACCGTGCTGCCGACCTACTCGTGGATACAGCCCTGAAACAGCGACTGATCGGTGCCATCGTGCTGGTGGCGCTTGCCGTGATCTTCCTGCCCATGCTGGTCAAGGGCCCCGCGCCCGACAGCGGCGTCAGCGACGTGCCGATCGAGGCCCCGCCAGCGCCGGCCGACGGCCAGTTTGAAACCCGCGAATTGCCGCTGGTCACTCCGGGCAATGCGCCGCAGGGTGGGGCAGTCGGCATGAACGCGACCCCGGGTAATGCGCCGGCCGCGGTCACCGACTCCGCTCCCGCCGCTGCCGCGGCTGATGCCGGCGCGCTGCCGCCGGCTGCGGCGGCCGGTAATTACGCCGTCAACTTCGGTGCCTATGCCAGCGAGGCCGATGCCCACGCGGTGATCGCGCGCCTGAAGCAGGCGCAGCTGCCGGGCTTCAGCGAACAGACCCAGATCAACGGCCGCCCTGCCTGGCGCGTGCGCATTGGTCCCTACGCCGACCACGCGCAGGCCGAATCGGTGCGCCTGGAAGCGGTGAAGGTCCGCAGCGACGTCAACGCCCAGGTGGTCGTGCTCAACGCCGATGCCGCCAACCCGGCACCGGCGCCCAGCGCGGCTGCGGCCACGCCGGCATCGACGCCGGTCG
>DATCVI010000175.1:0-22181 GCA_036566925.1 Stenotrophomonas sp.
AACCGCTCGCTGGAAACGCGTACCGACAAGCGCCCGGTGATGGCCGACCTGCGCGAATCGGGCGCTATCGAGCAGGACGCGGACATGATCGTCTTCATCTACCGCGACGACTACTACAACAAGGAAAATTCCCCGGACAAGGGCCTGGCCGAGATCATCATCGGCAAGCACCGAGGCGGCCCGACCGGCTCGTGCAAGCTCAAGTTCTTCGGCGAGTACACCCGCTTCGACAACCTGGCGCACGACTCGGTGGGTAGCTTCGAGTAAGCCGGCCAAGCAGGCGCCGCTGATCGCGGCCGTGTAAGCGGGACCACCGCTACTGAGCCTGCCCAGGCGCAGGCCAGAGCAGCGTGGCCAGGCTGCGCGGCGCAAGCAGGTGGCGGTAGTCTCGGCCTTCCAGGTGCACGCTGATCGCCTGCGGCTTCGGTTGCGAGTTCACCACGATCAACACCCGCGAGCCGTCGGCGTTGCGAAACGCGACGTTGTCCACGCCTTCGGCACCGGTATCGGTCGAGTCGATGCGCTGCGCGCCCGGCTTCAGGAAGCGACTGGCATGGGCCAGCACGTAGTACTCGTCGTTGCGCGTGACCTTGCCGTCGCGGCTGTCGATGGTGACCACGCCCGAGCAGGTGGCACAGCCGCCCGCATGGGGGCCGCGGTTCTCGTCCAGCGCCAGGTTCCACAGCAATATCCCGCGCGCCCAATGCCGCAGTGGCTGCACCAGCATGCGCTTGGCTACCAGCGGCATACCGCCGCTCCGCAGCGGTTCCCAGGTGCCGCCGGAACATTCGGTCATGTAGGCGTCCTTGTCGGGGAACGCATCGTGTACCGGCGTCTGCGCCGACGGCTCGCCTTCATAGCAATGCCAGGCGACCGCATCGACATAACGGCCGGCCTTCGGGTCGCGCAGTACGGCCAGCGGTTCTTCGGGCTTGTCCCAGTTGTGGTCCCAGTCAAACAGCAGCGGTTGGCCACCGCGCTTGGCCAGCATCGGGCCGAGGTGATCGCCGATCAGGCGCGCACGCGCGGGCGCGTTGAGGCGCATGCCCGGGTAGTCCTTGGGCTCGAAGTCGGGCTCGTTCTGCACGCTCAGTGCCCAGATCGGCACGCCTTCGGCGCCGTAGGCATCGACATAGCGCAGCAAGTAGCGGGCAAAAGCGTCGTAGTACTGCGGGCGCAACGTGCCTTTCACCAGGCTGTCGCTGCTTTTCATCCAGGCCGGCGCGCTCCACGGGGAGGCCATGATCTTCAGGTCCGGATTGATCGCCAGCGCCGCGCGCGCCACCGGAATTACATCGGCGCGGTTGGGCGAGATGTCGAAATGCGCCAGCTGTGGGTCGGGCTTGCCGTCCGGCGCGTCGTCCAGGCTGTAATGGTGGCGGGAGAAGTCCGAAGCGCCGATGGTCAGGCGGGTGAAGGACAGGCCGATGCCATCGCCCTGGCGGCCGAACAATTCGCCGAGCAGGGCCTGGCGGGCATCCGGCTGCAACCGCTGCTGGATCAGCCAGGCCGAGGCGTCGGTGATCGCCGCGCCGAAGCCGATCACCGCCTGATGGCGGGAGTCAGGCGTAACCGTGATCGAGATCGGCGCCGAGCGCTGGGCAGGCGCCACGAGCTCGCCGCGCGCCAGTTGCTGGCGATGGTCGGCGGTCGTGGTCCACACCTTGGGCGTGTCGGCGGCGCTGGCGACGCAGGGCAGCGCCATGGCACCCCACAGCAATAGCCACAGCGGGCGATGGGTTGTTTTCATGCGTTTGCCTCGTGGTGCGAACTCGCAAGGTAGCGATTCGCAGCGCATCGGGCTTGCTGCGGCGCGACAACGCAACCTCGCTGCGCGCGGCGAGCGCATTGCGGCGGAAGGCATCGCGCGATGGTCGCGGTAGCCGCATAACGAAAAGTTGACAATAGATTTTGCGTCCCGATAGTACAGCGCTGTCATCAAGGCTGGAGGGAGCCCAATGCGTAATCAAACCCTGTCCCCGCGCGGGAATTTCCGTCACCCCCATCGTCAACTCGTGCTTGCCTGCGCACTTGCGCTCGGCGCCAGCGCTGCCCACGCGCAGCAAGCGACGCCACCGGCCAACCCAGATCCGGCCACGCTCGACACGGTGCAGGTCACCGGTATCCGCGCGGCCATCGAATCGGCGGTGGCGACGAAAAACGAGTCGACCTCGATCGTCGAGGCCATTTCGGCCGAGGACATCGGCAAGCTGCCCGATATCAGCATCGCCGACTCGATCTCGCGCCTGCCCGGCATCGCCACCCAGCGCGTGGACGGCCGCTCGCAGGTCGTGCAGATCCGCGGCATGTCCGAGCAGTTCGTCGGCACCACGCTCAACGGCCGCGAACAGGTCAGCACCGGCGAGAGCCGCGGCGTGGAGTTCGACCAGTACCCGGCCGAGCTGATCAACGGCGTGACCGTGTACAAGACCGCCGATGCCGCAGTCATCGGCCAGGGCCTGTCGGGCACGGTCGACCTGCAGACCATCCGGCCGCTGGACTTGTCCGAACGCCGCATCGTGGTCACCGGTAACCTGGAAAAGAATTCGCTGGGCAACCTGAGTGCCGACGGCGACGACAAGGGCTACCGCGCCAGCGCTTCCTACGTGGACCAGTTCGCCGACGACACCTTCGGCGTGGCCGTGGGCGTGGCGCGCTTGAACTCACCCTTCCAGGAGCAGCACTACAAGGAATGGTGGTGGGCCAATACCGACGTGTGGGGCCAGTCGCAGCCGGGCAAGCCGGCCGATGCCATCGCCCTGCAAGGGCAGGAGGCCTGGGTGAAGTCGCGCGACCTCACCCGCGATGGCGTCATGGCCGCCTTCGAGTTCAAGCCCAACGAGCATTTCCACAGCATCCTCGACGTCTACTGGTCCAAGTTCGAGCAGGACGAGGTGATGCATGGCGCGATGTGGACCAACGACGCCTACTGGACCGGCATGAATGGCCAGCAGGCCGGCTACGAGAACATCGCCACCACCGAGCGCAACGGCTACCCGATCATCACCAGCGGCACCCAGACCGGCGTGCAGCCGTTGGTGCGCAACGACAACAACACCCGCGAAGACAAGCTGCTCTCGGCCGGCTGGACCAACACGATCAGCTATGAGCCGTGGACCCTGAGCCTGGACCTGAACTACTCGCGCGCCGAGCGCGAGCAGTCGCAGCTGGAAACCTATGCCGGCCTGCTCGATCCGCAGGACGTGGGCTTCCAGGTACCGATCAGCGCCGGCTACGGCCGTTACTCGCTGGCCGACCTGGCCGACCCCAACAGCGTCTACCTGTGGGACGTGCAGAACTACGGCCATGACGGGCGCCTGGAAAATTCCTGGCAGAAGGACGAGATCAAGGCCGGGCGCGTGCAGTTCACCTACGACGTGGACACCGCCATCGTGCGCAGCTTCGACCTCGGCGTGAACATCAACCGCCGCAGCAAGGACAAGCGCTCGGACGTCTATTTCGCCACCCTGCGCGACGGCGCCACCCGGGTCGATCCGTCGCTGCTGATGTCGCCGACCTCGCTGGGCTTCGTCGGCATGGGCAACATCCTCACGTTCAACCCGCGCAACCTGCTGGGCGAGTACTACGACGTCGCCATTTCCGAGAGCAACGACGACTTGCGCAAGGACTACGTGGTCGACGAGGACGTCAACACGTACTACCTGCGCGCCAACATCGACATGGACCTCACCGACCGCATCCGCGTGCGCGGCAACGCCGGCATGCAGTACATCAGCACCGATCAGTCCTCGACCGGCTTCAACGCCAATGGCGGCGCGATCACCGGCAGCCAGACCCTGGGCGCGCGCTACAACGACGCCCTGCCGAGCCTGAACCTGGTGTTCGACTTCGGCGACGGCTGGATGACCCGCTTCGGCGCGGCCAAGCAGATGATGCGCGCGCCGATCAACTATCTCAGCGCAGACTCCAGCGCCTCGGTCAGCCAGACCACCAGCCTGTGGGAAGGCAGCGGTGGCAACCCGACGCTGGAGCCGTACCGTGCCAACGCGGTCGACCTGTCGCTGGAGAAGTACATGGGCTCGGCCAGCTACGCCAGCGTGGCCCTGTTCTACAAGGATCTGGAAACCTACATCTACCGCCAGACCATCCCGTGGGACTTCACCGGCTACAACCCGGATGGCGAGACGCCGATTTCCAACATCGGCACCTTCTCGACCTGGGCCAACGGCACCGGCGGCTACATGCGCGGCGTCGAAGCGGCGTTGACCCTGACCGGCGATATCTTCCCCGAGGTGCTCGATGGCTTCGGCATCCAGCTCAACGGCTCCTACACCGAGTCGTCGATCGATCCGGACCCCAACGACACCACGCCGGGCACCGACACCATCCCTGGGCTGTCCAAGGTCGTGGCCAATGCGACGTTGTTCTATGAAAAGTACGGTTTCGGCGCGCGTATCAGCCAGCGCTACCGCGACCCGTATCGCGGCGAGTATTCGTCGTTGTTCGGCCAGCGCCAGTACCGCAACACCCTGAGCGAGCGCACGGTGGACCTGCAGCTGAGCTACGCCTTCCCCGAGTCGAGTGCGTTGAACGGGCTGTCGCTGATGTTCCAGGTCAACAACCTGACCAACGAGGCGTTCCGCACCGAGGTCAGCGAGTCGACCAACAGCACCGGGCTGTTCCTGCCGGAGGAATACACCGAGTACGGCCGCCAGTACCTGTTGGGTTTCAGCTACCGTCTGTAAGCGCGGCGCTTGCCTGGCCGAAAGTTGTAGCGCCCCCTTTCCAGGGGGCGCTTTTTTCTGCGCGGCGTCAGGGTGACGGACATACGGCTGGCGGGGCATCTGCGGCCTGCGTGCCCCAGCCGTGCGGGTCGGGCGTCGCTGCCAGCGCGTACTGCAAGGTTCCGCCTTGGCGCAGTTGATCTACGTCCAGCCACACGGCTGGCTGCGCCTGCCCGTTGAAGCGGACGGACTCGACGTAGCGCGGTCCCACGCCGCGAGCGCCAGCGGCTTCGACGCGCAAGCGCTTGCCGTCGCCCAGCGCGACCTCGACCCGATCGAAACGCGGCGGGTGCAGCAACAGCTTGCCGCTGCCTGGCGCCAACGGCGAGAACCCCATCGCCCCGAACAGGTAGAACGCCGACATGGTGCCGAGGTCGTCGTTGCCGGTGACCCCGTTGGGCGCGTTGGTAAACAGCGTCTGCACTGCAGAGAGCACGGTGGCGGTCTTCCACGGCTGGCCGATCAGGCTGTACAGCGTGGGCACGTGCATGGTCGGCTCGTTGTTGGGGTTGTAGCGGTACTGGTCGTAATACGAGTACGGCCCGCCCACCCAGGTTTTGCGGGCGGCGCCGAGCGGGTCGGCCAGCAGCGCGTCGTAGGCGAAGAAGGCATCCAGCCGTTTGGCCGTCGCCTCGCGGCCGCCCATCGCCTGCACCAGCGCCGGCACGTCCTGCGGCACCAGCCACTGGTATTGCCAGGCGGTGCCTTCGTGGAAGCCGTAATGCGAGCGCGGGCTGTAGGTGCCGGTGGGTGGGGTGAACCAGTCGCCGCTTTGCAGGCGCGGCCGCGGGAATCCGGTGAAGCCCGATTCGGCTTCATGCAGGTTGTTGTCCCAGACCTTGCGCCAATTGCCGCTTCGCGCGCGCAGCGTGGCCGCATCGGCCTGCGCGCCAAGACCGTCGGCCATCAGCGACAACGAGCAGTCGGCCAGGGCGTACTCCAGTGTTGCCGACCCTCCGTTCTGCGGGTCGACATCCATGCCCTTGGCCGGGAAAGTGCGGTCGAAGAACACGAAGCCGTGCTGGAGATAGTTGGCATTGCCGGCGCGGCCCTCATGGCGCGACTGCAGGGGCGGCACGCCCCAGGCGTTCTTGCGCAGGGCCTGCCACGCCGGTGCTTCCAGGCCTTGCAGCGCGCCGTAGCGCCACAGGTCCACCAGCACCGGCGTGACCGGATCGCCGGTCATGGTGTTGGTGTCGAAATTGGCGTAGCCCCAGCGCGGCAACCAGCCGCCCTGCGCATCGATGGCCAGCAGCGAGCGGCCAATGTCATGGGCGCGGCGCGGCTGGATCAATGCCAGTAATTGGTTCTGCGAACGGTAGGTGTCCCATAGCGAGAAAAACTCGTAGTAGGTCCAGCCGTCGGCCACGTGCACCTGGTCGTCGTAGCCGCGGTAGCGGCCGTCGGCATCGCTGCCGGTCAACGGTTGCAGCAAAGCGTGGTACAGCGCGGTGTAGAACACGGTCTGGTCGTCGCCGCTGCCGCCAGTGACGCGGATCTTGGCCAATTCGTCGCGCCATTGCCGCTGCGCTGCGGTGCGCATCGCATCGAACGGCAACAGCTGGTCGCCACGCATGCCCTCCGCACGCAGGTTGTTGCGGGCACCTTCGATGTCGACGTGCGAGATCGCGCTGGTGGCGGTCACGCTGCGGCCTTGGGACAGGTCGAAACTGAGCCAGGCGCCGTTGAGCGGTTCGTACTCGCTCTCCATGCTATAGCGTGCTCCCGGCGTGCCGCCGGCCTGGCCCCAGACGCCGAACGACTTGAACGGCCGGTCGAATTCGACGCGGAACCAGGTCGTGTACTGGTGGCCGCCGCAGAAGCTCAGCGTGGTGATCTTGCCTTCCACCGCGCGCTCGCCGACCACGCGCACTTCGCTGCCGATGACGCGATGCTTCTCGTTGGCCTGGGCCACGTTGACCAACACGTGGCCGTCGCCGCTGCCGGCGGCGAAGGTGTAGCGCTCGGCGGCGGCGCGGGTGAGCGCGGTGGCTTCCACGTCGATGCCGCCGTAGTCGGTCAGCCGAACCTTGTAGTAGCCGGCCTGGTGCGCGCCGCCGTCATGGCTGTAGCGCGCGCCGTACTGACGATGGTCGAAGCGCTTGGCGTCGCGAGTATCGAAATCGCCACCGGGTTCGATGCTCCCCGTGACCGGCAACATCGACAGCTGCCCGCCTTGTTCCCAGCAGCCGGCGCCGGACAGGAACGAATGGCCGAAGCCGCGAATCTTCTCGTCGCCATGGCGCCAGCCGGCGTAGTGCGAGCCGATCGGGCTGACCTGGATCTGGCCGAACGGGGCCGACGCGCCGGGGAAGGTGTTGCCCTCGTCCTGGGTGCCGATGAGCGTGTTGACCTGGGCGGGCAGGTCGCCGCCGGCGCGGGCAGGGCGGTTCGCGGCGATTCCGGTGAGCGTGGACAAGAACAGGGCGGCGCCGAACAGCGGGGCCAGGCGCGACGTCGAAAGCGGGGCTCTGGGCATTGCGGTCCTTCCGTTGAGGGGCCTTGCGGCCCGCGGTCGGGCGGACTGTAACCCAGGTTTAGAACGATCCAAAAGCATCGCGACGCCATGCTGCGCGGCAGCATGCGTCCCAGGCGCGGGCGTGCTAAAAAATCGTTCCGACTGATTAGATCGATCTAAAGCAAGTCAGTCGCGGGCAGCAGCAGTGCACGGCGGACAGCATCGGGGGGTGCGTCCAGCCGGGGAAGTTAGATCGATTCAATTTTGTTTCTTTTCGCGCGTCGCAGGTTCAATCAGGAGAGGGATTGGAATGAGAAAGACGACCAGCACTCAGAGCAGAAGTTCGTTGTCCACCGCGATTGCGTTTGCCCTGGCCGGCGCGATGCTGCCGGCGGCCGCATTCGCGCAACAGGCCGAAGGGCAGGCGGCCGCATCCGCCAATGCCAACGCCACCGACCTGGACCGCATCACCGTCACCGGTTATCGCTATTCGATCGAAAAGAGCCTGGACCAGAAGCGCAACGCCAATGCGATCGTCGAGGTCATCACCGCCGAAGACGTCAGCAAGTTCCCCGACAAGAACGTCGCCGACGCGCTCCAGCGCGTACCCGGCGTAGTCATCAGCCGCAGCGGCGGCGAGGGCCAGTACGTGAGCGTGCGCGGCCTGGATTCGGACCTCACGCTGACGCAATTGAACGGCAACTACATCGCCACCTCGGAGACCAACGACGAGGCCACGCGCTCGTTCAACTACGTGCTGATGCCGTCGAACATGCTCTCCAGCGCCGAGCTGTTCAAGACCCCGGAGGCGCGCATCGACGAAGGCGGCATCGGCGGCACGGTGATCCTGCACACGCGGCGGCCACTGGAGATGGAATCCAATTCCGGCTTCGCCACCGTCGAGGGCACCTATTCGGACACCAGCAGCACGACCGACCCGCAGTTGTCGGCGATGTATTCCTGGCACAGCAAGGACGAGCGCTTCGGCTTCCTGGTCGGGCTGACCGACCAGAAGCGCACCAACCGCAGCATGGAAGTCAGCGCCGAGGACTACCAGTGGTACGGCGACGACTACGACGCGACCCCGGCATTCGACGTCAACGGCAGGCCGATGACCCAGGATGGCGTGCACTACTGGTGGGGCGAGTCCGGCTTCTACAACCAGGGCGGCGATTACTACACCAACTTCTTCATGCCCACGTCGATGAACTTCTCCGTGCGCAACGAGAAGCGCGAGCGCAAGGGCGCCCAGCTCACGTTCCAGTTCAAGCCGCTGGACAACATGACGCTGACGGCGAACTACTTCCGCTTCGACCTGCAGGGCGACTACACCTTGAACACGCTCAAGGTGCCGGAGTGGAACCTGGCGCGCTTCTCCGGTGACGGCAACTGGCCGGGCGGACGCCTGCTCAACGGCCTGTCGTTCGACTCCAGCGGCAGCATCGTCACCGGGGCCGAGTACCAGATGCTTCCCGGCAAGGCCTATTACTGCAGCGAGTCGCAGGCCGCGGCGGCCGGGTTGAGCCCCGGCGGCTGGGGTCCGGACGATTGCACGGTGCCAACGCCGCAGCTCACCGGCGGCTACAGCCGCGAGAAGGCGCTGTCGCAGACCGCCGATTTGAACCTGGACTGGGACATCGGCCCCTTGTGGAAGGCCTCGTTCAAGGGCGGCCGCACCTGGTCCGAAGGCGGCCCTTCGATGAACTTCCGCATGTCCGCCAAGCCGCGCCGCTTCGTCAATGGCGCCTGGCAGGCAGGTAACACCTATTCCGCGTGGGACGTGTCCGGCACCCCGTCGGTGAACTTTGCCTCCAACCTGCAGGACATGCTGATGGCCGGCGTGGCCGAGGTCGATACCGGCTCGACCGATTCCTCGTGGCTGCAGACCGAGATCGAGCAAAACTATTTCCAGGCCGATTTCACCAAGTTGTTCGACAGCGGCTGGATCGATTCGTTCCAGTTCGGCGCCAAGTACAGCGACGGCAAGGTTCATCGCAACACCGGCAATACCTATTGGGTGTGCCAGGGCGCCGATCCTTCCGATTACGACATGCGCTACCAGAACGGCTGCGACGCCGATGCGGGCGTGGCGCAGCCGGAGTTCTTCCTCGGCCAGCCGCTGGGCGACATCAAGGGCGGCTTCAATGCCAACGTCTTCCCCGGCGTCGACTATCCGGCCTACATCCGCTATTTGAACGGCCGCTACGGGCAGATGCAGAACCGCATCGAGCCCGACTTCGTCTATGACGTCGGCGAGAAAGTCACGGCCGGCTACTTCCAGGCCAACTTCAAGACCGAGCGCCTGCGCGGCAACCTCGGCGTGCGGATCGTGCGGACCCAGCAGCATGCCGCCTCGTCGGATTCGATCGAGCGCTTCATGGATTACTTCGTCGATGGCGCAGACGGCAATCCGCTGGCCTGCAGCGCCGGCCCACTGCCGCCGGGCAGCACCTGCGAGAGCGGCTACGTGCGGCTGGACTCGCACCCGAAGACCTATGAACTGGCGTCGATGGACAAGACCTATACCGACGTCCTGCCGAGCCTGAACATCGCCTACGACCTCACCGAGGACCTGGTCTTGCGCGGCGCCGCCTCCAAGGTGATCGCGCGTCCGGCCTACACCAGCATCGCCTATCCCGGCGGCCTGCAATACATCAGCGAGGAATACAGCGACGACCGTACCGCCGCCGGCGGCGCTACCAACCCCGGTTGGTATGGTTCGGGCAGCAACAAGGACCTGGAGCCGTTCGAGGCAACCCAGTTCGACGTCGGCCTGGAGTGGTACTTCCAGCCCGGTTCGGTGGTGGGCCTGGGCCTGTTCCGCAAGAACGTGAAGAACTTCACCGTGCCGGTGGTGCGCGACCAGCAGGTCAGCGTCGGCGGCGAGACCGTGACGGTGCAGAACTACGAGACCGAGGCCAATGGCCGCGATGGCGTCTCGCAGGGCATCGAGCTGTACGTGCAGCACACCTTCTCGACCGGCTTCGGCTTCCAGGCCAACTACACCCTCAACGACACCAACCTCGCTTCGATCGTGATCGACGGCGAGAACATCGGCGAGTCGCCGCTGGTGGGCAGCGCCGACTACCAGGCCAATGCGACGGTGTTTTACGAGAACAGCAAGTTCCTGGCCCGTGCTTCGTACAACTGGCGTGGCGAAGTGGTGGGCGGCCTGATCAATGGGCTGAACACCTACCTGGAACCGTACGACCAGCTGGACTTGAACGTGGCCTACAACCTCACCGACGAGTTGATCCTGACCGCCTCGGTGTTGAACGCCACCAAGTCCGAGCAGCGCAGCCACCTGGGCGACGACACCGACCACCGCTTCTACGAGAACACCTATGCCGGCCGTATCCTTTACATGGGGCTGACCTACAAGTTCTGATTCACCCAGCCACACACCCCCGGCCACCCCGCGCCTGGCAGCGCGGGGTGGCATCCGCTTTACCCGACGGAGGAAGCCATGCGCCAGCGTTCGTGCCGGTTCGGTCATTCGTGGTGCCGGGTCGCCGCGTTCGCGCTGGCGCTGTGGACATGCGTTGCCATGGCCGCTACGCCCGGCGAGCGCCTGCTGGACGTGGGCTGGCAGTTCCGCCTGGTACCGGGCAGCGAGCAGGCCCGGGCGCATCAAGAAGCCACGCAATGGCGCGCGGCCAGTGTTCCCGGCACCGTGCATACCGATCTGCTGGCCCATCGCCTGATTCCCGATCCTTACGTGGGCGCGCCCGAAGCCGGCCTGCAATGGATCGGCCTGGGCGACTGGGAATATCGAACCTATTTCGAGCTTGCACCGGACGCGGCACGCAGTGCGCGCAGCGACCTGGTGTTCGAGGGCCTGGACACATTGGCCGAGGTTTTCCTCAATGGTCAACGCGTGCTGGCCGCCGACAACGCATTTCGCACCTGGCGGGTGCCGGTGCAGGCGCAGCTGCGCAGTGGCCGCAATGAACTGCGCGTGGTGTTCCACTCGCCGATCACCCGGATGTTGCCGATCGTGCAGGCGATGCCGCACAAGCTCCACGGCAATTACCCCTCACCGTACGGCGACGAGCCGGCCGATGCGCTGACCGCCAATTTTGTCCGCAAGCCCGGCTACCACTATGGCTGGGACTGGGGGCCGCGCTACGTCACCGCGGGCGTCTGGCGCAACGTCACGCTGCAGCAATGGCAGGCCCTGCGCATTGCCGATGTGCATGTGCGCCAGGAGCATGTCGATGCCGCGCGCGCCGAACTGCAGGTACAGGTCGGAATGGAGGTGGCGCGCGCCGGCCGCTATCAATTGCGGCTGTGGCAGATTGACCCAGACGGCAGGCACGAACAGGCCGCATCGCGCACGCTTGAGCTGGATGCCGGGACCGAAAGCACCGCCATAGCCGTGGCCATTCCCAAGCCGCAGCGCTGGTTCCCAGCAGGATACGGCGCGCAACCGCTGTACCGCTTCGAGGTCGAAATCGCCGACGACAACGGCGTCGTCGCCACCGCCAGCCGCCGCACCGGCCTGCGCAGCGTGGCCTTGCGCCGCACCCCTGATGCCAAGGGCCGGGATTTCCATTTCGAGGTCAACGGCATCCCGGTGTTCGCCAAGGGCGCCAACTACATTCCCTTCGACATGTTCGCGCCGCGCGTGAGCGAAACGCAGCTGCGCCGCGTCCTGCAATCGGCGGTCGATGCCAACATGAACATGATTCGCGGTTGGGGCGGCGGCTACTACGAGTCCGATCGTTTCTACGACATCGCCGACGAGCTCGGCCTGATGGTGTGGCAGGACTTCATGTTCGGTGGCGGCATGCAACCGGCGTATGACCCGGCGTTCCGCGCCAACGTCATCGCCGAGGCGCGCGATAACGTGCGGCGGCTGCGCGACCATCCCAGCGTCGTGCTGTGGGCCGGCAACAACGAAGAAGAGATTGCCTGGAAGTACTGGGGCCACGGCCGCGAGCTGAAAGCGGCGGACCCGGCGTTCGCCGAGCGGGTCTGGGACGGCTACGTGCAACTGTTTGGCCACGACTTGCGCGCGGTGGTGGCCGAGGAGGGCGGTGGCGTCGCCTACTGGGCCAGTTCGCCCAGCGACGACCTCGCCGAGGTCGCCAATACTCCCGCCAGTGGCGACATGCATTACTGGGAAGTCTGGGGCAATCCCGCCCACCCGCCGTCGCAGTACCTGAAGATCACTCCGCGCTTCATGTCCGAATATGGCCTGCAGGCCTGGCCGGTGCAGCGGACCGTTGATGCCTTCGCCACGGCCGAGGAGCAGGGCATCGACGCCCCGGTGATCCAGGCGCACCAGAAGTTCATGGCCGGCAAGGGCAACGAACGCCTGCTGCATTACCTGCGGATGGAGTTCGGCGAGCCGAAACGCTTCGACGACTTCCTGTATCTCAGCCAGGTCATGCAGGCCGAGGGCATCGAGCTGGCGGCGCTGCATCACCGCGCCAGCCGCCCGTACACGATGGGGTCGCTGTATTGGCAGTTGAACGACGTATGGCCCGGCGCATCGTGGTCGAGCATCGACTGGTTCGGCCGCTGGAAAGCCCTGCAGTTCCATGCGCGGCGCTTCTTTGCCCCGGTTGCGGTGGCGGCGCTGCGCGGCGAGGGTCGCACCCGGGTCAGCCTGCTCAACGACCGCACCGAGACCCGCCGCGGCGAGTTGCGGACGCGCCTGATGCGCCTGGATGGAAAGCTGTTGCGCGACGAACGCAAGACGGTGACGTTGGCGCCGCTCTCGGCCACGGAGATTGCGCAGCATTCCGACAAGCAACTGCTGGCCGGCGCCGATCCGCTCACCACCGTGGCGGTGTTCGACCTGCAGGTGGCGGGCGAACCGCCTTCGCGAAGCCTGGTTTATTTCGCCGCCGCCAAGCAGATC
Source organism: Stenotrophomonas sp. (assembly GCA_036566925.1). Classification (GTDB taxonomy): domain Bacteria; phylum Pseudomonadota; class Gammaproteobacteria; order Xanthomonadales; family Xanthomonadaceae; genus Stenotrophomonas_A. Next base: position 13,073 of record DATCVI010000175.1, read on the forward strand.
GCGTGGCCGGCGCCCGGGATACAAGCGAACTGGCGTCGCGAGGCCGGCGATTACGTCCTTGAGTTGACCGCCGAGCAGCTGGCCCGCGCGGTATGGATCGACTTCGGCAGGCTGGAGGCCACGCCCGCCGACAATGAGTTCGCCCTGTTGCCGGGCGAGCGCGTATCGGTGCGCGTCGCCTCGGCGGCGAGCCTGGACGCATTGCGTGCCGCGCTGCGGATACGTTCGCTCGCCGATAGCCTGCCGGCGGATCGCCCGTGAGCTTCCGGTGCCTTTTATCGCCTTTCCATGGTCGTAACCACATGCGCTTTGATTCCTCTCGCCGGCGTTCCCCAGTTCTTGTCTTGATTGCCGCCGTGCTGGCCGCTCAGTCGCCAGCGGCGATGGCGGCTGCACAGGCGCAGTTTTGGACGTCGTTCGAAACCGGCGAGCCAGGCTTGGCCGCGGCTGCAGCCAAACGCGCGGACGGCGCCCATCTGGCGGTTCGCGTCGGCAACGGGCCGGCTGTGGCCTACACCGCAAAGCCGGGCGTGGGTTTCAATGGTGTGCATTCCCTGGGCTACGAAGGCCAGGTTCTCGCTCCTGCCGGCGGCAAAGCGATAGCAGAGTTGTTTGATGTCTCGATCCCGGTGACGGCCGACACCGTGCTGTCGTACCGGATCTTCCCGGAGTTCATCGAAGGCGATCTGCGTTACCCCAGCACGTTCGCTGCCATCGATCTGCTGTTCACCGATGGCACCCGGCTTTCCGAACTCGGTGCCCACGACCAGCTGGGGTTTGTGCTGTCACCGCTTGGCCAGGGCGAATCGAAATCGCTGTACACCCAGCAGTGGAACGCCCGGCAAGCGCGCCTGGGCGAGGTGGCGGCGGGCAAGGTGATCGACAAGGTCCTGCTCGGCTACCAGGGGCCGGTCGGGCCGGCGGAGCTGCGCGGTTGGGTGGACGACATCCGGATCGCGCAGGTGCCGGCCGCCGTCGCCGCGCAACGGCCCAGCGACCAGGTGTTGACCACGCGCGGCACCAACTCCAGCGGTGATTTCTCGCGCGGCAACAACATCCCGGCCACCGCGATGCCGCATGGCTTCAACTTCTGGACCCCGGTGACCGACGCCGGCTCGCTGAGCTGGATCTACGAATACGCCGCCGGCAACGACGCGCAAAACCGGCCGCGCTTGCAGGCGTTGGCGCTCTCGCATGAGACCAGCCCGTGGATGGGCGACCGCCAGACTTTCCAGGTCATGCCGTCGTCGGCACGCGGGGTGCCGAGCGCCTCGCGCGAGGCGCGCTCGGCCTCATTCCGCCACGACAACGAGGTTGCGCGTCCGCACTACTACGGCGTGCGGCTGGACAACGGCATCCTCGCCGAGGTCGCGCCGACCGACCATGCGGCGATGTTTCGCTTCACCTTTCCCGGCGACGACGCCAGCCTGATCTTCGATAACGTCAGCGACGAAGGCGGATTGACGCTCTCGCCGCAAAGTGGCGAATTGAGCGGCTACACCGACACCCGCAGCCGCTTGTCCAACGGCGCTGGCCGCATGTTCGTCTATGCCAGGTTCGACCGCCCGGTGCTGGCCAGCGGCAAGCTGGTCGCCCGCGATCCCGGCAAGGACGGCAAGCCGGGCGCGCCGCGGCGGCAGGTGCCCGGATACCTGCGCTTCGACGCCGGAAGCGAGCGCCGCGTGACCATGCGCATCGCCACCTCGCTGATCAGCCTGGAGCAGGCCAAGCGCAACCTGGCGCTGGAGATCGGCGCCGACGATCGCTTCGAGGACGTGCGCGAGCGCGCGCAGCAGGCGTGGGACCGCAAGCTCGGCGTGATCGAAGTAGAAGGCGCCTCGCCCGACCAGCTCACCACGCTGTATTCGAATCTCTACCGATTGTTCCTGTATCCCAACGCCGCGCACGAAAATACCGGCACCGCGCAGGCGCCACGCTGGCAGCATGCCTCGCAGTCCTCGGCCAGCCGCGAGCTGCCGGCGGGAACGACACAGACGCAGACTGGGGCGGCGGTCATCGATGGCCGCGCCTACGTCAACAACGGCTTCTGGGATACCTATCGCACGGTGTGGGCGGCGCAGTCGCTGCTGGCGCCCACGCAGGCCGGCGAGATGGTCAACGGCTTCCTTCAGCACTATCGCGACGGCGGTTGGGTGCCGCGCTGGTCCTCGCCGGGCTACGCCAACCTGATGACCGGCACCAGCTCGGACGTGGCTTTCGCCGATGCCTATATGAAGGAGGTGCCCGGGCTGGATAAGGCCTCGCTGTACGCCGCGGCGATCAAGAACGCGGCGGTGATGCCGCCCAGCGACAACGTCGGCCGCAAGGGCATGGCGCAGGCGCCGTTCATCGGCTACACGCCGAGTTCGGTGGGCGAAGGCGTGTCGTGGGCGTTGGAGGGCTACATCAACGATGCCGGCATTGCCCACATGCTGCAGAAGATGGCAGCCGATCCGGCCGCGCCGGTGCCGGCGCAGCGGTTGCACGAAGAGAGCGACTATTACCGGCAGCGCGCCCTCAACTATGTGCGGATGTTCGACCCGGCGATTGGCTTCTTCCAGGGTCGCGCGCTGGACGGGCAGTGGAAGTCGAAGGCCGGCGACTACGACCCGCGGGTTTGGGGCCACGAGCACGACTACACCGAAACCAATGGCTGGGGGTTCGCCTTCCTGGTGCCGCACGACGGCCAGGGTCTGGCCAATCTCTACGGCGGCCGGCAAGCGCTCGCGCATAAGCTCGACCAATATTTCTCCACGCCGGAAACCGCCGGCTTCCCGGGCTCGTACGGCGGGCTGATCCATGAAATGGTCGAGGCGCGCGACGTGCGCATGGGCCAGTGGGGGTTCTCCAACCAGGTCGCCCACCACGTGCCGTGGATGTACCTGTATGCCGGGCAGCCGTGGCGTACCCAGGAGATCGTGCGCGAGGTGCTGGCGCGGATGTATGGCGGTTCGGAAATCGGCCAGGGCTATCCGGGTGATGAAGACAATGGCGAAACTTCGGCGTGGTGGCTGTTCGCGGCGCTGGGTTTCTATCCGCTGCAGATGGGCAGCGACCAGCTGGTGATCGGCTCGCCGCTGTTCACCCGCGCCACCGTGCACCTTGAAAACGGTCGTTCGCTGGTGATCAGCGCACCACGCAACAACGCCGACAACCGCTATGTGGCTGGCGTCAGCGTCAATGGCAAGCCCTGGCATAGCACGGCCATTCCACACCGATTGCTGGCGCAGGGCGGCCAGATCGAGTTCGAGATGTCGTCCAAACCTGCGGCCTGGGGCAGCGAGCCCGCTGCGTTGCCGACCTCGCTGACTGTGGGCGCGGGGCTTCCCACGCCACTGGCCGATCTCACCGGTAACGGCCGCGGCTTGGCCACGACGAGCCTGCCGGGCGCGAACGCCGATGTCCTGTTCGACGACACCTCGGCCACCGAGATGGAGTTCTCCTGCGCCGCACCGGTCACGCTGACCTATGCGTTGGCCAGCGTGCCCCAGGGCGCGGTGACCTTCTACACGCTCACCTCCGGCAGCATTGGCAGCTACCCACGGGCGTGGCGGCTGGAGGGCTCGGCCGACGGCCATGCATGGAAAGTGCTCGACCAGCGTGCGGGCGAAACCTTTGAGTGGGCGCGCTACACGCGGCCGTTCCGATTGGCCGCGCCGGCTCGCTATCGCCAGTATCGACTGGTGATCGAGGGCGACGCTGGCCAGGATCGCTGTTCGCTGGCCGAAGTTGAATTGCTGGCGGCATCGGCGCCACCTCGCGCCGGTCGATAGTCGCTGGGAGGAGGGCGGCGGGCGTGACCCGGCCGCCACCGCCGGTTGGTTATGATCGCGGCCCGACTTCGCTGGTTTGCGCATGACCCACGCATTGGTATGGCTGCGGCGCGACTTGCGCCTGGACGATCAACCGGCCCTGCGCGCGGCGCTGGAGGCCGGCCACGTACCGCTGCTGCTGTACATCCACGCCCCGCAGGAGGAAGGGGCGTGGGCGCCCGGTGCCGCGTCGAACGCCTGGCTGCACCATTCGCTGCAGGCATTGCGCGACGATCTGCGTGCGCGCGGCTCGGAGTTGCTGCTGCGCCGTGGCGACAGCGAGCAGGTGTTGCAGGAAGTGATCGCGCAAAGCGGCGCGCAGGCCGTCTACTGGACCCGAAAATACGAACCCGCCACCCAGCCGCGCGACGCCCGCATCAAGCGCGGACTGCGCGAGCAGGGCATCGCCTGCGAGAGCTTCAACGGCGCGCTGCTGTTCGAGCCGTGGGCGCTGGCGACCCAGCAGGGCGGTCCCTACAAGGTATTCACGCCGTACTGGCGCACGGCCCTGGCGCAATGGCAGGCGCCGGCGTTGTGGGACGCGCCAGCACGCCTGCCGAGGCCGGCGGCGGTGCGGGGCGATGAACTCGCGGAGCTCGACCTGCTGCCTTCGCCACGTTGGGATGAGGGCTTCTGGGCGCATTGGCAGCCGGGTGAAGCCGGCGCCCGGGCGATGCTCGAAGCCTTCAGCGAGGGCGCATTGCGCGGCTATCGCGAGCAGCGCGACCTGCCGGACCGGATCGGCACTTCGCGGCTGTCGCCGCACCTGCACTTCGGCGAAATCGCGCCCTGGCGCGCGTGCGCGCAGCTGGCCGGCGAACGCAATGCCGGCAACGCCGCCGATATCGACGCCTTTGTACGCCAGCTCGGCTGGCGCGAATTCGCCTATCACCTGCTGCATCACTTCCCGCGCACGCCCCGGCACAATCTCGATGCACGCTTCGACCGCTTCCCGTGGGCAAGGCTGACGCGCGCCGAGCGCCTAGCCTGGCAACGCGGCCGTACCGGCATTCCGATTGTCGATGCGGGCATGCGCGAGTTGTGGGCTACCGGCTACATGCACAATCGCGTGCGGATGATCGTCGCCAGCTTGTTGGTCAAGCATCTGCGAGCGCACTGGCGGGTTGGCGCACGCTGGTTCTGGGACACGCTGGTGGATGCGGACCTGGCCAACAACACGTTGGGGTGGCAATGGGTGGCCGGCAGCGGCGCCGACGCCGCGCCCTATTTCCGTGTGTTCAATCCGGTCGCGCAGGCGCGGCGTTTCGATCCGCATGCACGCTACATCTCACGCTGGGTGCCTGAGCTGGCGGCCTTGCCGGTGCCGCAACGATTCGCGCCGTGGGAGCACGCCGAGGCGCTGGCGGTGCATGCGCCTGACTATCCATCGCGGCCAATCGTGGACTTGACACAAGGTCGCAGCGAGGCCCTGGCGGCCTATGCGCGAATGCGTGGCGGCTGAACGCCACGGCCATCTTGCTGAACACAGCCCGGCCGTCCCCGCAAAATGGTGCTGCTTCCTCATCCTGCGAACGCGGCCGCCTGTTTATCCTCCGTGGCATTCAAGCCGGCACCCGCGCCGTCTCCCAAGGAGGACACTTATGTTCCGAGCAGCAAGCAAGCCCTTTTGTCTCGCCGCCGCTACCGCGCTGACCTTGTCTGCCTGCGCAACGGGCGGCTCCTACGTCCAGCAGGATCCCTACGGCAACCCGACCCAGCAGCAGAACAAGACCGGGCGCAATGCGTTGATCGGCGCCGCCATCGGCGTGGCCGGCGGCCTGCTGACCGGCGACAGCGCCACCGAGCGCCGCCAGCACGCCATGATCGGCGCTGGTATCGGCGCCCTCGGCGGTGCGGCGGTCGGCCAGTACCAGGACCGGCAGGAGCGCGCCTTGCGCGAGCGCACCGCCAACACCGGCATCGAGGTCACCCGCCAGGGCGACAACATCACCCTCAACCTGCCCGATGGGGTGACCTTCGACTTCAACAAGTCGACCCTCAAGCCCGAGTTCTACAGCGCGCTCAACGGCGTTGCCGCGACGCTGAAGGAATACAACCAGACCATGGTCGAGGTCGTCGGCCACACCGACAGCATCGGCAGCGACGAGGTCAACCAGCGCCTGAGCGAACAGCGCGCCACCTCGGTATCGCAATACCTGGCCGCGCAGGGCGTGCAGCGCGAACGCATGGAAGTGCTGGGCATGGGCAAGCGCATGCCGATCGCCGACAACGGCACCGATGCCGGGCGCGCCAAGAACCGCCGCGTGGAGATCCATCTGATCCCGATGCGCGAGGGCTCGGCAGGAACCACGGGCATGCGTTGAGCGTTCTGCTCGCTGTTGATCGCACGAAGGGCCGCCTGCGCGGCCCTTCGCTTTTTCAGCGTTCGCCCGCGCCGTGGGCGCCACGGACAACCGCGTGAGGTGGTTGAAAAATCGCACAGCTTTGGTGACTTCACCTTTCTAACATGCGAGGCGTGCCGGCCATGCCGCCGACAAACCACGCGCGGACATCCTTCCGCTGCGCATCGCGGAGTAGAGACCATGATTCGACGATTGCTGCTTGCCGCTGTTGCCGGCCTCGCCTGTTTCGCGGCTTCGGTCCAGGCCCAGGCCCAGGACGATTGGCTGGCCGGCACTACCTGGGTGCTTTGCGCAAGCGGCGGAAAGCCCCCGGTCGAGCGCGACGCGCTGGTCTTCGATACCGATGGCAGCGGCAGGGTCATTCGCTCGCAGGGCAACCTGGCCTTCCGGCACCAGCGCACGGGCAATACCGTGGCGTTGAGCACGGCCAGTTCGCAACACCCGGTGCAACTGGTGGTCTCGGCCGACCACACCGTGATGGAGTTGCGCGGGGCCGACGGCGGGCCGGTGGCCCGTTATGCGCTGCAGGGTTCGGCGGCGATGGAAAAGTGCGGCGTGCGTTGATCGCAGCGCCGCACCGGTGCGCTTAGCGCGCCACCTTCTCCAGCAACAACTCGACTTCTTCCTCGGCGGCCTCTTCGGCCGCTTCCCCGGCCTGGCGTTCGGCCTGGCGCGCCTGTGCGGCGGCAAGCTTGGCGGCGGGGCACTGCGCCATCATGTAGTTGGCGTCGAAGTTGAGCTTGTCGACCAGGAAGTCGACGAAAGCCCGCACCTTGGGCGAAATCAGGCGCCCGCCCGCGAACACCGCGTTGAAATCGACTTCCGGTCCGGTCCAGCCCGCCAGCACGCGGCGGATCATGCCCGACTCGATGAACGGCTTGGCCATCACATCGCCGGTCAACATCAGGCCTTCGCCGCACAGCAGCGCCCCGTTCAACGCCGAGGGATCGTTGGCGACCATCAGCGGGTTGACGGCAAAATCGCGCAGCTCCGCGCCATCGGTGAGCGACCAATAGAAGCGATTGTTGCTGACGGTGTTGGTGCGGCTCTTGCGCATCGCCAGGGTGCGGTGGAATTGCAGTTCGTCCGGATGCAGCGGTTCGCCGTAGCGCTCGATGTAGGCAGGGCTGGCGAACACCTGCGTGCGCAGGCTGCCGAGTTTGCGCGCGACCAGGTTCGAATCCGGCAGCGAACCCACGCGCAACGCGAGATCGGCTTCGCCGGCGATGAGGTCGAGCTTTTCGTTGCCCAGGTGCATATCCAGCTGGATTTCCGGATACAGCGCGTGGAACTCGCCCAGCAGCGGCGCGATCCAGGTGATGCCGATTGAGTAGGGCACGGTGAAGCGCAACCAGCCGCGCGGGCCGGACTGCAACTGGCCCACCGCGCTTTCGGCTTCTTCCAATTCGCGCGCGATGCGCTGGCAGTGTTCGTGATATACCGAACCGGCTTCGGTCAGGCCGATGCGGCGCGTGGTCCGATGCAACAGGCGCGCGCCCAGGCGCTGCTCCAGTTCTTGCACCTTGCGGCTGACGGTGGTCTTGGGCAGGCCGAGCGCATTGGCGGCAGCAATGAAGCTGCCTTGCTCGACCACCTTGACGAAGATCAGGGTCTCGTTGAGATCGCGGGTCATGCGGGAATCTCCGGAGGGGGAGGGGAGAGACGGCCGGGGTCGAGGGACGATTAGACCGTGACCGGGACGATTATTCCCCTAAATCCGGACTAATCAAGTGCGGGTTCGGGGCGTAACTTGGCGCCATTCCAGATTCCCCCCGAGGTGCACCATGTGGCTGCGTCGCCTGTTCGGCTTGCCGCCTTCCCGCAAGCAAGCGCTCGAAACCGCGTTCGACCCGGTTGAGCTCAATGTAAATGCGCGTGGATTGCAGGCTTTTCGCGAATTCACCCCGCCCCCGCAACGACAGGGTGGCGGCAGCCTGCGCCTGGCCGCGCGGCGACTGGACCGCTACGGCGGTATCCGGATTGTTCCGATTTCGGGAGTGAAAGTCCCATGAGCGGGATGCTCCAGCCTGAGGTGCTGGTACTGGGTGGCACCGGCACGGTCGGCGGCGGCGTGGTTGCCGCGCTGCTGGAAGCCGGCAGCCGAGTGCTGGCGGTGGGCCGCAGCGGCGAGCGCCTGAAGGCGCTGCGCCGCCGCTTTGCCGATGCGCCCGGGTTGGAGACGTTGGTCGGCTCGGTCGCCGACGACCAGAGCGCCGAAGCCCTCGCCGCGGCCATCGCCGAACGCGAACGACCGTTGGCGGCGGTCGTCGCCAGCCTCGGCAGCCCGCTGACCAGCGGCCGTCTGATCGACCGCCCCGCCTCGGCCCTGCTGCGCCGCCTGCAACGCGATCTGCTGCCGCACCTGGCGGCGGCGCGCCAGTTGTTGCCGCTGCTCGCCGATCTCGGTGGCCGCTATGTACTGGTCGGCAGCCCGTGCGCGCTGCGGCCCTGGGCCGGCCACGGCGAGACGTCGGTCACCGCTTCGGCCACGCGGATGTTGGCCCAGGTACTGCACGAAGAAGCGCAGCCGCTGGGCGTGCGCGTGCAATTGCTGTCGGTCGAACAACCGGTGTGCAACCCCGCGCGCAAGGCCGAGGCCTGCAGCGAGTGGTTCAGCCCGCTGGCGGTAGGCCGCTGTGCGGTGTCGTTGCTGGCCGGGCGTGGCCAGCCGGGGCAGGTGATCGTCAACGCCGACAAGAAATTCGCTTCGCTACCGGTCGCAGGACAGCTGGCCGGTGTTCCTCTCCCCCTTTCCCTCCAAGAGGTTTCCTCCCCATGACTACGAACGCCACCCCGTTCTCGTCGCTGCGCACTTCCTTCGCCTCGCACCCGGTGCGCAACCTGCTGGCCGCCGCGGTGTTTGCCGCGGTGCTGGCCGGCTGCGGCTCGCAAGCCGCCGAACAGGGCGCGCCGCCGCCGCCGGCGGTCGGCGCC
>DATCVI010000176.1:0-2330 GCA_036566925.1 Stenotrophomonas sp.
GCCGTGGGCGGTGTGTTGCTGGTGGCACCGGGGATGCCCTGCGGGCCGGCGGTGGCCGTGCTGCTGTCGTTGACCTGCTCGCTGCGCAGCTTGGGCGGATCGCCGTTGTACAGCTCGCGGGCTTCCTCCACGACCGAGAAGTCCATGTCCACGCTGACCTCGGGGTTGACCCGGCCGGCGCCGGTCAGCGGTTCGAGCAATTCGCGGATGCGGGTGTTGTAGGCGCTTTCCTGGCGGCGCACCTGCTCGAACTGCGCAGCATTGAGCGCCGCGTCGCTGTCCGGGTCGGCGATGGTGAGCATGCGCCCGCTCTGGTCGACCACGGTCACGCGCTCGGGCGCCAGGTCCGGGATCGAGGAGGCGACCAGGTGCACGATGGCATCGACCTGGTTGCGTTCCAGGGTCTGGCCGCCGCGCAGTTCCAGCACCACCGAGGCGGTGGCCACTTCGCGCTGGCGGGTGAAGGCGCTCGGCTTGGGGATGGCCAGGTGCACGCGCGCATCGCGCACCGGGCGCAGCGTGCTGATGGTGCGCACCAGTTCGGTTTCCAGCGCGTGCTGGTAGCGCGCGTTCTCGACGAACTGGCTGACGCCGAAACCCGGGTCGCGCTCCATCAGCTCGAAGCCGAGGCGGCCGCTGTCGGTCAGGCCGGAACCGGCGAGCTTGAGGCGGGCATCGTGCAGGTTGCTCTCGGGCACGGTGATCGCGCCGGTGGCCGGGTCGATCTTGAAGGGGATGGCGGCCGCGCGCAGGAGGTCGGTGGCTTCGGCCGTGGCCTTCTCGTCCAGGCCGGTATACAGCGCGGTGTAGCCGGGCTTCTGCGACCAGAAGAACACCGCCAGGCCGGCGGCCACGGCGATGCTGATCATCAGCATCAGGCCCAGGCGGCGGGTGATCTGCAGGCTGTGGATGCGGTCGAACCAGGAGCCGGCTTTCTCGGCGCCCTGGTGCAGGCTGTCCTTGGTGAGTGCGAGTGCCATCCGTTCTTACCCTTTACAGCGGCATGTTCATCACGTCCTGGTAGGCCTGGACGAGACGGTTGCGGACTTCCACGGTGGCGCGGAAGGCGATCTGGGATTGCTGCGAGGCGACCATCACCCGCGCCAGGTCGGCACTGGGGTCGCCCATTTCGAAAGCCTTGGAGAGCGCGCCGGCCTTCTGCTGGGCCTCGTTCACGCCCGACAGCGCGCCGCGCAGGGTGTCGCTGAAGCTGGTGCCCGGGGTCGCGCCGGCGGCCTCGCTGCCGGCCAGGCCCTGGATCGCCGTCGAACGCCCGACATCGGCCGCCGGTCCCAGCGACGCCTGGCCCATCTGGCCTTGGTAGCTACGGATCTGCGAGAGGATCGAGGTGATGGAATCGCTCATGGGAACGGGCCTGACGAGGGTCGCCATTGACGATGCAAGCGGTGTGCCAGTGCCGCGCCGGATTTCCGGCGCGGCACTGGCTGCGGGTCCTTGCCCGCGAAGCGGGCAAGGACACCCAAGCCTGCGCAGTAGGCTTGGGACCCCGCCTCTCGCTTGCCTATCCCCGCGGCTGGGCGTGCCCCATCCCGCAACGCGGGCTGTGCCCCCAAAGTTTGCTGCGCAAACTTCGGGCCCCGACGCTTGTCTTGCCTATCCCCGCGGCTGTCGCCGCGCCCCCTTAACAGAGGGGGCTGTTACTCCAGTGGGATCCGGCCCTGTTCTGTAGGAGCGGCTCTGCGTGGCCTCGGGCCATCAGCCGCGACCGGGGCCCGACCGCGCCTTGAAAATCACGGCAGCCAGGCGGACTGCCAGTCGTCGAGGCCTTGGCCGGTCAGCATCCAGTCTTTGCGTACGGCCTGGCGCAATTTGTCGCCGGCAAGGGCGCGACCGTCCGGGTCGGCCAGATGCTCTCGAATAGCAGCGACCCACTCGCGCGTTGTATTCCGCACGCGTGTCACCGGCAGGCCGTCACGGTAAGCCTCGATGTCGGTGCACACCACCGGTATCGCACAGGCGCCGTATTCGAGCAGGCGCAGGTTGCTCTTGCAGGCGTTGAACCGGTTGTCTTCCAGGCGTGCGAGGGCGAGGTCGAGATTTAGACGCGCCAGGGCACGCGGATAGACCTCGATATCCACGCCGGGGTGGAATTCGTGGACGTAGGGCTGCAGCGGTTCAGGGCACATCCCCATGAATACCCATTCGACCTCGTCGGCCAGTTCGCGCACCACCTCGGCAATCATCTCCAGGTCGCCGCTGTGGCCGATGCCGCCGGCCCAGCCCACCCGTGGCCGCTTGCCGACGTTGCGGCGCAGCGCCGGCAGGCGCGTCCACCACGCCGGCGGCAGGCGGTTGCGGGCGACGCGGAT
>DATCVI010000177.1:0-1715 GCA_036566925.1 Stenotrophomonas sp.
CATCAACGTCGAAATACCCGTCGGCCCAGTGCGGGATCGAGTAAGTCTTGCGGGCATGGTCGATGGACCAGGTCATGGGCGGTTCCGGCACACTTGCGAGGGACGCGCATTCTACCCGCCCCACCCTGCTACTTGAGGTAAACAGGCTCGCCCACCGCCTGGCGCAAACGCCGGGCCGCCGCAGCGTGCGGGCGCGAGCCGGCAAAAACGATAAACGTGCCGGGCAGTTCGACCGCTTCGGCCAACTGCTTGAGCCGCTTCTCTTCGCTGTAGAGAAAGCCGCGCCAGGCCACCAGCAGCACGTAGTGCGGCACGCCGGCGTCATCCCCCGGGAGCTGCTTGCGCGCCAGCCAGGCCTTGCGGACCGTGCGCTGACGCGTGAGCGCCTCGCGCAGGCCAGCCAGCGCCTGCGTATCGAGCCCGTGCGGCAGGAAAAGGTCCTTGGCGCCAAGCTGGTTGCGCGCCTGGTGACCCCGCACCTGCGCGTCCTCCAGGTCCTGCCACTCGCGGGCAACCTCGTCCTCGCCACTGGCATCGCCTTGCTCTCGGTAATAGTGCGCCAGGTGCTGCAACGCGCTCGGGCGGCATTGCCGGTCCAGGCTGATGGCACGCCGCAGGTGCGCCACGCCGGCGGCGTTTCCGACCTCGAGCATCAGCGCACCGAGGCGGAAATGCACGAATGCATCGGCCGGCGCGTGTTGCAGCGCGGCGCGGTAGAGGGCGAGTGTGTCGATGTCGTCACGCAGCCGTTCGGAGAGCCGCGCGTGTTCCACCACCGCCTCGGCGTCGCGCTCGGCCATTGCTTCCAGTTCGGCCAGGCGCAGGGCGTCGCTGGCGTGTTGGCGATGGTTTTCACGCCAGTCGAACTCGACCTGGCGCCGCCACTGTTCGCTGAATTCCTGTTCCAGGCGCGGCAGCAGGTCGCCCAGGTAGGTCTCGGCGAAACTCCGGCTGGGCGGTGGCACCAGCGCCGGCTGCACCTGTAGCGCAGCCAGGCGCTGCGCCAAGGTGGGGTGTGTATCGTCGTGGCCGGGTGGGCGGGCGAGTGCGCGCTGCAGTCGCTGTGCATCGTCTTCGTGCAATTGCCGCAGGCTATCGGCCATGTCGCGATACAGCGCCAGCGGGGGCGCTGCTTCGCGCATGCCGCGGCGCTGCATGGACGGCCAGAAGTCCCGCGCCAGGCGCTCGCTGCCCAGGTTCACGCGGACCAGCGCGTCGCCGGCCACGCGCGCGCCGACCACGCGCGCGGCAGTGGCATCGGCTTGATACTCCTGGGTGCGCGCCAGAACGAAGGTGTAGGCATTGAAATACGGCGCGTACCAGCGGAAGAAGCGCACGAAGGCGCCACTGGCCCAGGAGCGGCGCGCCTGCAGTTGTACGAGGACACGGTCCCAACTGGCCCGCACCCGATAGACCCAGCCACCGAAGCGACCGTGGCCGCCGCCGAAATGGCCGAATTCGTGCGCGATTACCGAAGCGAACTGTTGCGCATCCAGCGCCTGCATCAATGGCAGGCCCAGCACGAGGTAGTGGCGGTGGCCCAGGAGCCCGAGGGCGCGCGGCACGGTGGCCGCTGCCGCATTGAGATCGCGATCGATGATGATGCCGTGCAGCCGCGGCGCGCCGGTTTCGCGGCGCAGGCGCTCGATCTCGGCCTGTAGCGCAGGCGCCTCGTGGCGGCCGAGCCGATGCCCCCAGGGGGCCTCGAAACGCAC
>DATCVI010000178.1:0-34485 GCA_036566925.1 Stenotrophomonas sp.
GCTGATGCCCTGACCTCGGTCCTGGCGATCGTCGCGCTGCTGCTGGCCAAGGGCTTCGGCTGGCTGTGGATGGACGCGGCGATGGGCCTGGTCGGCGCACTGGTGATCGCACGCTGGTCGCTGGGGCTGATGCGCGACACCGGCCGCGTCCTGCTCGATGCCTCGGCTCCGGCCGGCCTGCAGCGGCAGATCCGCGAGCGCATCGAGTTGGGCGACGACCGCGTCGCCGATCTACACGTATGGCGGGTTGGTCCCGGTCACCATGCTGCGATCATCTCGCTGGTGACGCACCAACCGCAGCCGCTTGAGGTCTATCGCCAGCGCCTGGCCGGCTTGGAAACCCTGGAGCATCTGAGCATCGAAGTGCAGCACTGCGCGCACTGAAACCGATGCATCGTCCCTTCCCGCGCTGCGGAGAAGGGACCGACGGACGCCTTACTCGCCCACTACGTCCACGCCCTTGGCGGGCGTAAAGGCGAACGTCCCCGCGGCAAACGCCGGGTTACGCTTCCAGCCTTCGAAACGAATCGCGGTGCGCTGGCCGATGGCGTCCACCACTTCCATGCGTGCCAAGCCGTTGGGGCCAAAGCCCAGCGTGGCGACCTGGAAATTTGCCTCGGCACCAGCCTTGGGCGTCAGCGACAACCACTGCAGTCCATCGCGCGGCGCGGCCTCTTCGCTGATATCGAACTGCTTGGCCAGGCGCGTCGGGTCGATCAAGGCGCTCAGCGGGCTGTTGCGCTCTTCTTCGCCCTGCGGCCGCACGGTGGCCTGCTTCAGGTCGGGATCGTAGATCCACACCTTCTTGCCGTCGGCGACGATCAACTGGTTGTACGGCTTGGTGTATTCCCAGCGGAACTGACGCGGCGCCGACAGGGCAACGCGGCCACTGGTGGTTTCCTTGACCTTGCCGGCGCCATCAAAGACCTGCTGCGAGAACTGCCCGTCCAGGCCTTTCAGGCCGCGGGTGAAGTTGTCCAGCTCGGTACGGGCACCGGCGAACGCGGTGCCGCTGATAAGGGCGGCGGCAAGGATGATGGAGCGCGAGAGAAACATGCCTGGGGTTCCCGAATTCATAATTGCCGCATTGTGACGCCAAGCCCGTTAACCGGCGAGCGCGCGCCCGCGGGGCATTCAGCCGTCGGCGGCATCTGTGGGTCCTGACGGTTACAAATCGGCACTGTAAATCGTTCTCATTCGCCATAACGTGAGCTCCCTGTCCGCAGCGGAGATGGCGATGGCGCACGACCACGTGACCGATTCGATTGGTCGCACTCCCTTGGTGCGCCTGTCCCGGCTGTTTTCCGGCGGCACGCAGGTCTACGCCAAGCTGGAGTTGTGCAATCCCGGCGGCAGCGTAAAGGATCGGCCCGCGCGATACGTCCTTGAGCAAGCGCTGGCCGACGGCACCCTGAGGCCAGGCATGCACGTGGTGGAAAGCTCCTCAGGCAATCTCGCCATCGCGCTGGCCATGCTGTGCAGCCGCTACGGCTTGCGCTTCACCGCCGTCGTGGACCCCAAGATCGCCCCGGCCAACCTGCGGCTCATCCGCTGCCACGGTGGCAAGATCGATATCGTCGATGAGAAGGATCGCAACGGCGGCTACCTGGACACACGGATCGCCCGCGCCCGGCAACTGCTTGCCGGCGATTCGCAGGCCTTCTGGGTCAACCAGTACGCCAACCCGCGCAACTGGCTCGCCCATTTCCATGGCGAGGGCGAAGAACTTGCCCACGAGATGGCGGCCACGCCGCCGGACCTGCTGGTGCTGGGCGTGAGCACCAGCGGCACCCTGCACGGGATCGCACGGCGCCTGCGCCAGGCATGGCCCGACCTGCGGGTGGTGGCGGTGGATGCGGTGGGTTCGGTGTTGTTCGGCACGCCGCCGCAGGCTCGCGAGTTGCCCGGCATTGGCGCCAGCCGCGTGCCCGAACTGCTGTGCGCCGACGAGGTCGACGAAGTCATCCATGTCGATGACTACGCGGCGGCCAGCGCCTGTCGTGAGCTGGTGCTGCGCGAAGGCATCCTGGCCGGCGGCTCGTCCGGCGCGGTGATCGCCGCGATCCAGCGCCTGGCCGCCAGGCCCGGGGCCAAGGCCCGAATCGTCACCGTGCTGCCAGACCGCGGCGACCGCTATCTCGACACCGTCTACGACGACGCCTGGCTGGCGCGCATGCGCGAGCGTCACGACCGCGCGCGTTTGCCCGCCATGCCCCTGCCCTGCTGACTCCCCTACCACAGCCATCCCAGGACTCCCGTGCCCTCCTCCTCGCCCGAAATCGTGTATCTCAGCCGCGCCGACCTGATCGCCCTCGGTGGCGCGCATTCGCAACCTTTTGTAGACGCCGTCGAAGCCGGCTTGCTCAGCCACGCGCGTGGCGACTACGTGCAACCGCTCAAGCCCTACCTGCGCTGGCCCGGTGCCGACCACATCGCCGACCGCATCATCGCCATGCCGGGTTATCTGGGCGGGGATAGCCCGGTGGCCGGCCTGAAATGGATCGGCAGTCGTCAGCACAACCCGTCGCGCCACGGCCTGGAGCGCGCCAGCGCGTTGATCGTGTTGAACGATGTGGAGACCAACTACCCGCGGGCGATCATGGAAGGTGGCCTGATCAGCGGCATGCGCACGGCCGCGATCACCGCCCTGGGCGTTCGCCATCTCGCGCGCAAGGCATTCACCCGGCTGGCGGTGATCGGCTGCGGGCCGATAGCGCGCATGCAACTGCAGACCCTGCTGGAACAATGCAGCAGCATCGCGCAGGTCCGCCTGTTCGATCTCGATGCCGGCGCCGCCGCGGCGCTGCGTGACACCCTGGCTGCGCGCTTCACCGTCGCCTGGGAGATCAGCGCAAGCGCCGAAGCCGCGGTCCGGGACAGCGAGGTCGTGGTGACCTGCACCGTCACCGACACTCCGTACCTGCCGTTCGAGTGGCTCTCGCCCGGCACCTTCGTCGCCAATGTCTCGATCATGGACGTGCACAAGGAGGTGTATGTGCGCGCCGACAAGGTCGTGGTCGATGACTGGGCGCAATCCAACCGCGAGCGCAAGATCCTCAACCAGCTGGTGCTGGAAGGCCGCTTCAGCCGCGAACAGCTGCACGCCGAGCTCGGCGAGATCGTCGCCGGCGCACGCCCCGGCCGCGAGGGCGACGACGAAATCATCCTGCTCAACCCGATGGGAATGGCCGTGGACGACCTGGCCTGCGCGCGCCACTTCCTGGAACGGGCGATCGTCGCCGGCGTCGGTCGGCGCCTGCCGCTGTTTGGCTGAGACCGATGCGCGAGGCCTTGCTCCCGGTCTTCCAGCAGCGGCTGGCACAGGATCTGTTCGATGCGCTGTGGCTGGAAGACCTGTACGGTTTTCGCCGCCGCTGCCAGCCCGCCGACGAAGGGTGGGACATCGTCCTCAGCGAAGGCGAACACGCGCGTGCGCCGCGCCGGCTGCGCCTGTTTGGCGCGGCGGCGGCGGGATTGCGGCCGCTACGCGTGAACCGGCGCGCGCCTGTCTGCTGCAACGGCAGCGGCGGCACCGTTGAATTATCGGTCGCCGAACTGGCCGCTTTGCTGGAACAGGCGTCCTGGTGGCGAGCCCCCCCGGGCCGCTTCGCCAATCCATTTGCACTCGCCTGCGCACAGGCCGCGTTGGCGACGACCCAGGTGCCGTCGATCCTGGCCCGGCTGCGCGCCGAGCCGGGCCAGTTGCATCATTGGGAGGCGTTGGCCAGCCTGCGCGATCGCCCTTTCCATCCGCTGGCGCGAGCCAAGGATTGGGGCGCCACACCGCAAGCCGCGTTGCGTTTCGGGAGTGAGGCAGGCCAACCGATCACGCTGTGCTGGGTGGCTGTAGCGCGCGCGCACTGGGTGACCACCGAACACAGTTGTCCTGCCGGCCTGTTGCTGACGCCACCGCAGCAGGCGCGCCTGCAACACCAGGCAAACCGCCTCGGCATCGATCCGCAGGCATACGCGTGGTTGCCGGTACACCCGTGGCAGTTGGATTACTGGCAGCGCACCCAAGGTTGGCATGCAGCGACTGCGCTCGACCTGGGCATCGGCCTCGGACAGGCCTATGCCACCGCCTCTCTGCGTACGCTGGCATTGCGGGGTCGCAGCGACCTGCATCTGAAGTTGCCGCTGTCGCTGCCGCTGCTGGGAGCGACGCGTTCGCTTCCTGCTCGCTACCTGCATAACGGCCGGCAGGCCCAACAGTGCCTGGCGCAGTTGCGAGCGCGCGATGCCTGGCTCGCCGCACACCTGCAGGTGTGCGACGAAAGCCCATCGTGGGCGATGCGCCAGTGCACGGAGGCCGCGCAGGACCCCGGCGAACTGGCCTGCCAGTTGCGGCGTTACCCGCGGCAGGACGACGCGTTGCAGGTGCCGATGGCGGCGCTGCCGGTGATGTTGGACGACGGCAGCCTGCCCGCACTCGACCTGCTGCTGGGCGAGGCACGCAGCCAAGAGACCACGTGGCTGGCGTTCGAACGCATCGCGGCGCTGGTACTCGAACTGGCCCTGCGCTGCTTCAGCGTCGGCGCGATGCCCGAACTGCACGGCCAGAACCTGCTGCTTGCCTGGCGACAAGGCACCCCCACAAGCGCGGTGCTGCGCGATCACGACAGCCTGCGCATCTGCGCGCCCATGTTGCGCGCCAGCGGCCTGGCGGTGCCCGATTACCTGGTCGCCGCCAATAGCCCCAATACCTTGTTGCTGGCAACGCCCATGCAGCTGCTGGCCTACCTGCAAACCCTGTTGGTGGAGGTCAACCTCTACGCGCTGCTGGCTGCCATTGCCGAGCATTCGGGGACCACGGAGGCGCACGGCTGGCAGCGCCTGCATCGCGTCCTGGCCAGCGTGCTCGAACGGATAAGCCTGCCCGAGTCGCTGGCGGCGCAAGTCCGCGCGCAGTTGTTGCAGGCGCCGCAATGGCCGTTCAAGCAGATCCTGCACCCGCTGTTGCAGACCCCACAGGCCGGCACCGGGATGCCGGCGGCGATGGGCACCTGGCCCAATCCGCTGTTGTGCGACGACGCCGCGTACTGATGCCCGCCCTGCCCGCCCTGCACTGGCTGCTGGCTTGCCAGGCGTTGTCCACCCTGGCAGCGATGAGCCTGTTGCCGGTGATGCCACTGTACGTGGCCACCCTGCACAACATGCAGCCTGCCGAAGTGCCGGCCTGGAGCGCGGCAGCGCTGGCAGCACCGGCAGTGGGCACCTTGTTGCTCGGCCGCGCGGCCGGGCGTTGCTGCGACCACTACGGTAGTGGCCGCATCATCCCCCTGGCCTGCGGCGTCTTCGCCGCCGGGCTGGTCATTACCTGCCTGGGCCAGCATCCGGCAAGCCTGCTGCTGGGACGGTTGCTGCAGGGCGCGAGCGTCCTTGGCGTGGCATTGAGCATCGCTGCAGTCGAAACCAATGCGGCGATGCCTGGCGCCGCGCTTGGCCGGATGGAGGGCGCCACGGCAATCGGCGCGCTGAGCGGACCGACGCTGGGCGGGCTGGCGCTCCAGGCCGATGCATTGCGCGAACTGCTGTTGACCTGCGCCGGGTTGATGGCGCTGACCACCTGGCGGTTCTGGTGCGCCCAACGTCGAGCGCCTGCGGTGTCACGGCCCCCAGCACCCGCAATTGTCGGCCGATCCGGCGCCAGCCTGCGGTGGCTGGCCGCGCTGCTGCTGGTGCAGGCAGCGGCGTTCGCGCTGGTGGTGGGTTTCGCCTTGCACCTGGCTGAGCGTTTTTCGCAGCTGCCCGGCTTGCCGGGCTGGCTGGGTGTTCTGCATGCCGGTGCCTGGGCCGCCACCCTGGTGGCCGCTCCGCTGTGGGGCCACTTCAACAATCCACGCCGCGCGCGCCAGCTGTTCTGCGTCGGCGCCTGGGGTTGCGCCACTTGCCTGTGGGCGCTGGCGGCAAGCACTTCGTTGTGGCAAGTGGCGTTGCTGCGGCTGCTGCTGGGCGCTTGTTACGCCGCGCTGGCGCAGTCAGCACTGGTGGCGCTCATCGGCGCCATCGATCCGCAATCGCGAGGGGGCGTCATCGGCAGCAGCCGCAGCGTGGCCGCCCTGGGCCAACTGCTCGGCCCGCTGCTGGTCACGGCCCTGCAGCCGTGGTGGTCGACATCGCGGTTGCTCTCAGCGGTAGCGCTGCTGTTCGCAGCTGCGGCCGTGCTTTCGCCGCGTCGACCGACGCCTTCCCGATCTTTGCCCAAGGTGGCCTCATGAATGCCCTCATTGCGCTCCCCCAGCCCTCGCCGCTGGCGCATGCGCTGCTCGAGCAATACTTCAATACGCATTGCCGCGAACAAGGCATTGCCGTGCCGCCGCCCGCGGACATCGAGCAGCGCCAGCTGCCGCTGGCGCTGCAGCGGCGGCTCGTCCAGACCCGACAGGCGCCTTTCGCCTTGTCGCTGCACAACGGCCTGCAGCTGGTGGGCATCGTGCTGCAACCGTCCCCGATCGGCTGGCATCGCCTGGACCGTGGCCTGTGGCTGGTCAAGGATCACCAGTGGCAGGTCATCGATGATGCCTGCCAACTCGCCGACCTGATCGCCGATCACCTCGCCGCCAGCGCCGTCGAGGCCGGCGGCCCGGCGCGTGCCGCACGCCTCAAGCAGGCCATGCGCAACAGCATCGCCCACGCCCATCGCTATCACCAGCAATCGCCGCTGCCTGCCCCTTGCGCGTTCGTGCGCGCCGAGCAGTGCCTGCGCCAAGGCCACGTGTTTCACGTCACCTCCAAGGCCACCGAGGGCTTCGATGAAGCGGATCTGCAGCGCTACGCGCCGGAACTGGGCGCGCGCTTTCGCCTGCATTACTTCGCCGTGGCTCCCAGCCACTGCCTGGCGCAAGGCGTCTTCGAGATTGACCCGAGCGCCCACGCCGAGGCCCGGCACTTGCTGCACGGGCAGCCATCGGCAGACTGGCCGCTGCTGCCGTGCCACCCCTGGCAAGCGGCGCACCTGCTCGAGCAGCCGGCCATCGCCGCGTGCCTGGACCGAGGCGATCTGGTTTCGCTCGGTCCGCTCGGCGAAGTCGCCATTCCGACCTCGTCTGTGCGCACGGTCTGGCTGCCGCAACAAGCCCGCTTCCTCAAGCTCGCGCTGAGCATCCGCATCACCAACTTCATCCGCGACAACCCTGGCGAACAGGTACAGCGCGCACTCGATGCAAGCCGCGCCCTGGCCGGCCTGCCGTCCAAGGCGATCAACACGCCATCGTTTCGCGTGCTGCTCGAAACTGGCGCACACGGGCTGTTGCTGGACGATGCGCGGCTGTTGGCCGCGACCACGGTGTTGCAGCGGCACGCCTTGCAGCCGGAGGCGATGTCGCGGTTCCAGGTGATGGCCGGCGTACTCGAAGGCGCGGGCGCCGACATCGGCCTGTCCTCGCTGCTACGTGAGGCCGCGCATGGCGGCAGCCTGGGCCCGGGCGGCGTACGAGCATGGTGGCGACGCTACCTGGACATCACGCTGCGGCCACTGCTCGCATTGTTCCTGGAGCATGGCGCCGGCCTGGAAGCGCACCTTCAGAACAGCCTGGTTCGCTTCGACGAAGGCTGGCCGGCCGCGGCACTGGTGCGTGACATGGAGGGCGCCACGGTCAGCCGGGGATCGGCTGCCGCGGCAAGCCTGCCCGCCGACAGTGCCGCCCTCTACGACGACGACCAAGCCTGGCATCGCTTGCAGTACTACTTGCTGGTGAACCATCTCGGCCAGGTCGCCGCGGGACTGGCACGCTGCACCGAGGTGGACGAGCAAACCCTGTGGGACGACACCGCAGCGTGCCTGTCGGCCACCGACCACCCGCGCATCTTGCAACTGCTGCGGGCCAGGACGCTGCCGGCCAAGGCCAACCTGCTCAGCAGCTTTTCCGAACGCGGCGAGCGTCCGCTCTACGTGCCGATAGTCAATCCCTTGCGCAGGGGGGGCTGATGGACGCGCTGAACGCCTACGCGGCGCTGGTGTCCAGCCCGGCCTACGTGCAAGCCAGTCGCCGGGTCATGCGGCAATTGCTGGAGGCGTTGCTGTTCGAGCGCGTGCTGGCGGTGCATTGGCCCACGCAGGAGCAACTGTGCATCACCACTGCCGACGGACGCCTGTCCTATCAATGCCGGGCGCGGCGCGACCTTGGCTTCGGGCGCATCCGCGTGCTCGGCACCATCGAGCGCGTCTGCGATGGACAGCGTCAGGAAGCACGCGACCTGGCGCAGTTTCTTGCCGAGATCGGGCCACTGGCGGGCGTCGAGCTGGCCGCGGTGCAGCGCTTTGCCAGCGAACTGCTCGCCACCCAGGTCAAGCATGCGCAGGGCCTGCAGGCGCGCGGTGGCGAACGCCTGCAGCACGCGGACTACGACACGGTCGAAGCGCGGCTGCTGCAGGGCCATCCGTACCATCCTGGATTCAAATCGCGCCAGGGCTTCGACCTGGTCGACAACGCCCGCTTCGCCCCTGAGCTCGCCGGCCTGTTGTCGCCGTGGTTGTTGGCCGCGCACCGCGATCATTGCCGGTGGTCGGCCAGTGTCACGCTCGACCCGGCGCGTCTTTGCCGCGAGCTGCTCGGCCAGCCCGATGCGGAGCGTTTTGAAGCAACGCTCGAACAACGTGGCCTGCGCGCCGCCAACTACCTGCCGTTGCCGGTGCATCCCTGGCAGTGGCGCGAGGTGATCGCCACGCACTATCACCCGGCGTTCGCGCGCGGCGAGCTGGTGCCGATCGGTGCGATGGCCTCGCGCTACCAACCGCAGCAGTCGATCCGCACGTTGGCCAACGCCGACGAACCGCTCGATTGGACACTGAAACTCTCACTGAGCCTGCTCAACACCTCCACTTCCCGTGTGCTGGCGCCACATACGGTGGCCAATGCCGCGCCGATCAGCGACTGGCTCACCGGCCTGGTCGAACGTACGGCCTGGGACGCGCCGCTGGCCGCGCCCGTGCTGCTGCGCGAGCGCGCCGGGGTCAGCTACGTGCCGCGCTTTGCCGCGGCCGGCCAATATGGTGCGCTGGGCTGCATCTGGCGCGAAAGCGTGCCGCTGTGCACGCCGCGTGGCACCTGCGCACTGCCGATGAGCGCGCTGTGCCACATCGATGGCGATGGCCAACCGTTGATCGGTGCATGGCTGCAACGCTACGGCGCTGGGAGCTGGCTGCGACGATTGCTCGAATGCGCCTTCCTGCCGGTGCTGCAGCTGTTGTGGACGCGCGGCGTAGCGCTGGAATCGCACGCGCAGAACATGGTGCTGCTGCATGTCGGCGGCTGGCCGAAAGGCGTGATGTTGAAGGACTTCCACGATGGCGTGCGCTACGGTCGAACCTGGCTCGATGCACCGCCCCCCTCGCTGCTGCCCACCCCGGCCGAGCACGCGCAGGTCAATGCCAACTCGTTCCTCGAATGCGACACGCCAGAGGACCTGCGCGACTTCACCTTCGATGCGTTGTGCTTCGTCAATCTGGCCGAACTGGCGTGGTCGTGGGCCCACGACCACGGCCTGGACGAGGCCGAATTCTGGGCCCTGGCGCGCACGGTCATCGCCGAGCACCAGGCCCGCCATCCGGAACTGGCGCTGGCCTTCGCGCGCTTCGACGTGGTGGCGCCGACGGTAGGCATCGAGCCACTGGCCAGCCGGCGGCTATGCCCGGACCACGCCCTGCCCTCCATAACGATCTCCAATCCACTCGCGCCGGTGCCTGCATGCGACTGAAGCAACAGCTGCTGTCGAGCACGGCGCCGGTCAACGGCGTGTTCTGTGCCGTGCCCACGCCACTGAGCGTCGAGCTGGCGGCGGCGGCCGGCTACGACTTCGTGGTGATCGACCTGGAACACAGCCTGCTGGCGCCGGACATGTTGGCGGCCATGCTGTTGGCAGCGCGCGCAAGTGGTATCGCCGCACTGGTGCGCGTGGCGCACCTGCAGCAGGTAGCGCCGGCGCTCGACCACGGCGCCGAGGGCATCGTGTTCCCGCGCATCGGCTCGGTGGCCGAAGCCCGCGCGGCGGTGCAATCTGCTCGCCACGCGCCGCTGGGGCGCCGCGGTACCAGCGCCACCTTCCACAGCGGCTTCGGCCGAGACGACCTGGCAACCGCGCAGCGCCGGTTCGACGCCGACACGCTGGTGGTGCTGATGATCGAGGATGTGGCGGCGGTGGCATTGGCCGCGGAGATCGCCACGGTCGAAGGCGTGGACGTACTGCTGGAAGGAGCGGCAGACCTGGCGCAGTCGCTGGGCCTGCCGTGGCGCACACGCGATCCCCGGGTGTGCGAAGGGCTGGCGCGTATCGAAGCGGCCGCGCGCGCGGCCGGCAAGTGTTTCTGCGCCATGCCGCGGCTGCCCGAAGACGCGATGAGCTGGCGCCGCCTGGGCGTGCGGATGTTCGTGCTTGGCGAAGACCGCGGGTTCTTGCGCAGGGCGCTTGTCCAGCGTTTGCAACAACATCGCGCCGGAGCCCAAGCATGAACCGCCAACACGTGCAGGCATACGTTGCCTCGCGCCCTTCGCCGGTGTGTGGCTACGTCTACGATCTGGCCCAGCTGCGAAGTCGCTGCCGAGCGCTGCGAAGGCAACTGCCTGCCGGCTGCAGCCTGTTCTATGCGGTCAAGGCCAACTGCGACGAACTGGTCCTGCGCAGCCTGCTGGGGGTGGTGGATGGCTTCGAGGTGGCTTCGCTCGGCGAGATCGAAAAGGTCCGCGCCGTCGCGACGGAAGCCACGATTGTGTTCGGCGGCCCTGGCAAAACCGACGCCGAACTGCGGGGCGCCTTGCACCACGGCGTGGCCTTGTTCCACATCGAAAGCGAGCACCAGCTGCGCCGGCTGGACTGGCTCGCCGGGCAGCGCGGCGAAGTGGCGGACATCCTGTTGCGGATCAATCCGGCGCACGCGCCGGCGAAGGCAAACCTGAGGATGGGCGGCCAGCCAACCCAGTTCGGCATTGCCCAGGACCAACTGCCTGCGGTGCTGGAGGTGGCGCGGCAGTGCCGGCATGTGCGCGTGCAGGGGCTGCATTTCCATGCCGTCTCCAACAATCTCGACGCCCAGGTGCATCTCGGGCTGGTCGCACACTATCTGGCGTTGGCCAGCGCATGGCGCGAGCAATATGGCTTGCCGCTTCACTGGCTCAATGCCGGCGGTGGCATCGGCGTGGATTACATCGATCCGGCAAACCGTTTCGATTGGCCGGGATTTTGCCAAGGCCTGGCGCCGCTGCTGCTGGGCCAGCCAACGCCGCCGCACCTGGTGTTCGAATGCGGCCGCTTCCTGGCCGCCAGCTGCGGTCATTACGTGGCCGAAGTGATCGACCTCAAGCCCTGCTTCGGGCGGTGGTTCGCGATCCTGCGCGGTGGCTCGCACCACTTCCGCCTGCCCAGTTCCTGGCAGCACGACCACCCCTGCTTCGTGATCGAGCGTGAGCAATGGCCCTATCCCTTTGCGCGGCCGAGCGCCGTGGGCCAGCGAATAACCCTGTGCGGCGAACTGTGCACGCCCAAGGACGTGCTTGCCCGCGAGGTACCGCTGCCGCGCTTGCGGGTGGGCGACTGCATCGCCTTTCCGCTGGCCGGCGCCTATGGCTGGCACATCTCGCACCACGACTTCCTCAGCCATCCGCATCCGGAACGGTTTTTCCTGGAGAACCCTGGCCCATGACGCTGCTGCGCTCAACCCCCGACACCGAACCGGCCGCCATCGCACTGGTCCCGCTCGCGCTGATCCTGCCTACCGAGCATCACTACCCCGCCCATGCGCAGGCGCTGGCTGCGGACATGCACCGCCGTGGCCTGTGGCACATGCCGATCGTCCTCGACCAGGACAGCCACGCGGTGATGGATGGGCACCATCGGCTGGCGGCCGCGCATTTGCTGGGCCTGGCGGTTGCGCCCTGTCTGCGGCTCGCCTACGCCCAGGTGTCAGTCACTGCCACGCGCGAGGGTTATCGCGTGGACCCGGCCGAGATCGTGCGTCGCGCACGCTCGGCCGACCCCTATCCGCCCAAGACCACGCGCCATGCGTTCGCGTGCCCGTTGCCGCTGTGCAACCTCTCCCTGTGCCTGCTCGAACCAGGCGCAACTGCACCTGGTCGGGCCCGCCCGCCTGCCCCCTGAAGGAAACCCCGTGCAACGACATTCCCTCTATCTGGCTTGCTTGCTCGGCATGCCGCATGCCATCGCCACAGAGAACGATCCGGCGCGGCTGGTCGAACTCGAATCAATCAAGGTCGTCGCCTTCATGCCCGACACTGTGCAGATCGGCACCTTCGGCGATGCGGCACCGCTGGACGTGCCCCAGTTGACCCACGTCATCACCCGCGAAGTGCTCGACGCGCAGCAGGCCGGCGGCATCCATGACGCCCTGCGCAATACCGCCGGCGTCACCCGCGCCCAGCTCAACGGCGCGGCATACGACAACATCGCCATTCGCGGCATCCTGGTGGAGAACCGTGCCAACTACCGCCTCAATGGCTCGCTGCCGGTGATCAACCTGATCGACATTCCACTGGAGAACAAGCAACGCGTTGAAGTGTTGAAGGGGGTGTCTTCGCTGTACTACGGCCTGGTGCCGCCGTCGGGCATCGTCAACCTGGTGAGCAAGCGCGCCGGCCGCGATCCGCTCACCGCCCTGGCGCTTTCGCTCAACGACCACGGCGCGGCGCAACTGCATGTGGACCTGGCGCGCCGCTACGGCCGGCAACGGCAATTCGGCGTGCGCGCGAACTTCGCCATCGCGCGCGAAGACAATGGGCTGCGCGGCCTGGACGGCGACAGCCACCTGGCCAGCGTGGCGCTGGACTGGCAGGCCAGCGAAACCCTGGCGATGGCGTTGGACCTGGAAAACTACGCCAAGGACGTGGGCGACGCGGCCACTATCGCAGTGCCGGCACCGGTGCGAGGCAGCATCCCGCTGCCGGGCGCGCCCGATGCGCGCCTGACCCTGTCTGCCCCCTGGATGCGCTACGCCGCGCGCGCCAGCAACCTGCTGTGGCGCGTGAACTGGCAACCCAATACCCGCTGGTCGCTGCTGCTGGAGGCAGGCGTTGCCCGGCTCGACCGCGATCGCCACTACGCCCAGTTCGAGCGCTACGATCTAGCCAGCGGCGAAGGCCAACTACGGGTGATGTACACCCCAGGGCAAAGCTGGGAGAACCGCAACCTGCGGGCGCAGGCCAGCGGCCTTTTCGGCAGCGGCAGCGTAGGTCATGCGCTCACCCTCGGCTACGTTGCCAGCCGCCGCAGCCAGGATCCGCGCGTGGCCACCACCGCACGCTTGGCGCAGAACCTCTACGTGCCGCGGGCGCTGCCCCACCTGGCAATGACGCCGAGCGGCAAGGGCAACCCCTCGATGATCCGCGACGACCTGCTGTACCTGTCCGACCGCATCCACTTCGGTGCGCACTGGCAGGCGCTGCTGGGCGTGAGCGCCAGCCGCTATCGCAGCCGCGGACCGAGCACCGAGTATCGCGCCAATGAAGCCATGCCCTCGGCCTCGTTGCTCTGGCAGCCACGCCACGACACCTCCTTCTACGCCACCTACGCCGAAGGCCTGGAGGAAACCGGCTGGGCGCCGTCGAACCGCGCCAACGCCGGCGAGTTGATGCCGCCGGCGCGGGCCAAGCAGATGGAGCTCGGCGCCAAGCTGCAATGGGGCGGCGCGTTGCTGCAAGGCGCGGTGTTCGAGATCCGCCGTCCGACCACGACCATCGACAGCGCCAACCGCTTCGTCCTCAATGGCCTGTCGCGCTATCGCGGTCTCGAGCTGGTAGCCAACGGCAAGCTGTTCGATCGCCTGGATCTGGTGGCCTCGGCGCTGTGGCTCGACGCGCGTCAACTGGCCCGCGCCAACCCGGCCACCTACAATCGCATCCCGGTCAACACGCCGCGCACCACGGCCAGCCTGTTCGTCAGCTACCCGCTGGCCAGCCTGCCCTCGCTCGCCCTCAATAGCGGGATCTACTACACCGGCCGCCGCCCGGTGGACAACGAGAACCGCGCCTTCATCGGTGGCTATGCGACCTGGTCGCTGGGGCTGGCATGGACGCCCATCCGCACGCGGCATCCGTTCACCCTGCGCGCGACCCTGGACAACGTCAGCGGCCGCCAATACTGGAGCACCGCAGCCAATGGCCTGCTCGGCGCGGCGCTGCCGCGCACCTTGTCGCTACAGGGCAACTGGTTGTTCTGACGCAACGCTCAGCGCGGTGTCAGGTCGCCGTAGACGATCTGGCTGCGGAAGCCGCGCCGCACCTGCTGGAACAGCTCGCGGAAGGCGGCGTAGTCCTGCGGCTGGCACAGCTGCTGCGGGCCGTGGATGGCCTTGCGCGCAAGCCGGTGCGTGCTGGTCACGGTCTGGCCGTCGCGTTGCCAGTGCACGCTGTACTCGCCGGCGGTGTTGCTGAACTCGGCATCGCGCGGCAGCACCGCGATCGGCACGCCTTCGGGGAAACGCAGCACGTAGGTTTCCTGGCGCAGGCTGTCATTGCAGTAGAACGGGGTCAGGTTGGTTTCCGCCGAGGCGCTGGCATACAGGTCGCGCGCGGACTCGGCACCGGGCATGTCGGGCAGGCGCATGCCGCCGATCTGCTGGAAATCGACGTAGTCCTCGGCCTGGAAGCCATAGCGATAACCGAACGGCTGCGACAGGTCGAGCGGATCGCCCTGCATCGTCAGTTCGCCGCGGCCATCGAAGCCGGCCTGGGCGATGATCGATTCCTCGATGCGCGCGCGGTTCTGTGCATTGAGCTGGACGAACATCGCCCGCAGGCCGATCTCGCCGGTCTGGCCGCTGTCCAGCGTGGTCAGCCCGCGCACGCCGCCGTCGGTACGGAAATCGAACTCGCTGCGCGCGACATAGGCATTGCGGCTGCGGTCGTTGGCCGGCGTGCGCGCGACCCGGCCATCGGCGCTGTGCACCACCGGCGCGCCGAGGTCGGAGGCCGGCAACTGGCCGAAGCGCGCGTACGGATTGGTCGAGTCGACATACAGGTCGAACTCGGGCAGATAGGTGATCGCGTGGTTGAAGCGCCCCAGCACCGCGATGCGCGGCAGCGTCGGCCCGCCATCGGCGCCGATCAGCACCGGCGTGCTGGCAATGCCCTTGGCCGCAAGCAGGGCTTCGAGGATCACGGTGTGGTCCTTGCAGTCGCCGTACTGGCTGTCGGCGATGCGCTCGGCCGGGTTCGGCTCCAAGCCGCCATTGCCCAGGTACACCGCGACATAGCGGATGTTGCGCGCGACCCAGTCGTACAGCGCCGCAGCCTGGGCACGGCGGTCGCCAGTGGGGATGCCGGCGGTGATCTGTTCGGCCAGGGCCTGGATCTTCGGCGTCACCGCCGCCGCCTGCCCGGCCTTGGCGTGATAGGCGCTGCCCACCTGCGACCAATCGCGATAGGTGCTGGCCATGATGGTGGGGCTGAATTCCCACGCCGCCGCGCTCCAGTTCTGGCTCTTCATCGGCAGCGCGCGCTGGTAGCGCCACTCCCAGCGTTGCTGGCCCTTGCGCCGCAGCGGGCGCTGCGCCTCCACCCCGCGCGCCCAGACCTGCATCGGCATGCGCTCGGGCGCGGTCAGCGTCACCACTGCTTCCTGGTACTGCGAGAACACGCTGAAGGTTTCCCACAGGCTGAAGTAGCCGGGGAAGAACGGCGTGTGCTGGCTACGCCGCACCACGTAGGCGATGCGCGCGCCCGGCGCCAGGTTCGGAAACACGATCACCCGCACCTTGCGGTCGGCATACATCGCCGCCGAGGCACTGGAATAGCTTTCCTGGGTGTAGATGCGGTCGGCCGGCACCGGCTGGCGCAGGCCCTCGGCGGTGATGGTGTAGGCCTCGAGCACTTCGAGGGTCTCCATCTTCTCGCTGTAGCTCAGCCGCACCTGGCTGAAGTGCTCCACCGCCGACTTGGTCTTCAGCAGGATCTCGTAGCTGTCGGTCTCGACATTGCTGGCGTCCTCGCGCACCTCGTAGTCGGCGCGGTACCGCACGTAGCTGAAGTTGTTCTCGGCCTGGCCGGGCGGCGGCGTGGGCGGGGCCGAAGCCTGGGCAAAGGCGAACGCCGGCCACAACAGGCACGGCAACAGCAGCCACACGATCGAACGCACCCCAACCCCCTGAAAGATGGCCTGCGCCACCCGCGATGCCACGCATCCGGCGCGGCGACGGTGCCAGCTTACCCGGCTTATTTCGGTGGCGGCGGCGCCAGCACGGTGCGGTCGCCGTTGTGTTCCGGTGCGCTGACCACCCCGGCCGCCTCCATCGCCTCGATCAGGCGGGCGGCGCGGTTGTAGCCGATCTTCAGGCGCCGCTGCACGCCGGAGATCGACGCGCGGCGGGTTTCGGTGACGATGCGCAGGGCCTCGTCGTACAGCGGGTCGGACTCATCGCCACCGCCGCCGCTGGATTCGGGCAGGCCGGTGGCGCCGACCACGGTGCCATCGCCCATGGTCTGGACCTCGTCCAGCACGCCTTCGATGTAGGCCGCCGGCCCACTGGCCTTGAGGTGCTCGACCACCCGGTGCACTTCCTCGTCGCTGACGAAGGCGCCGTGCACGCGGTCGGGCATCGCCGTGCCCGGCGGCAGGTAGAGCATGTCGCCGTGGCCGAGCAGGGTCTCGGCGCCGCTCTGGTCGAGGATGGTGCGCGAGTCGATCTTCGAGCTGACCTGGAAGGCGATGCGGGTCGGGATATTGGCCTTGATCAGGCCGGTGATCACGTCCACCGAAGGCCGCTGGGTGGCCAGGATCAGGTGGATGCCGGCGGCACGCGCCTTCTGCGCCAGGCGCGCGATGAGCTCTTCGACTTTCTTGCCGACGATCATCATCATGTCGGCGAATTCGTCGATGAAGATGACGATGAACGGCAGCGTTTCCAGCGGACGCGGCGCTTCGCCCAACTCCGGGTTGGGCTTGAACAGCGGGTCCATCAGCGGCTGGCCCGCCTCTTCGGCGTCCTTGACCTTCTTGTTGAAGCCGGCCAGGTTGCGCACGCCCACCGCGCTCATCAGCTTGTAGCGGCGCTCCATCTCGGCCACGCACCAGCGCAGGCCGTTGGCGGCCTCCTTCATGTCGGTGACCACCGGCGCCAGCAGGTGCGGGATGCCCTGGTAGACGCTCAGTTCGAGCATCTTCGGGTCGATCATCAGCATCCGCAGGTCCTTGTGCGAGGCCTTGTACAACAGGCTCAGCACCATCGCGTTGACCGCCACCGACTTGCCCGAGCCGGTGGTACCGGCGACCAGCAAGTGCGGCATGCGCGCCAGGTCGGCCACGGTCGGGCGGCCGGCGATGTCCTTGCCCAGGGCCAGGGTCAGGTGGCTCGGCGACTTGTCGTATTCCTTGGAGCGCAGCAGCTCGGAGAGGAAGATCATCTCGCGGCTGACATTGGGGATTTCCAGGCCGACCACCGACTTGCCCGGGATCACGTCGACCACGCGCACCGACTTCACCGACAGGCCGCGGGCGATGTCCTTGTCCAGCGAGCTGATCTGGCTGACCTTCACGCCGGGCGCCGGCTCGATCTCGAAACGGGTGATGACCGGGCCCGGATAGGCGCCCACCACCTGCGCATCGATGCGGAAGTCCTTGAGCTTGAACTCGATCTGCCGCGACAGGGTCTCCAGGGTTTCCTCGGAATAGCCCTTGGCCTGTGGCTTGGGATCGTCCAGCAGCGCCAGCGGCGGCAGGTCCGAGCCATCGCCGTTGACGCCATGGAACATCGGGATCTGCTGCTCGCGCTTGGCGCGCTCGCTCTTCTCCACCACCGGTGCCGGCGGCGGCTCGATCTTCACCGGCTCGCGCTTGGCCTGCTTGACCGCTTCGACCTTGCGCACTTCCTCGCGCTCCTCGCGCATGGCGCGGGTCTGCTGCCACTCGTTGGCCTGCTTGCTGCTCTTGCGCAACAGCGGCGGCAGCATCAGCACCCAGCGGCCGATGCGCTCCATCACCGCGAACCAGGACAGCCCGGTGGCGAGGGTGATCGAGATCAACAGCAGCACCACCACGAACAGGTTGCTGCCCAGCGCGCCGAACGCCACGCGCAGCGAGTTGGCCACCAGCTTGCCGAGGATGCCGCCGGCCTGGGCCACATCGCCGCCGAACAGGCGCAGGTGCAGGAAGCCGGTGGCGGCAATCAGGAAGCCGACCATGCCGACCAGGCGCAGCGCCGGGCCCAGCTCGGGCTCGCCCTGGCCTTCCTTCTCCATGCCGAACAAGGCGATCCAGGCCACCGCGCCGAGGATCAGCGGCAGCAGGAAGGCGACGTAGCCGAACAGTTGCAGGAGGACGTCGGCGATCCAGGCACCGGCCTTGCCCCCCATGTTGTGCACCGGCGCCACCAGGCTGCCCGTCTGGGACCAGCCCGGGTCGGCGGCCGAATAGGTGAACAAGCTGGCCAGCAAGTACAGCAACAGCGGCGCGATGGCGATCAGCGCCAAGTCGCGCCACAGGCGCTGGCGCCGTGTGTTTTCGGTGGGCACGGGCTTGCGCGATGCCTTGGCTTCGGCGGCAGCGCCGCGTTCGGGAACCTGTTTTGCCACCTGGCGCCAGACCTTAGAAAAGAATGCTTAGTAGTTGATAATAAACGAGACCGCTTCGGGAAACAGCTGCCATACCGAGAATGGCGCCCTCACCCATGCCGCAGCCATTGGCTCACGCATTTCCACCGGTTCGCCTTGATTAGACCGTGGCGCATCGCCACTCTATGCCCCCTGCGGACGAACGCGAGGCTGCGATCGTGCCGGCATATCCTTCTGATCGCGAGTATATATGAGCGCTTCTTCCAGTCCTGCCAAGCATTCCCGCCTCCTGATCCTCGGCTCAGGCCCCGCCGGCTGGACCGCCGCCGTGTACGCCGCGCGCGCCAACCTCAAGCCGGTGGTGATCACCGGCCTGCAGCAGGGTGGCCAGCTGATGACCACCACCGAGGTGGATAACTGGCCGGGCGACGCCCACGGCCTGATGGGCCCGGACCTGATGACCCGCATGCAGGCGCATGCCGAGCGCTTCGAGACCGAGGTCATCTTCGACCACATCCATACCGCCGACCTGTCCAAGCGCCCGTTCACGCTGACCGGCGACAGCGCCACCTACACCTGCGACGCGCTGATCATTGCCACCGGCGCCACCGCCAAGTACCTGGGCATTCCCTCCGAAGAGACCTTCAAGGGCCGCGGCGTGTCCGCGTGCGCCACCTGCGACGGCTTCTTCTATCGCGACCAGGACGTGGCGGTGATCGGCGGCGGCAACACCGCGGTGGAAGAAGCGCTGTACCTGTCCAACATCGCCCGCAAGGTCTACCTGATCCACCGTCGCGACACCTTGCGCGCGGAAAAGATCATGCAGGACAAGTTGTTCGACAAGGTCAAGGCCGGCAAGATCGAGACCGTGTGGCACCACACGGTGGACGAAGTGCTGGGCAACGACGCCGGCGTGACGGGGGTGCGGGTCAAGTCCGTGCAAGACGACAGCACCCGCGACATCCCGGTGCACGGCTTCTTCGTCGCCATCGGCCACCACCCCAACACGCAGTTGTTCGATGGCCAGCTGGCGATGAACAACGGCTACCTGGAAATCCGCTCGGGCCTGGGCGGCAATGCGACCGAAACCTCGGTGGAAGGCGTCTTCGCCGCCGGCGACGTGGCCGACCAGCACTACCGCCAGGCGATTACTTCCGCCGGCTTCGGCTGCATGGCCGCGCTCGATGCCGAGCGCTTCCTCGACCAGATCGACTGAGTTCGGCCGATGCCGGAGGAAGTGCGCGGCTACCGCCGGCTGGCGGAGATTCCGGCCACGGCCTGGGACGCACTGCATGACGGACGGAACCCCTTCGTTCGCCATGCCTTCCTCGACGGCCTGGAACAAGAAGGCTGCCTGCGCCCGGAATGGGGCTGGAGCCCGCTGCACCTGACCCTGTGGGACGGCGACACCCTGCGTGCCGCCGCCCCCGGCTACCTCAAGACCAACTCGCACGGCGAATTCGTCTTCGACCATGCCTGGGCCCATGCCTATGCCCGCTATGGCCAGGAATACTTCCCGAAGTGGCTGGGGGCGGTGCCCTATTCGCCCGTCACCGGCCCGCGCCTGCTGGCACGCGACCCCGCGGCAGCCGCCACGCTGCGCGATGCCATCGTTACGCTGGTGGAGGACAACGGCCTGTCCTCGGCCCATGTCAATTTCCTGACCGAGGACGACGACGCCGTGTTCGGCGAGCAATGGCTGCTGCGACACGATGTCCAGTACCACTGGCAGCGGCGGCCGGAATGGCAGGACTTCGAGAGCTTTCTTGCGTCGATGGACCACAAGCACCGCAAGAACATCCGCCAGGAACGCAACAAGGTTCGCCAGGCCGGGATCGGGTTTCGCATCCTCCACGGCCACGACGCCAGTGATGCCGACCTGGCGGCCATGCATGGCTTCTACCTCAAGACCTTCAGCGAATACGGCAACTCGCCGGCCTTGACGCTCGATTTCCTGCGCCACCTGGCCCGGACAATGCCCGAAGCCCTGGTGATCTTCCTGGCCGAGCTTGACGGCGAGCCGCTGGCCGGCGCGCTGTGCCTGCGCGGCGGCGACACCCTCTATGGCCGTTACTGGGGCGGCGCCACCCTTCCCGGCCTGCACTTCGAGACCTGCTACTACCAGGGCATCGAGTACTGCCTGCGCCAGGGCCTGTCCCGCTTCGAGCCCGGCGCCCAGGGCGAGCACAAGATTGCCCGTGGCTTCCTGCCGACCGAAGTGCGCAGCCGCCACTGGATCGCCGACCCTGGCTTCCGCGAACCGCTGGCCGAGTGGTGCGAGCAGGAGCGCGCCTCGGTGCGGCGTTATCGCCGCGAACTGGCCGCCCACTCGCCGTTCCGCGACGACGCCGGCCGCTGATGGCACGGCCGCCGGCCCTGCTGTCGGACGATCCGCTGGCGCCGTTCCCGCCGGTGGAACAAGCCTTGCGCGACCCCGACGGCCTGCTCGCGGTGGGCGGCGACCTCAGTCCGGCACGCCTGCTCAACGCCTATGCGCACGGCATCTTCCCGTGGTTCTCGGCCGGCCAGCCCATCCTGTGGTGGTCGCCGGATCCGCGCGTCACCTTCGACACCGCCGGCTTCCGACTACCGTCGCGGTTGCGTCGCCAATTGCGCCGCAGCAACTGGTCGCTGCGCGCCGATACCGCCTTCGATGCGGTGATAGCGCACTGCGCACACACGCCACGGCCCGGCCAGGACGGCACCTGGATCCTCCCGGCCATGCGCCGGGCGTATGCCGCCCTCCACGAACTCGGCCATGCGCATTCGGTCGAGGTGTACGAGGGTGAAGTGCTGGTGGGAGGTATCTATGGTGTCGGCATCGGCCGGATGTTCTTCGGCGAGAGCATGTTCAGTGGCCGCAGCGGCGGTTCGAAAGTGGCCCTGGCGGCTTTGGCGGGCTTCCTGCACGAGCAGGACTGCCCGCTGATCGATGCCCAGGTGGAGAACCCACACCTGAGAAGCCTCGGCGCCAGGCTGATGCCGAGAGAAGCGTTCATGGGCCAGGTGAGCGAGCTGGTGGCCGAGCCGGGGCTGGAGGGCAGTTGGGCTGCGCGTTTTGGGGAACGGACCGCTGCCGCGCTCTGAGCGGATCTACTGCCCCTCCCGCATTCGATTAACACAAACTTTGCATGCGCGGCCGCGGGAGCGTAAAATCCCCGCCCTTAGGGTCCTCGAAGGGCCATCCCCGAACCGCAGGATTACATGTCGAAAGACGATTCCATCGAATTCGAAGGCACTGTCAGCGAGACACTGCCCAATACCACTTTCCGGGTCAAGCTGGAGAACGGGCACGAGATCATCGCGCACATTTCCGGCCGCATGCGCAAGAACTACATCCGCATCCTGACCGGCGATCGCGTGAAGGTCGAAATGACCCCGTACGACCTGACCAAGGGCCGCATCACCTACCGCATGAAGTGACCGCCACGCGGTCGCTGTAGGAGCGTTGTAGGAGCGGCTTCAGCCGCGAGCCTTTCCCGGCAAACCCACCGGAAAAGCAAAAAGGGCGGCCTCGCGGCCACCCTCCCGGCAGATCCCAACCGGCGGCGCGCAAGCCCCGCCGGTTTTGCCGTGCCTGGGATCCAGGCACGGCGTGTTCCTCACTCCACCGTCGCCGGCAGCAACCGCTCCGGCTCGGCCTGCGAATCGACCACCAGCTCGCCGTCCTTGACGTCGATGCTGACCTTGCCGCCGTTGACCAGCTTGCCGAACAGCAGCTCGTCGGCCAGCGGGCGCTTGACCTTGTCCTGGATCACCCGCGCCATCGGCCGGGCGCCCATCAGCGGGTCGAAGCCATGCTGGGCCAGCCAGTCGCGCGCGGTCGGCGTGGTCGCCAGGCTGACGTGCTTCTCCTGCAACAACGCCTCCAGCTCGATCAGGAACTTGTCCACCACCCGCAGGATGTGGTCGAAGCCCAGCGGCTGGAACTGCACCACCGCATCCAGGCGGTTGCGGAACTCCGGGGTGAAGCTGCGGCGGATCGTCTCCATCGCATCGGTGGAATGGTCCTGGCGGGTGAAGCCAATTGTCCGCCGCGATGCCTGAGCGGCGCCGGCATTGGTGGTCATCACCAGGATCACGTTCTTGAAGTTCGCCTCGCGACCGTTGGTGTCGGTCAGCACGCCGCGGTCCATGACCTGCAACAGGATGTTGAAGATGTCCGGATGGGCCTTTTCCACCTCGTCCAGCAGCAGCACGCAGTGCGGCGTCTTGACGATCTTCTCGGTGAGCAGGCCGCCCTGGTCGAAGCCGACGTAGCCGGGGGGCGCACCGATCAGGCGGCTCACCGAATGCGGCTCCATGTACTCGCTCATGTCAAAGCGCACCAGCTCGATGCCCAACTGCAGCGCCAGCTGCCGGGTGACCTCGGTCTTGCCGACACCGGTGGGGCCGGCGAACAGGAAGTTGCCGATCGGCTTTTCCGGATTGCCCAGGCCCGAACGCGACAGCTTGATCGCCGAGGCCAGGGTTTCGATCGCCGGATCCTGGCCGAAGATCACCATCTTCAAGTTGCGCTCCAGGTGCTGCAGCACATCCTTGTCGGTGGCGCTGACCTGCTTGGCCGGGATCCGCGCCATCTTGGCGACGATGGTCTCGATCTCCTCGATGTCGATCAGCTCCTTGCGCTGGTCTTCCGGCAACAGGCGCTGGCGTGCACCGGCCTCGTCGATGACGTCGATGGCCTTGTCCGGCAGCAGGCGGTCGCCGATGTGCTTGACCGACAGGTCCACCGCCGCCTGCAGCGCATCGTCGGCGTAGGTCACGCCGTGATGCGCCTCATAGCGCGGCTTGAGGCCCTGCAGGATCTGGAACGCCTCGCCCACGGTCGGCTCGACGATGTCGATCTTCTGGAAGCGCCGCGCCAGCGCGCGGTCCTTCTCGAAGATGCCGCGGTATTCCTGGAACGTGGTCGAACCGATGCAGCGCAACTCGCCCGAGGCCAGTGCCGGCTTGATCAGGTTCGACGCGTCCATGGTGCCACCCGACGCCGAGCCGGCGCCGATGATGGTGTGGATCTCGTCGATGAACAGCACCGCGTTGGGCACCTTCTTCAGCGCCGTCAGCACGCTCTTCAAACGCTTTTCGAAGTCGCCGCGATACTTGGTGCCGGCCACCAGCGCGCCAAGGTCGAGCGAATAGATCACCGCATCGGCCAGCACCGCCGGCACTGCACCTTCGACGATGCGCTTGGCCAGGCCTTCGGCAATGGCGGTCTTGCCCACGCCGGCCTCGCCCACGTACAGCGGGTTGTTCTTGCGGCGGCGGCACAGCACCTGGATGGTGCGCTCGATCTCGTCGGCGCGGCCGACCAGCGGGTCGATGCGTCCGGCACGGGCCTGCTCGTTGAGGTTGCTGGCGAACTCGCTCAACGCATCGCCCTTGCCCTCGCCCTCGCCGGCCTCGCCCTTGCCTTCGGCCTCGCCCTGCGGCGAACCCTCGCCCTCCTCGCCCAGCTTGGCAATGCCATGGGAGAGGTAATTGACGATATCCAGGCGGGTGATGTCCTGCTGGTTGAGGAAATAGACCGCATGCGAATCCTTCTCGCCGAAGATGGCGACCAGCACGTTGGCGCCGGTGACCTCCTTCTTGCCCGAGGACTGCACGTGGTAGACGGCGCGCTGAAGCACGCGCTGGAAGCCCAGCGTGGGCTGGGTGTCGCGGCCATCATCTTCGGCCAGGCGCGAGACCGAGGCCTCGATAGCCTGCTCTAGGTCGCTGCGCAGGCGGCCAACATCGGCACCGCACGCCTTGAGGACGGCTTGCGCGGACGGATTGTCCAGCAGCGCCAACAGCAGGTGCTCGACGGTCATGAACTCATGACGCGCTTCGCGGGCCCGCTTGTAGCACTGGCCAATGGTTTGCTCGAGGTCTTTGCTGAACATAGGGGGGAAGCTCCGAGGCTGTTGCCAACAATATGCGGCTTCTGTACGGAATTTCCACAACCCTATCGGAAGGTCGTGTTCACGCGGCGTTAGTACGCCAACAGTGCGACAGCGTTGCAACCATGGGATGCCCGACTGGGGCAGCCCGGGACTGGCTCAGGCCTGCTCCATCGTGCACAGCAGCGGATGCTGGTTCATCCGCGAAAACTCGTTGACCTGGGCGACCTTGGACTCGGCGACCTCGCGGGTAAAGACCCCGCACACCCCACGGCCGCGGGTATGTACGTGGAGCATCACCTGGGTGGCCTTCTCCAGGTCCATGGCGAAAAACTGCTGCAATACCGTCACCACGAACTCCATCGGGGTGTAGTCGTCATTGAGCAGCATGACCTGATAACGCGGCGGTGGCGCCACTTCGGGCTTGCCAGCTTCTACCAGTACGCCGTGGTCGTGTTCTTGTATGGGTTTGCGGGGCATCGAGACATTATAAGTGGGGGTGTGTGCGGAATGGACGATTCACGTCCCGCCCCGCACAATTCCTCCCCTTCCCCCACTTTTCAAGCCCGATGAAGCATTTGCCGGCCGCCCTGGCCCTGGTCGCCCTCTCGCTGAGCCTGCCGGCGCACGCCGCGCCACCGGCCGCCAAGGCTGCGCCGGCTAGCGCGGCCGCGGGCAGCGACGCCGCGCTCGGAGAGCGACTGCGAGCGCTGGGTCTCAAGCCCGAGCTCGACGCCGACGGCGACTACCGCCTGCTGTTCGGCCTCGATGGTGGCCGCCAGCAGGTGGTGTACGTGCGCTCGCACACCGAGGCGTTCGGCAAATTGCAGATCCGCGAAATCTGGTCGCCGGCCTACCAGGCCAGCGGCAACACGCTGCCCGGCGAGATCGCCAACCGCCTGCTGCAGGACGGCCAGGAGAACATCCTCGGCGCCTGGGTGCGGCAAGACGGCACCGCGATCTACATCACCCGCGTGCCGGCCGATCTTTCCGGCCCGGCGCTGTCCGACGCAATCGAAGCCACCACCCGCGCCGCCGACGCAATGGAAGCCGAATTGACGCCGGGCAAGGATCGATTCTGATGGCCGCGCGCCCACCCGCGCCGCATGTCACCGTCGCCACCGTGGTGGTGCGCGACGGCCGCCTGTTGCAGGTCATCGAGCGCATCGATGGCCGCGAAGTGATCAACCAGCCCGCCGGCCACCTCGAACCGAACGAGACGCTGCAAGCGGCGGCCGTGCGCGAGACCCTGGAAGAAACCGGTTGGCACGTGCGCGTCACCGCCTTCATCGGTTGCTACCAATGGACCGCGCCCGACGGCGAGCCCTACCTGCGCTTCGCCTTCGCCGCCGAAGCGCTGCGCCACGACCCGCAGCGCCCGCTCGACACCGGCATTGTCCGCGCCGCCTGGATGACCCCGGCCGAACTTCGCGCCGACCCCGCGCGCCTGCGCAGCCCGTTGGTCTGGCAAGTGATCGCCGACTACCTCGGCGGCCAGCGCCAGCCGCTCGCCCTGGTGCGCGCGCTGTGAGTGGCGCGCCGCGGATCATGGTGGGCGTCTCCGGCGGCGTCGACTCCTCCGTCGCCGCCTGGCGGCTGGTGCAGCAAGGTGAAGCGGTGGCCGGCTTGTTCATGCAGAACTGGGCCGACGACGGCAGCGGCGACTGCCGCGCCGACGACGACCGCCGCGACGCCGTGGCCGTCTGCGGCCGGCTGGGCATCCCGTTCCACTTCCGCGACTTCTCCAGCGAATACTGGCAGCAGGTGTTCGCGCACTTCCTGGCCGAATACGCCGCCGGGCGCACGCCCAATCCCGACGTGCTGTGCAACCGCGAGGTCAAGTTCAAGCACTTCCTCGACGCCGCACGCGAACTGGGCGCCGAGCGCATTGCCACCGGCCACTACGCCCGCATCGCCCACGAAGGCGGGCGTTGGCGGCTGCTGCGCGGCGCCGACACCGGCAAGGACCAGAGCTACTTCCTGCACCAGCTCGGCCAGGCGCAACTGGCGGCCACCCTGTTCCCGATCGGCGACCTGCACAAATCCGACCTGCGCCGCATCGCCCGCGAAGCCGGCCTGCCGACCCACGCCAAGAAAGACTCCACGGGCATCTGTTTCATCGGCGAACGCGACTTCCGCGAGTTCCTGGGCCGCTACCTGCCGGCCCGGCCCGGCGAAATCCGCGACCCTCACGGCGTGCGCATCGCCGACCACCCCGGCGTCTTCTACTTCACCCTGGGCCAGCGCGAAGGCCTGAACATCGGCGGCGTCCGCGGCCGCGCCGCCGCCCCGTGGTACGTCGTCGGCAAGGACGTCGCCAACAACCTCCTCTACGTCGACCAGGACCGCGACAGCCCCTGGCTGCTCTCGCAGCAGCTGCGTTCGGAAACCGCCCACTGGATCGCCGGTGCCCCACCCGCCCAGCGCTTCGACTGCACCGCCCAGACCCGCTATCGCCAACCCGACGAACCGTGCACCGTGCAAGTACGCGACGACGGCTGCGTCGACGTGCACTTCGCCCGCCCGCAGCGCGCCGTCACCCCGGGCCAATCGCTGGTGCTGTACGCCGGCGACGAATGCCTCGGCGGCGCAGTGATCGCGCACACCGACGCACCCATGCCGCAATCCATGACATCTTCTTCCTTTGCAACCGAGGTATCGGCTCGATGACCGCCCCCATGGACAACCGCGTACTCGCCCTGGCGGGCATCGCCCAAGCCCTGCAACAAGTACGGCGCATCGCCGAAACCGGGCACTCCGAAGCTGCCAGCGTGCGCACCGCCATGGACAGCGTCTTCCGCATCGACGCCGACTCCCCCGAAGCCGTCTACGGCTCGCGCGAGCAACTTGCCCCCGGCCTGCGCCTGCTGCACAACTACTTTCGCAACCAGGCCCAGGACGAAGTCCTGCCGCGCCTGGCCCTGGCCGTCCTGCAACTAGAACGCCGCTTCGTGCGCGACCCCGCCACCGTCACCGCCGTCCTGGCCGGCATCCGCAAAGCCGCCGACCAAGCCCAAACCCTCGACGACAGCGGCCACCCCGACGTCCTCAGCACCCTGGGCGTCCTCTACGCCGACACCATCAGTCACCTGAAACCGCGCGTGATGGTGCAGGGCAACCCGCACTACCTGGGCCAAGCCGGCGTAGTCGACGAAATCCGCGCCCTGCTGCTCGCAGCCGTTCGCTCGGCCGTGTTGTGGCGGCAAATGGGCGGCAGCCTGTGGGACTTCCTGTTCGGCAAGCGCGCGATGATTGAAGCCGTAGACCGCGCGTTGCGGTAAATCGCGCTAAGGGTCCCAGCCCTCGCCGTTTCGAAGGACATACAGCCCCGTAGCCACCACCAGGCCCACGCAGACAACCATGGCGAACCACTGCGGCACCCCCACAGCGACTAGCAACGCTATGACGATGGCGCCTGGCACGCTCATTGCGACAGTCGTCAGAAGGGCCTTGTAAAAAGTATTCAAAACGTTCTCCCACAGCAACCAACCTCGGAGCTACCGGCAACGCACCGGCAGCTCCGAGCCGATGCTAGATCACAGAATCAACTGGCGTTGAGTTGGTAAAAGATGGCGCCAAGCCCACCGGTGAGTGCGCCTCCGATAGCACCGATGCCCATCCCCGCCGGCCCGCCGACGACTCCCGCAACCGCACCGCCGATCACTCCGGCGGCAGCGCTGCCGTATACAGCCCCCCAGTTCATCCCGCCGCTGACCATGGCAATTTCTTCGTCAGTGAGTTCGCGCATTTCCACCACTCCAGGTTGTGAGTCCTTGACGCCGCTGTAGGCGGATGAATGTCTATTCATCCCGGACCAATCTATGGGGCGCCCACCTCACGCGTACATGCGGAAAATCGCGGAATCTCAAAGCTCGCCTCGCCGGTCACAAGAGAAGCCCAGGGCGCCTCAACCTCCCCCCCAGCGCTCCCGAGGGCGGCCGTGGGCTATGCCCTGGCAGAGACGCGCGCCCTTTGCGTCACTGTTAGGGCATAGCCCGCGGCCGCCAAGCCGACAGCAACGACAGGCCGCCCCACCGAAGCCACCATCAACGAACCCACCAAGAACAACCTGAACAACCCACCCCAAAAAAACCCCAGCGCTAAAGAGCCACCACCCCCGGCCGATACAGCAATCGTGATTCTGCCGAGAACGACCATGTACTCACGCCCCCTGATTCGTCTGGCCGCACCCCTGGTCCTGACCCTCCTGTTCCCACTCGCCGTCGCCCTCGATTTCCCGGGCTTCGTCCGCTGGGCCATCCTGGTCACCATGACCCTGAGCTGGCTGGGCTTTGCCGCCTGGAGCGTCTGGTCGCAAGGCCGCCGCCACCCCGACCAAGCCCGCGTCCTGCGCGAACAGGACCAACTGCTGGGCGAACTGCGCAACTTCGTCACCAACGAAGTCGAAGGCTCCCGCTCCGAAGTCGAACGCGCCCGCGAACTGATTCGCCAGGCCGTCTCCGGCCTCGGCAACAGCTTCGAAGCGATGAATCGCAAATCGCGCCAGCAGAGCCACGCGCTGGCCCGCATCGTTGACCGCGCCGGCGAAGACGGCAGCGCCGGCGTCGACGTCGCCCGCTTCGCCCAACACGCCAGCTCGCGGATGGAGCAACTGGTCGAAGCCCTCGAACAAGTGAGCGGCCAGAGCAGCACCACCGTCAACCACATCGACGAAATGGCGCAGCACCTCGACGGCATCTTCGCCCTGCTCGAAGACGTCAAGTCGATTGCCGACCAGACCAACCTGCTGGCCCTCAACGCCGCCATCGAAGCCGCCCGCGCCGGCGAAGCAGGCCGCGGCTTCGCGGTAGTCGCCGACGAAGTGCGCAACCTGTCCGAACGCTCGACCACGTTCAACGAACAGATCCGCAAACTGGCGCACAGCTCCAAGGAATCCATCTCCAAGGTGCGCGACACCGTCTCGCAGATGGCCTCGCGCCACCAAGACCGCTCGCGCGAAGCGCGCCACGAAGCGGCGGCCATGCTCGACAACGTCGCCGCCATCAACGCCTCCCTGGGCGAAGGCATGCGCGAAATCTCCGACTGCGCCCGCGCCATCGACGGCAGCGTCGCCGAAGCCGTTCGCGCCCTGCAATTCGAAGACATCGCCACCCAGACCCTGAGCGGCGTCCACACCCACCTCGACCGCCTGACCGCGATCAACCGCGAAGCCGTGGCCCTGCAGGAACTGCTACACCGCAGCGGCGGCGTCTTCGACGGCGACCTGGTGCAAGCCCTGCAGCGCCTGGGCACCCGCCTGCGCGAAATGCGCCAGGAATGGGAACGCCCGCCGCACAAGCCCGTCTCCCAGCAGACCATGGGCGCCGGCACCGTCGAGTTGTTCTGAACCAG
This sequence comes from Stenotrophomonas sp., assembly GCA_036566925.1. Classification (GTDB taxonomy): domain Bacteria; phylum Pseudomonadota; class Gammaproteobacteria; order Xanthomonadales; family Xanthomonadaceae; genus Stenotrophomonas_A. Next base: position 29,726 of record DATCVI010000178.1, read on the forward strand.
CAAGCAGCGCACGCATCCCCGGCTTCGGCCGGGGATTTGTGTTTAGCCCATCCTCGAACTTAGTCTCGTGCCCCTGCCGATGACCGACATTCCTGCCGCGACCCACGCACCGCGCCACGTAGCCAGCAACACCGCATTGGCAACGCTGGAAGCCGCCGCCCGCCGCGAACTAGCGCAACTCGCTGCTGCCCTGCCTGCCAGCTCGGCGGCCGCAGACCCGCTGTTGGCGCATCTGGCTTGGGATTTGGGTTTGAGTGGGAATGAAGTGGCGCCGTGATGAGCGGCGCGAGTTACCGGGCCCGCAACGCGCATCGCTGTCACTCACTTTTTCAAACCTGCGACGACTTCCGGCACGCTAAGTCCAAGCTCGAGCTGAAGGCGCACGTAGTCGCGCTCCTTGCGCGACAGGCTGCGACCCATCTCGATACGCACATCCTCAGCCTCCAGAATGCGCACGATTCTTGGCATCGCCGAGCCTATGGCGTCCGGGCCGTAACCTGCCTCGCGCAAAGCCGCACTTAGAAGGGCTTCAATATCCATGATGCGTCCAGATCTATTCGAGACGCCACATTGTGCACCAGCAGTTGCGTGCGCTGCAGTACCGGCCGCCGCTCCTTGAGGATTGCTTTAGCAACCACCGAAGTCGACTTCGGGTCGAAAGGCGTCTGTTCCTTCCTCCGATGACCATTCCTAGACTTTTACCTGTCGATGTCTGCTTTCGGCCAGGAGCGGACATGCGTGGCTTGAGCGGGCCTGCCATGAGCGACGCCGCTGCGCCGCCCATCATGATCGCGCAAAGCGGCGCAAGAATGATCGCGATCAAGTCACCACTCTAGCCACCAGTCTCGGGAGCTTCGTGCCCCTACATGCGGTGTCGGCGACGGTCGCGCTCACTTTTTCGCTGCCACGCCTCAAGAACGGTTACTTTTCGCTTCGGCACCAGAATCATGGCAATGCCAACCGAGACGAAGGCGAGAATGCCGAGTGCGGCAGCAATGCATATTAGGACCAAGAAAAATGGAACGAATGCCATGCCCATAGATACGAGCATGAAGTCATGAAACTCTTGGTTAGAGGGCTGCGGCAGAAGTTGAGATATCCATAGCACCAATGGGCAAAAGATAACCAACGAAACTACTGCTCTTGCCAGGTAGCGGGTGGCTTCTTTCATTTGTCTAACGCCTAGATTGGCCACGCAGCGGCGCGGCGTCGGCTTGCAAGCATTCTTTCGCGTTAAGACCGAATGGGCAAGCCAGCAACTCGCTGGGGACGGTCGCAGATCCGCTCCGGGTCGAAAGCGGACCTTAGCACCGCCCACTGCGGACGTAGCCGCCCGGCCGCATGGCCACCTGATCGCCGCACGCTCGATCAACTGCCCTGCTCTCCGAAAACTCAAGGCACGCATCGGTCGCGCCTTGCGTTGCGGCTCTATTCCGGTCGAGCGTCACCGCCCATCACCATCTGCGATCGCTCTTCTTCCACCAGGGCTCCTCGGTCGACGGGCCCCGCCACAAGGCCTTAAGCAACATCACAACCCACATTAGAACCAGACAGAGCACCCAGAAAACGCCCAGTGCCACAGCCAAGCCCTGCTCAGTCGGAATGAAAAAACCACTCCGGACGTGACCCAGACCTTCCACCCCCGCATCATTGAGCATCCACAAAGGGAGCATCGCCAGCAGGAGCACTCCCATTTGTACGCCCGGGATCAACCCCAAGATCAAGGCTAACGCGGCCCAAATAGTGGCCCAGACTGTTGCTGCCAACAGGGATTTCAGCACCAAGCGCATGCGCCTCTCCATGTGCAGACTCAGAGTTAACGACCGCAAAGATTCTAAAAGCGGACACCACCTCTGGCCGAGGCAGCCGCCCTACGCCAATGACCGCTTTCGGCCAGAAGCGGACATCGGCAGATGGGTGGATCGAGTCGATTTGTGAAATGGTTCCGGTTTGGATGAAGGGTAGTATCTGATTCACGTGGTACACGCAATCTTGGCTATGCAAGTGCTCCTGCATCCGCTGTTAGGGACGCCCCGGTGATAACGCCAGCACCGGAGCTCGCTAGGAAAGCGACCGCATAGGCAATCTCCTGTGGTCGTGCAAATCGGCCAAGCGACGTCATCCCGCGCTGGAAGTCGCCCGCAGGACCATCGGCTGGATTGGCGTCTGTGTCGGTGGAACCAGGGTTCACCAGGTTCACAGTGATGCCCTTGGGACCGAGCTCCCGCGACAGACCGCGGGTGAATGCGACCAGCGCGGCTTTCGTCATCGCGTAGGCGGTCACGCCAGGAAACGGGACGCGCTCGGACAAGCCGGAGCCGATCGTGATGATTCGGCCACCCGCCGCCAGGTGCGGTATCACCGCCTTGGAGAAGAGGACGGGACCTCGCACATTCGTATCCATGAGACGTTGGTATTCGTCCATATCGAGATCTTCGATCGTCCCGTTATGGGCGATCGCCGCACTGTTCACGAGAATGTCGAGCCCGCCCAGGACGTCGGCGGCTTCTGCGACAGCGCGCGAGATCGCTCCCGGCTCTGCACTATCCGCCTGGATGGCGATGGCACGCCGTCCGGTACCGTGGATCGAGGTGGCCAATGCCCGCGCCTTGTCGGCCGACGCGCGATAGGTAAACGCTACGTCGGCGCCACCTTCTGCCAGAGCGGTTACGATGGCCGCGCCGATGCCACGAGCGCCGCCGGTCACCAGTGCGCGTTTTCCAATCAAGCTGATCATGTCGATCCTGTCGATGAGAGGCACCGGGAAGCGCCTTGCGAAAGGCACACGCGGAACCAGGTTGACGGCTTGGCCATGCCAAGATCCGTCACCAGTATCCCGTCTGCGGACGTGTTTGACACTGGCCGTTCTTGCTGGAAACAGTTCAAAATTGCTGTCGGATCTCAGGAGGCGTCATGCTGCCGCGCGGGCGTCCGATGCCGCACTGTCAGGAGCGGCGATCCCGGCGCCATGCTGCGGGTGTCGCGCCAGTGAGTTTTCGGAATGTCCGGCCGAGATGCACAGCGTCCGCAAATCCTGTCGCCTCGGCTACGCTTTCCAGTGAGGCGCTCGTGGTCAGGAGCAGGCTTTGTGCGTGCTGGATCCTGGATCGGAGTTGCCATTGATAGGGCGCCAGTCCCGTAGACGCCCTAAATGCCCGGCTGTAGTGATACGGCGAAAGCCCTGCATGAGAAGCCAGGGTGGCGAGCTCGACCCGGAGCGGCATACGTGCCTCCAGATAGCTGATGGCGTTTCGCAACTGCACGGGAGAGAGTCTTGACGGTCCCCGTGCCACGACCTTGCTGCGGGAGAAGAATCTCGCGGCGAACGCGGTGATCAGGCCATCGCCGTAGAGCTGGTCGCCGGCATCCTGATCAGATACGGCGTCTGCGATGAGTTGCATCAACGTCGACAGCTTCTCGTCCGAGAATCGGAGATCCGGTACGGACGCAGCATCCGTGTGCTTGAGATGGCAGTGTTCGGCGAGTTCTTTCGCGTCGAACGAGACGCGTATGTCCCTTGCATAGCGGATGTCCTTGCTGAAGCCCCAGATGTCCATGCCCGCCGGGACGAAGTTCAACTGCTTCGGCCTGTAATCGACCGTGCACGCCATCGAGCGTTTTAACCTGGGCTCTGAACGATGCTCGCCCACCTCCTCAAGGATCATGCCGACCCGGGCATTCTCCTGGTGAGGAACCTCGTACATTACGCGACCCGAGCAGGTGAAGTCTGTCAGGAGCGCATTCACACCGCTCCAGCTGCGAGCGATGCTGTGGACGCTCACTAGGTTTTCCAGAATGGGGGAAACGTTCTGCATGGACGGGCTCGCTCGATCTTTCATGGTGCGTCCACCGAATTCTCTCGTTGTTACCAGTGTGTCTTCGCACCCAGGTATTCTCATCATGAACCTTGGCGCAGCGTATGGTTTGGCTAGGTCTTTGAAGATTACGTGACGCTGCGATTTCTGAAGCGCGTCGCTTTATGGCGATTGCCGCACTGGGCCATGCTGCACCAGCGCCGCTTGTGCGACTTGGTGCGGTCGTAGAACCACAAGATGCAGTCCGGATGCTCGCACTGCCGGACCAGCGCGAAGTCGCCATCCGCGAGAAGACGCGCCGCGGCTTCGGCCACCGGGCCGAGCAGCGACGCGGCCGTCCCATTGGCGGGTACATGGTTAATCGCCAACCCGCCCGACGTATCCCGCTGCAGCCGCGGCGAGGTCAGATACGCCTCCAGGTGAACGTTGAGCGGCTGCACATCGAACGGTTCGCCTGCCTTGCGCGCGGCGATTGCTTTCCGCACGGCGTTCCGGAGGTCGCGGCCGCGTTGCAGCAGGTCCGACGGCGTGTGCTCGCCTGCCGAAGCGACGCCCTGCCGCACCAGCCAACGGTGCACATCCTCCCCGCTCTCCCAGTGATCGATCGCCTCTCCCCGGCTGAGCGCCTCGGTGTTCAGCAGATCCAGTGCCAGGTGGTCCCCGACCTGTGGAGCGTCCGGCTTCCCGCCGTTGCCGGCAGGCGGTTTAACAGCTCGCATGGCGAGTAACCTTGAAAAACCCGATTGACAGGTTATCACGACTGGCGCACACTGCGCCCGCACTTAACCTCTAAATGTTACGTTTACCAGTTACTTTGTTCAGCCTCCCTCCCACGCGAGATCTGCCATGAACCTCCAAAGTCTTCTGCTTGCTGCCGCTACGTTGGGCAGTACGGTTCCTGCTATCGCGGCCCAGCCCGCCGCCCAGGTCCACTACCGCACCGCC